>DASSJV010000047.1:0-20772 GCA_035691005.1 Gaiella sp. | reverse complement strand
GCGCTCGAGACCGTCAAGGGGCGCGTCGACGCGGCCGTGCGCGACGGCGCGACGCTGCTCGCGGGCGGCGAGACGGTGGGGCCCTGCATGCAGGCGACCCTGCTGGCCGACGTGCCCGCCGATTCGGAGCTCGCGACGTCGGAGACCTTCGGCCCCGTCGTCGCGATCGAGGTGGTCGATTCGGCGGAGCAGGCCGTGGAGCGGGCGAACGCGACGTCGTACGGGCTCGCGTCCGGGATCATCACGCAGGACGCCGAGCGCGGCATGGCGCTGGCGCAGTCCATCGACGCCGGCATCGTCCACGTCAACGACCAGCCCGTCGGCGACGAGCCACAGATGCCGTTCGGTGGGGTGAAGGACAGCGGGTTCGGACGGTTCGGCGGCTCGGCGGTCGTCGACGAGTTCACGGAGACGCGCTGGATCACGGTGCAGCGCGGCTCGCACCCGTTCCCGTTCTGAGCGGGAGGCGATGGGAACCGACGGGACGATGACCGCATTGGCACTGACCAGCGCGGAGGAGGCGGTCGCCCACGTCAACTCGGGCGACACCGTGATGGTGGGCGGGTTCGGCCTCGTCGGCGCGCCGCTCGGGCTGATCGACGCCCTCGTCGAGCATTCGGACGCCACCGACCTCACGATCGTGTCGAACAACATCGGCGAGCCCGGCCGCGGGCTCGGCAAGCTCCTGCGCCAGGGGCGGATCCGCCGAGGGATCTCGTCGTACTTCACCTCGAACCCCGAGGCGGTCGCCGCCGTCAACGCGGGGGAGATCGAGGCGACGCTCCTCCCCCAGGGGACGTTCGCCGAGGCGATCCGGGCAGGCGGCGCAGGCATCGGAGGCTTCCTCACCCCGGTGGGCGCCGGCACGCTGCTCGCCGAGGGGAAGGAGCAACGCATGGTCGGGGGCGTTCCGCACGTCCTCGAGCCGCCGTTGCGCGCCGACGTCGCGCTCGTCTACGCCGCGCGGGCCGACCGGCTCGGCAACCTGTGGTACAGGCACACGGCGCGCAACTTCAACCCGTTGATGGCCACGGCTGCACGCGTGACGATCGCGGAGGCGGGAGAGATCCTGGACGTGGGCGAGCTCGACCCCGAATCGATCCACACGCCGCACCTCTACGTCGACATGCTCGTGGAGCGGAGTTGACGGACGACCCGCGCCACCGGATCGCCGCTCGCGCAGCCCGAGAGCTCCGCCCCGGCGAGGTCGTGAACCTCGGGATCGGGATCCCCAACCTGATTCCGCGGTACCTCGACGCCGACGCGGAGATCTTCGTCCACACCGAGAACGGCCTCCTGGGCGTCGGCCCGCCGCCCGACGAGGACGCGCTCGACGAGGACCTGATCGACGCGGCGAAGCGACCCGTCACCGCGCTGCCGGGCGCCGCGTACTTCGACAGCGCGCAGAGCTTCGCGATGATCAGGGGTGGTCACGTCGACACCGCCGTGCTCGGCGCGCTCCAGGTGAGCGAGCGCGGCGACATCGCGAACTGGGCCGTGCCGGGGAAGGACGTCCTCGGTGTGGGCGGCGCGATGGACCTCGTGGTCGGCGCCCGCCGCGTGATCGTGACGATGACCGCTCGCTCCTCGGACGGGGAGCCCAAGGTCGTCGACCGTTGCACGTACCCGCTCACCGCTCCCGCGGCCGTCGACACGATCGTCACCGAGCTCTGCGTGTTCCGGCGCGTCGAGGGGCGGCTCTGCCTCACGGAGCTGCTCGACGGGGCGAGCGTGACCGACGTCGAGGCCGCCACGACCGCCCGGTTCGACGTCGTGCTCGCCACGCAGAGCGCCTGATCGCGTGCCGGCGACGCGCACCCAGGTCGGGATCGTCGGCGCCGGCCCGGCGGGGCTCACGCTCGGTCGGCTGCTGCACCGCGCGGGGGTCGAGACCGTGATCCTCGAGAACCGCAGCAGGGAGTACGTCGAGGCCCGGATCCGGGCGGGCGTCCTCGAGCACGACGTCGCGCAGCTGTTCGAGGACGCCGGCGTGGGGGAGCGGCTGCGACGCGAAGGGCTCGTCCACACGGGCGTCGAGCTCCAGTCCGCGGGTGAACGTCAGCGGATCGCCTTCGACGAGCTGACCGGGAAGAGCATCGTCGTCTACGGCCAGACGGAGATCGTCAAGGACCTGATCGAGGCGAGGCTGGAGAGCGGAGCACCGCTGCTCTTCGAGGCCGAGGCGGTCGGGCTCGACGACCTCGACACCGAGCGGCCGCGTATCGCGTTTCGCCACGACGGTGCGGAGCACGAGCTCGTCTGCGACGTCGTCGCCGGGTGCGACGGGTTCCACGGGGTCTCGCGGACCGCGATCCGGCCTGACGTGCTGCGCACCTTCGTGCGCGAGTACCACTACGGCTGGCTCGGGATCCTCGCGGCTGTCGGCCCGTCGAGCGACGAGCTCGTCTACGCGCACCACGAGCGGGGCTTCGCACTCCTCAGCATGCGCTCGCCCGAGCTCTCGCGCCTGTACCTCCAGTGCGCGCCGGACGAGGATCTCGGGGCCTGGCCGGACGAGCGGATCTGGGAGGAGCTCCAGACGCGCCTCGCCGTGCCCGGCTGGACGCTCCACGAGGGGCCGGTCCTCGAGAAGGGCGTCACCCCGATGCGGAGCTTCGTCGCGGAGCCGATGCGGTGGGGCAGCCTCTACCTCGCGGGCGACGCGGCGCACATCGTCCCGCCGACGGGGGCGAAAGGCCTCAACCTCGCGGTGCGCGACGTGCGAGTCCTCGCGGAGGCGCTCGTCGCGTGGTACGGGAACGGAGACCGGTCGCTCCTCGACGCGTACTCCGAGACGTGCCTGCGGCGGGTCTGGCGCGCGGAGCACTTCTCGTGGTGGATGACGACGATGCTCCATCGTCGGCCCGACGGCGACGCGTTCGACCTGCGGCTCCAGCTCTCGCAGCTCCGCTACCTGCGCACGTCGACCGCCGCGGCGACCTCGTTCGCCGAGAACTACGTCGGCATCGAACGCGTCTGAGCGGGGTGACATGACAGAATCGGGGCATGCCCTGGCCTCGTGACGACGCGAAGCTCGAGCGCGTCCGGAGCCTGATGGCGGAGCAGGGGCTCGACGCCATCGTCGCCCGCGCGCCCGACAACGTCCTCTACCTGACGGGCTTCTGGGGGATGAAGGGCTACGACGCGGTCGTCTTCCCGCGCGAGGGCGAGCCGACGCTGCTCTGCCTCGAGGCCTCGGCCGACGACGCAGCGCGCACCGCGTGGACGGACGACGTTCGGCTCGTCGCGGGCTACTCCCCGGACGATCCGCGTCCGCCGGGGGCGCGCACGCTCGAGTTCGCCGCCGCCCACGCGCGCGGGCTCGGCACGGTCGGGCTCGAGCTGAGCCTCGGCACGCAGGCGTCCGACCGGATGGTCGGTGAGCCGACGACGTACACGAAGGCGTGGTTCGACGCGTTCGACGGGGCGGTCGACGCGACGCCGCTGCTCGCCGAGGCCCGCGCGCTCAAGACGGCGCAGGAGCTCGAGCGGATGCGTCTCGCGAACGCGATCGCGGCGGCGGCGATGGACCACGTCCGCGGGGTGATCCGCCCAGGCATGACCGAGGCGCAGGTCGCCGCGGAATGGCTCGGCTTCGTGCACGGAGAGGGCACGGGCTGGGCCGGGCAGGTCGAGTTGGCGCTCGGGTTCTCGCTCGTCTGGGCCGGGCCCGGGATCAGGACGTTCACGGCGACGGGCAGCCGGCCGGTGCTCGAGGGCGAGCCCACGCTGTTCGAGATCTGGGTCTGCGCGGACGGCTACTGGGCCGACCACACGAAGAACGTCGTGGTGGGCGAGCTGACCACGACGTACGCCGAGCTCGAGACGGCCCTGCGGGCGGTCTACGACGACGCGGTCGCATTCTGCGTCCCGGGCGCGAGCTTCGCGGAGCTCGACCGCCGCATCCGCGAGGGGATCGAGGCGATGGGGTATCCGGGCCAGCCGACGCACCCGATCTGCCACGGCATCGGCGCGCGGGCGCACGAGCCGCCGTACGCGCACCAGGCGGGAGGCGGCGAGGTGCGCGCCGGCATGGTGCTTGCAATAGAGCCAGGGTGCTACTGGCCGCAGGGTGGCGGGCTTCGTCTCGAGGACAACTTCCTCGTCACCGACGCGGGTCCCGAGAAGCTCTCTCCGTTCCCCGACGGGATCGTGCAGGCAGGCTGACGGAGTGCCGCTCGACCGCACGAGGATCTGGACGGGGACGATCAACGAGCAGGCGCTCGACCCGCAGCCGCGCTCGCCGGTCGGGCTCTACGACACGACCCTGCGCGACGGCGAGCAGACGATCGGGGTCGTGCTGACACCCGAGGAGAAGCTCGAGATCGCGCAGGCGCTGGACGCGGCGGGTGTCGACCGGATCGAAGCAGGCTTCCCTCGTGTCTCCGCCGACGACTTCCGCGCGGTCGAGCTGATCGCGGGCGCCGGGCTCCGCGCCGAGGTGTGGGGCTTCTCCCGCGCGGTGCAGGCCGACGTCGACGCGCTCGTCGAGCTCGGCGTGCGCTTCTCGGTGATCGAGAGCCCGATCTCCGACGGGAAGCTCGAGGCGCTCGGCGTCACCCGCGAGACGATGCTCGAGCGGATCGGCAAAGCCGTGTCGTTCGCGACCGAGAACGGGATCCACGTGGCGTTCTTCGGCGTCGACTCGTCCCGCGCCTCGCTCGACTTCTTCGACCGGGTATACGACGCGGCCGTCGAGGCCGGGGCGGCGGAGATCGTCGTCGTCGACACGCTCGGGATCGCCACGCCGGAGGCCGCCGCGCTGCTCGTGTCGCGGGCGCTCGACCGGCTCGACGTCCCCGTCCACTGGCACGGCCACGACGACTTCGGCCTCGGCACGGCCGCGGCGATCGCCGCGGTGCAGGCGGGCGCGACCTGGGTGCAGGGGACGATCAACGGCATGGGCGAGCGCGCGGGCAACGCCGACCTCCTCGAGGTCGCGCTCGCGCTCGAGGCGCTGTACGGCATCCCGACGCGCCTCGACCTGACGAAGGCGCGGGAGGTCTCGCGGCTCGTTGCCGAGCGGGCGGGCACGCCGCTGCCGCCCTGGAAGGCCGTGACGGGCGAGGCGCTCTTCACGCGTGAGTCCGGCGCGGTCGCCGCCCAGTTCCACGACCCGCCGGCGATCGAGCCCTACGCCTCGGAGCTCGTCGGGGCGGAGCGCGGGATCGTGCTCGGCAAGAAGAGCGGGATCGACTCGATCCGGATCACGCTCGCCAGGCTCGGGCTCGAGGCGGACGCCGACGACCAGGCGGCGCTCCTCGAGGCGGTCAAGCGGCTCGGCACCGAGCGTCAGGCGCTCGTCTCCGACGCGGACTTCCGGCGCCTCGCGAGGAAGCAGGCCCGCCGCACGGAGCGCTAGTGGACGAATCCGCACCTACGATTGTGTGCCCAGCGGCCTCCAGACACGGCGCATCCCGGCGTCCTCAGTCGCCTCGATACCTTCTGGTATCGAGGCTCCCTGCGTCCTTGGGCTGCTTGGTCTGATGACCGCTGAACACGAACGAACGTACGGACACGTCCACTAGACATGCCGATCGACCGGCAGCGGTTCTTCGACGTGATGGCCTCCTTTCCGACCGGGGTGGCGATCGTCACGACGACCACGCGCGACGGCGTGCCGCGCGGGCTGACGACGACAGCGGTCTGCAGCATCTCCGCCGAGCCGCCCACGGTGCTGGTCTCGGTCGATCTCGGCTCGCGGACGCTGGAGGCACTGCGCGAGCGGCGCACGTTCGCGGTCAACTTCATCGGCGCGGGGCGGAGCGACCTCTGCCTGCTCTTCGCGTCGAAGGAGCACGACAAGTTCTCGGAGGTGCCGTGGCAGCCCGGGGCAACGGGCCTGCCGCTCCTGCACGAAGACGCCCTCGCCTGGGCGGAGTGCACGACGGTCCACGAGCTCGAGGTCGGCGACCATGCGCTGCTGATCGGACTCGTCGAGGACGGGGGCGTGCGGCCCGAGCTCGAGCCGCCGCTCCTCTACTACCGGCGCTCGTGGGGCGTCTGGTCGCCGGTGCACGAGGCCGAGGACGGCGAGCCCGTCGCGATCCGCGCGATCGAGGTCAGCGGGCGGGATTTGCGCTGGCAGGGCGCCGAGTTCTAGCCACACCGCCCCGGGTCGCGATTGACTGACATGACAAGCTACGGGATACTCGACGCTTGACATGTCACAGGGAGGAGGGTCGATGCGTTTCAGCCTCTACACCGAGATGCAGCTCCACGAGGGCAAGACTCCTGAGCAGCTGTACGGCGAGGTCATCGAGCAGATCGTCAACGCCGACCGTCTCGGGTACGACTGCTACGCGTCGATCGAGCATTTCTTCTTCCCGAAGTTCTCGGTCTCGGCGCACCCGACGGCGCTCTTCGCGGCCGCTGCGCAGCGCACGCGCACGATCAACTTCCGGACGATGCTCCACGCGCTGCCGTACCACAACCCGATGGTGCTCGCCTCGGAGATCGCGGTGACCGACATCCTCACCGGCGGGCGCTACGAGTGGGGCGTCGGGCGCGGCCACGGGTGGATCCCCGAGAAGGCCGGGGTGCCGCTCGACGAACATGCGCGCCCGAAGTACGAGGAGGCGGTCGACCTCCTCTTCACTGCCCTCGGGAACGAGCGGTTCTCGCACAAGGGGGAGTACTTCGAGGTCGCCGATTCGCACATCGTCCCGTTCCCGAAGCGCAGCTTCCGGATCTTCCTCGGGGGCACGTCGGACCGCACATACGAGCTCGCGGCCGAGCACGGCTGGGGCGTCGCCGTGCCGCCGCTGCTTCCCTACAAGGCGCTCGAGGAGCAGCTCGACCTCTACCGCGCGAAATGCGAGGAACACGGCACGTCGCCCGACATCGTCTGGATCCACGCCTGTCACCTCGACGACGACCGCGAGACCGCGCTCCGCGAGGCGCGCGACTGGGTGTCGAAGTTCATCTACGGCAACAGCTCGCCGCTCCTCGAGTACGAGAAGCCCGCGGCCGACGCGCTCGGCAAGGCCGGCTACGGCTTCTACGCGTCCGGGATCATGGAGCAGCTCGCCGAGGTGCCGTTCGAGCAGCTCGTCGAAGACGACTACGTCTGGGTCGGGACGCCCGACGACATCGTCGAGCGGATCGCAGAGACGCGGAAGATCTGCCCGGGCATCTCGGAGATCGGCATCACGGTCAACGCGGGCGGGGCGCCGCACTGGATGGCGATCAAGAACCAGGAGCTCTTCGCCGGGGCGGTGATGCCGCGCGTCCGGTCGGCGGCGGCCGAACTGGCCCAGGCCGGGTCGTGATCCAAAGCGTCTGCGTGATCGGCGGTGGAGTGATCGGCAGCCTCTACGCGGGACACCTCGCCGACGTGGCCGACGTCTCGGTGCTCACGCGTCGGCAGGATCACGCGGACGCGCTCAACCGCGAGGGCCTGCGCATCACCGGCCGGAGCGACCGGCACGCGACCATCTTCGCGACGACCGACCCGGACGAGCTGCCCGCCTTCGACCTCGGCATCGTCGCGACGAAGGCGGACGGTCTCGAGGATGCCGCCTCCTCGCTCGCGGGGCGGTTCCCGGACGCCACCGTGATGACGACGCTCAACGGCCTCGGCGCAGAGGAGGTCGTGCGCGCCCACGGCGACTGGCAGCTCGTCTCCGCCGTGACCTTCATGTCCGGGACGAAGCACTCGGACACCGAGGTGGAGTACATCCTGGACACGGCCACCTGGATGGGACCGTACGAGGACACGCCGTACGCGCGCGTGGAGGAGGTCGGCGCGCTCGTGCGGAGCTCGGGCCTCGAGGCGGAGACGTTCCCGGACCTGCGCCCCGCACGCTGGTCGAAGCTGATCTTCAACGCGACTGTGAACGCGGTCGCCGCCCTCACAGGGCTCCCGCACGACGCGCACTTCGCGCGCGAGGAGACGCCGGCCGACCTCGGCCACCTCGTCCACGACCTGATCGACGAGGGCAAGGCGGTCGCGTCCGCGGCGGGCGTCGAGCTCTACGAGGACCCCTGGGAGATGAACGTGCTCGCGACCCAGCGCGGCCACGCCCACTATCCGTCGATGCTCGAAGACGTCGAAGCACATCGGACGACGGAGATCGACCTGATCACCGGCTCGCTCGTCCGCGAGGCAGAGCGCCACGGGGTCCCGGTGCCGCTGCACACGGCGCTCTATCGCCTCGTCAAAGCAAAGGAGGAGTCCTGGCACCAACCGTCCACCACCCGTCAAGCCCAGGAGGCGTGATGAGACACAGGAAGACCGGAGCGTTCGTGGCGCTCCTTGCGACGCTCACGGCGGTCCTCGCGGTGATCGCCGCATCGGCGTCTGCGGCCAGTTCCAGCCCGATCGTGATCGGCTGGGCATTCGACAGCAAGGGCAACATGGCGCCGTTCGACGGCCCGGCGCTTGCCGCGGCCAAGGTCCGCGTCAGCCAGATCAACGCAAAGGGCGGGGTGCTCGGCCGCAAGCTGCAGATCCGTACCTGCGACACCCAGAACAACAACCCGGCGAAGGCGAAGTCGTGCGCCGCGAGCCTCATCGGGGGAGGGGCCAACATCGTCTTCACGACCTGCGACGTCGACTATGCGACGCCGGTGGTCCAGGAAGCGATCAACAAGGGGCTCCTCGCGATCGCGCCCTGCATCGGCACCGACCAGATGGGCCCGAAGCGCTTCGGCGCGAAGGGCAAGCTCGCGTTCAGCTTCGGCAACGTCGCGCAGGACGAGGGCTCCGCGATGGCGCAGTACGCCTGGAGCCGCGGCTGGAAGACGGCCGCCACGGCGACGAACACGCTGCTCGTGTACTTCAAGAACGTCGTCCAGGCGTTCGAAGCCCGCTTCACGCAGCTCGGCGGCAAGATCGTCGACCGCGAGAGCTACGCCACGGGCGCGAACAACGTGAACAACGCGGTCAGCAGGCTGAACAGCGTCGACGCGGACGTCGTCGTCACGTCGACCTCGTTCGGCGAGCTGCCGGCGCTCGTGGCCGGGCTTCGCACGCTCGGCAACGACGTGCCGGTCCTCAACTCGTGGGCGGGCGACGGGACGTACTGGCTCCCGAAGGACCCCTCGATCTCGAACTACTACGCGGTCACGTTCGCCTCGGCGTTCGGGGACGACCCGAGCAAGGCGGTGAACGCGCTCGCGAAGAAGGTCAAGGCGGGCACCGGCGGGTTCGTCACCGGCGCCGCCGCGATCGACGGCGTCGTCACCGCGATCAAGCGGGCGAAGGGGTCGACCAACGGAGCCCGGCTCGCGGCGCAGATGGAGCGGTTCAAGAAGGTGCCGACGGTCTCCGGGCTGGTGAGCTTCTCGCCGCAGCTCCACACCGTGTTCGGCCGTCAGTACCGCGTGCTGCGCATCCAGGACAGCAAGCCGAAGATCGTCGGAACGGTGACGGCAAAGGTCGTCCCGAAGATCTAGGGCTTGCTTGACCGAGACCAGCCAGTCAGACGAGCAGCGGTGGCCCGGAGCAGCACTCCGGGCCACCGCGGTCTCGCGATCGTTCGAAGGAGTGCGCGCGCTCGACGGCGTCACCACCGAGGTGCGCCGCACGGAGGTCGTGGGGCTGATCGGCCCGAACGGCGCGGGGAAGTCGACGCTCGTGAACGTCCTCTCGGGGTTCGACGCCCCGACGTCCGGCACCGTCGAGCTCGACGGGGAGGACGTGACCCGCTGGCCGGCGCACCGGCGCGGCCGGGCGGGCCTCGCCCGCACGTTCCAGCACAGCCGGTCGTTCCGGAACCTCACCGTTCGCGAGAACGTGGAGATCGCCGCGATCGGCACCGGGACCGGGCCGCGCGAGGCGAGGCGTCGCGCCGACGAGCTGCTCGAGCTCCTCGGCCTCGACGGCCGCGCCGACGCGGCCGCCTCGTCGCTGCCTCACGGCGACGAGCGCCGGCTCGGCGTGGCTCGCGCTCTCGCGACCGAGCCCCGCTACGTCCTGATGGACGAGCCCGCGGCCGGGCTGACCGAAGCCGAGGTGCCCGCGTTCGCGGCGGTCGTCCGGGCGGTGCGCGACGACCACGAGGCGGGCGTCCTCCTGATCGACCACAACATGGCCCTGATCATGGACGTCTGCGACCGGATCCAGGTGCTCGACCAGGGTCGCGTGCTGGCGGAGGGCACGCCGGCCGACATCCGTGCCAACCTCGACGTCGCGGCCGCCTACCTCGGCGAGAGCGCGGTGGCGGAGGACGAGGCGTGAGCGACGCGAGCAGCGGTCCGACGGTGCTCGAGCTCGAGCACCTCACCGTGCGCTACGGCGGGGTCACGGCGGTTCGCGGCCTCGACCTGGAGGTGCGGCGCGGGGAGATCGTCGGCCTCATCGGGCCGAACGGGGCGGGGAAGTCGACCACCCTCCACGCGATCATGGGCGCGGTCTCCGTCGAGGCCGGCGACGTCCGCGTCGCCGGTCGCTCGGTTCGCGGCCGTGCTCCCGAGGCGATCGCCCGCTCCGGCGTCGCGCTCGTGCCCGAGGGACGGAGGATCTTCGCCGAGCTGACCGTCGAGGAGAACCTGCGCCTCGGCCTCAGCGGCCGGCGGAGCCGCGAGGGCGTGGAGGAGGCGGTGGAGGAGGTCTACGGCCTGTTCCCGGTCGTGCGGGAGTTCGGGCGTCGCCAGGCGGGCGCGCTGTCGGGCGGGCAGCAGCAGCAGCTCGCGATCGGCCGCGCCCTCGTCGCCGGGCCCGAGCTGCTGCTCCTCGACGAGCCGTCGCTCGGGCTCGCGCCGCGCGTGGTCGACGTGGTCTTCGACGCGCTCGCGGAGATCAGGCGGCGCGGGATCACCGTGCTGCTCGTCGAGCAGCGAGCGCAGCGGACCGTTGCGTTCGCCGACCGCACGTACCTGATGGCGAACGGGGAGATCCGCCTCACGCTGGGCCCGGACGACGCGAACGACACGGAGGCGATGGTGCACGCCTACCTCTCGTGAGCGGCGCGGTCGTCGGGTCGATCGACGCCCAGACGGTCGTCGACGCGGTCGGGCTCGGCGCGGTCTACGCGCTGATGGCGGTCGGGATCGGCCTCGTCTTCGGCGTGCTCCGCCTCGTGAACTTCGCCTACGGGCAGATCGTGATGGCCGGTGCGTACGCGCTCGCCTTCACGTCGCAGGCGGGCTGGCCGACCTGGGCGGGGATCGCGATGTGCGTCGTCGTCACCGTGGCGGTCTCGACGGTGATGGACCGGCTCGTGTTCCGGCCCCTGCGCACCCAATCGCCGGCCGTGATGCTCGTGACGACCTTCGCGGTAGCGTTCCTCCTGCAGAACGTCGCGCTGCTGATCGACGTCCACGACGACACGATCGGCGAGCCGGCGGCGTCGGTGGCGTCGCTCAACCGGGCCGTCACGGTGTGGGGCGTCGAGATCCGCAAGGTGACGATCGTCGCGGTGGTCGTCGCCGTGGTCTCGCTCGGCCTCCTCGCGCTGCTCCTCACGCGGACGCGGATCGGGCTGCAGATGCGTGCCGCCGCGACCGACTTCGGCACGGCGCGGCTGCTCGGCGTCCGCGCCAACACCGTGATCGGCGCCGCCGTCCTGCTCTCCGCGCTGCTCGCAGCGGCGGTCGCGGTGATCCTCACCGTGCAGAACCCGCTCGTCTCGCCCGACTTCGCCCTCAAGGACACGATCATCGTGCTCGTCGGCGTCGTGGTGGGCGGGATCGACCGGCTCTGGACGGCGATGCTCGGCGGCTTCGCGATCGGCTTCGTCACCGGCGTGATCAACGGGGCGCTCCCGACCGACAAGACGGTGTTCCTGCCCTCGGTCGTGTTCGCGCTCGTGATCGTCGTGCTGCTCATCCGTCCGTCGGGGCTCTTCGCACGCGGCCGCACCGGCTTGGTGGAGCGACTGTGAGTCGCCGGGTCGACGAGGCCGCGCAGCTTCTCGCGCCCGTCCTGCTCGTCGTCGCGACGGCGGTCGTCGGCTCCTTCACGTCGCGCGCGATCGAGATCTACTTCCTCACGGCGATCGTCTCGGTCGCGATCGTCGTCGCGATCTACGTCTTCGTCGGGAACTCCGGCGTCCTCTCGTTCGGCCAGATCAGCTTCGTGGCCGTGGGTGCCTTCGCCGCCGGGGTGATGACGATCCCGCTCGAGTCGAAGACCGGCGTCCTGCCCGACCTCTATCCGCTGCTGCGGGATCACACGATCGGCAACTTCTCGTCGCTCGTGCTCGCCGCCGCCGCAGGCGGCCTCTTCGCGTTCCTGGTCGGGGTGCCGCTGATGCGGCTCTCGGGGCTCGCCGCGGGCATCGCGACGTTCGCCGTGCTCGAGATCACCCACAACCTCCTGCGCGAGTGGACGAAGATCGGCCCGGGCGCGACGACCCTCGCGCTCGTCCCCGAGACGACCGACCTACTACAGGCGGCGATCGGCACCGTCGTGGTCATCGCCGTCGCCTTCGCCTACCAGCGGAGCCGGCTCGGCAGATCGCTCCGTGCGACCCGCGAGGACCCCGCCGCGGCGCGGGCGGTCGGAATCGACGTCCACCGCCAGCGCCTCTGGGCGTTCACCCTCTCCGGCACGCTCGCCGGCCTCGCAGGCGGCCTCTACGTCCACATGCTCGGCTCGATCACGGCCGACCAGGTCTATCTGGAGCTCACGTTCATCACGCTCGCGATGCTCGTCATCGGTGGCGTCTCGAGCCTCTGGGGCGCGGTCGTCGGGGCGCTCGCCGTGAGCGGCCTCGACTCGTTCCTGAGCGAGGCGGAGCAGGGCGTCGGCGTCGGGTTCACCATCGACCTGCCGCAGGGAGCGCGGCTCGTGATCCTCGGGACGCTGATGGCAGCGGTCCTGGTGCTTCGTCCGAGCGGCCTCACGGGCGGCCGCGAGTTCTCGCTGCCGCGCTTTCGACGTTCCACGCCGGCCGCCGCGCCGGCACCCGAGGGAGGAGGACGATGAGGATCTGCGTGGTCGGTTGCGGTGCCGTCGGCTCGCTGTTCGCCGCGAATCTGGCGACGCTGGACGACGTCGAGGTGTGGGCGTTCGACCTGAACGACGCCCACGTGGAGGCGATCGAGCGCGACGGGCTCAGGCTCGTCGGTGCAGGCGAGGTGACGGGGCGTCCGCACGCAACGAGCGACGCGGCGGCGATCCCGCCGTGCGACTACGGCATCGTCGCGACGAAGGCGATGCACGCGGGACCCGCGATCGCGGCGACCGCCCACGTCTTCCGTGACGGCGGCTCCGTCGCGTCCGTGATGAACGGGGTCGGGAACGAGGAGACGCTCGCGGAGCACGCCGACCGCGTGATCCGCGGGACGACGTTCCCCGCGGGGAAGCTGCTCGAGCCCGGCGTCGTCCAGTGGGACGTGAAGGGCGACACGACGTTCGGCCCGTTCGAGCCGAGCCCGCTCACGCTCTCCGCGATCGAGCCGCTCGCCGACGCCTGCACGCGCGCAGGGATGCCCGCGACCGCGGTCGCGGACGCGCGTCCGCCGCAGTGGCGGAAGGTGATCTTCAACGCGTCGACGAACCCGATCGGCGCGCTCACGGGGCTGACGCACGGTCGCGTCTGCGAGCGGCCCGACCTGCGCGCCCTCGTCTCGGGGCTCGTCGCCGAGGGGAAGGCGGTCGCGGCGGCGCAGGGCATCGTCCTCGACGCGGACCCGGAGGAGCTGATCGACCACGCCGCACGCCCCGACGTCGCGTATGGCCACAAGGCCTCGATGCTTCAGGACGTCGAGGCGCGCCGGCCGACCGAGGTCGACTACCTGAACGGCGGGATTGCCCGCTTCGGCCGCGAGCTCGGCGTGCCGACCCCACTGCACGACGCCGTCAGCGCACTGATCAAGGGAGTTGAGGCTTCATGGCAACAGCCGTAGACATCGCCAACGAGCTCGACCGGAGGCTCGCGAACGTCCGCGCCGCCATGGCGGAGCACGCGCTCGACGGCCTCGTCGTCTCCGGGAGCGAGTACTCGGGGTTCGAGGGGGCGGTCACGTACCTCTCGGGGTTCCAGATCGTCCACCGCTACGCATACGTCGTCGTGCCCGCGGAGGGCGACCCGTTCGTCGTCTTCCCGGCCGAGGCGCGCTACGTCGGCGAGCACGGGATGGCGCAGGTCGAGCAGCGCTTCGACCCCCACCCGGGCCGCGCCATCGCCGACCACGCGAAGGACCGCGGCTGGCGGCGAATCGGCGTCTACGGGCTCGACTACGTGATGACCGTGCGCGACTACCGCGAGCTCGAGGCGCTCGAGGTCGTGCCGTTCGACGTCGAGTTCGACCACGCCCGCGCCGTGAAGAGCGACGCGGAGCTCGAGAGCGTCAAGGACTCCGTGCGCATCAACCGCCGCGGCTTCGAGCTGTTCGCCGAGGCGTACGCGCCCGGCCGCTCGGCGGCCGAGGTGATGGCCGCCGCGGAGGAGTACTTCGTCGCCGAGGGCTGCGGCCGGCTGACGATGAACATGGTGCTCACCGCGCCCGGCCGCTCCGGTGTCGCGTTCCCCGAGTTCAAGATCGCGCGGAAGGAAGAGGTGCTGGGCGACTTCGTCCTCCCGTCGCTCGAGATCGCGGGGCCGGGGATGCACTGGGTCGAGGTCTCGCGCGCGCTCGCCGCGCCCGGCGCGAGACTCTCGGCCGACACCGCCGCGATGGCCGACGCGTACACCGAGTACTACGAGGCGGCGAGGACCGGCATGCGCGCCGGCGCGACCTGCCACGACGTCCACATGGCAGTCTCGAAGGGCTTCCACGACCGCGGCTACCACCTGGGGCACGTGACGGGGCACTCGATCGGGATGACGATGATCGAGTTCCCGAAGATCGGGGAGGGAGTCGAGACCGAGCTCGCGGAGAACATGGTGCTCTCGATGCACCCGCACGCGATCGCGGAGAACGGGGAGGACTGCCTGTACATGCAGGACACCTGGCTCGTGACCGCGTCCGGCGGCGTGCCGCTCGCGGACCTCCCGATGGAGATCGTGCGCGCGGGCGGCGGCCGCGGGTAGGCCAAGGTGGCGCTCGCCGCGGGGCTCGTCGAGAACGAGGACGGCGTCACGCGTTGCTGGTGGGGCGGCGGCGCAGACCTCGCCTACCGTGCGTACCACGACGACGAGTGGGGCATGCCCGTCACGGACGACGTGCGCCTGTTCGAGAAGCTCACGCTCGAGGGGTTCCAGGCCGGGCTCTCCTGGTTGACGATCCTCCGCAAGCGCGAGGCGTTCCGGGAGGCGTTCGCCGGCTTCGACTTCCGCCGCGTCGCGCGGTTCGGCGAGCGCGACGTCGAGCGCCTGCTCGGCGACGCCGCGATCGTCCGCCACCGGGGGAAGATCGAGTCGGCGATCAACAACGCGCGTCGCGCCGAGGAGCTGGTCGACGAGGCAGGGTCGCTCGCCGCGTTCGTGTGGCGCTTCGAGCCGGCTGCGTCCGCGCGGCCGCGGCGCGCGACGCACGCGGCCCTCGCGGGCGTGGCCCAGACCGACGAGTCGCGCGCGCTCGCGAAGGATCTGAAGCGCCGGGGGTGGACGTTCGTCGGGCCGACCACGGTGTACGCCTTCATGCAGGCGATGGGCCTCGTGGACGACCACCTCGAAGGGTGCGCGGCGCGGTCCCGTGTCGAGGCGGCGCGGCAGGCGCTCGTCCGCCCGGTCTGAGGCTCCCACGACCCCAGCCGAGCCTCTAGAATGACCATTCGTGAGCTGGCCGTGGATCGTCCTGCTCGCCCTCGGCGTCCTCCTGGTCGTCGCCGCGGAGTGGCCGAGGGTTTCGGGCGTGGTCGGCGCCGATGCGCGGCGCCGGCGCGAGCGGGAGCGGCGTAAGGCCAAGCTGCGCGTCGTCAGCCCCGAGGACGACGACTTCGTCGAGAGCGTGACGCGCGACCTCGACGCGCTCCCCACGATCGAAGAGCCCCGCACCAAGCGGCCCTGACGGTTCGCCGGGAGTGCGACGGGGACGTCACGCGCATCCCCGTCGCCTCGCGGCCTCCCCCGAGGTCGCTACGTCGTCGCGCCCCACGCGCGGAGTAGCGCAAGCAGCGCCGCCTCGTCCGCGAACGCGGCCCTGCGCCCACTCTGGACATGGTCGACGACGCCGCGAAGCGCGCCCGGGCCGTCACCGGGCGGCTCTGCAGGCACTGGGATACGCACCACGAACGTCCGCGTCGCCGTTCCCCCCGGGCGGGCGTCGCGTGTCGCCGTCTGCTCCCTGTGCCGCACGGGCCACATGCTGCAGACGGGCGTTCGGGTGCCCTTAGAGCGGCGTTAGGGCCGAGCCGGCGCGCGCGGAAACGGCGCCGACTCCGCGCCGATCGTGTCCATCCGGCCGCAATAGGCGCGGTAGGCCCGGCGCGCCTCGCCGTGGCGGCCCGCGGCCTCGAGGGCGGTCACGAGCCCGAGGTGCGCAGGCTCGTCGTAGGAGTCGCGCTCGAGGATCCTGCGGTAGTAGCGCGCCGCGGCGTCCGGGGCGCCGTCCGCTGCGCAGTCGTCGGCGAGCGCACGGGCGAGCTCCGTGTAGAGCGCCCGCGCCTCCTCGCGGCGGGAGACCGCCCAGTCCTCGTACGCGTCCTCCTCGAGAAAGTCTCCCGCGTAGAGCTCCTCTGCCCGGACGAGGCGCGCGTGCCCCCGCCGGTCGCCGCCACGCCGCGCGTCGAGCGCATCGCGTGCGGCACTCACGAAGCGCCGGACGTCGAGCTCGAGGTGGTCGACCTCGAGCCACACCGCGCCCCGGTCCGCCGCGACGAAGTGCTCCGGGTCGAACCGCTTCTCCGGGTCGAGCACCGCACGGACGGTGCTCAAGAGCACGGAGAGGCGGTTGCCGAGGGGGGCCGGGCTCTGCTCGGGCCAGAGCGCCTCCATGAGCGCCTCGCGCGGGATCGGCCGGCCGTTCCGCGCAACGAGGATCTTGAGCAGCTCGCGCGCCTTCCGGGACTGCCAGGCCGCCGAGGGAACGGCGCGCCCGTCGCGGAGCACGCGGAAGCGTCCGAGTGACTGCACGACGACGGGTGCGGGCTGCGCCTCGCCGCGCGACCGCCCGCCGGCGTGCTCGCCCCGCACGCCGAGCGCGCGCAGGCGGTCCTCCGCGTCCTTCGCGCGGGTCGCGTCGTCTCCGAGGAGCGCGTCGATGAGCTCGACGCGGGCGGCGCCGACGGGGTTGCCGAGGCTGGTCCAGAGCTCCTGGGCCTCGCGGAGCCGGTCTCGTTCCGCGACCCGGTCCTCCGACGCGAGCACCCGGAGCTCGAGCGACTCGGCCAGACCGCCCCAGTCGCGGCGCACGCCCGCCGCGGAGGCGGCGTCGTCGGCGAGTGCCGCCGCCCGACCGAGGTCGCCGTGGGCAAGAGCCACCCGGCCCGCGCCGACGAGCGCCCCGACATGGCCCATGCCGGGGCCGAAGGACAGCGCCTGCTCGATCAGCCGGTCGGCGGTCTCGGGCTCGTCGGCCGCGAGGACGCGCGCGAGCCCCACCAGCGCCGGAACGAGCCCCTGGGCGTCTCCCGCAGGCTCGGCGTGTGTGATCGCCTCCTCGAACACCGCCCGCGCGAGCGCCCATTCGCCACGGGCGAGGTAGACCTCGCCGAGGCGTCCCAGCGGGTAGGCGACCATGCGCGAGCCGAGCCGCTGGTACAGCTCGAAAGCGGCCTCCAGGTCGGCGACGGCCTCCTCGAACCTGCCGAGGCTGGCGAGTGCCTGGCCGCGGTTCGTCAGTGCCAGGGCGCGGAACGCGGCGAAGCCTGCGAGGTCGGCGAGACCGAGTGCGACGTCGAGCTCGGCGATCGCCTCCTCGTAGGAGCACTCCTCGAGGTGCCGGGACCCGCGGTTCGTGCGGACGCGAATGGTCTGCAGGACGTCCCCCGCGCGCTCGGCGTAGTCGAGCGCGCGCAGATAGTGGGCCTCGTTCGCGCTCCGGTCGCCCTCGAGGGCGGCGAGCATGGCGAGCACGGTGTGCGCGGCCGCGAGCGCACGGTCGTCCCGTGCCTCCGACGCGATCGCGAACGCACGCTCAGCGTCTGCACGGCACCCCTTGGCGTCCCCGCGGATCCACTGCACCGAGGCGCGCCAGGCGAACAGCAGCCCGAAGTCCGCAGGCTCTCCCTCGTCCCCCACGCGGTCGAGCGTCGCAACCGCCTCGTCGAGGCGACCGCCGAGGTAGTGGAGCAGCCCCATCCGCCAGGCGAGCCCGGCGGGCAGGTGCTCCGACGTGCCGGCAGCCCGGTCGAAGCATCGCAGCGCTTCGTCCCATGCGCCGCGGATCTGGTACGCCTCGCCCGCGACCTCCTCGATCGCCGGCGATCGGCGTGCCGGATCGATGCGCTCGACCGCGCGGACGACCGCGTCGACGCTTCCCCGTGCGAGGAGCGACTGGCCGTGGGCCGAGAGCAGCTCGACGACGCCGTCGAGGTCGCCGGCCGCGGTGAGGCAGCGAAGCGCCTCGTGCGGATCGTCGTGCTCCAGGAACCACGCCGCCGCCCTGCGGCGGATCTCCGTCGCCCCTGGATCGTCGGGGACCAGGCGGGTCAGCGCGTACTCCCGCACGGGGGCGCCGAGGGTGTACCAGCTGCCGACCTGTCCCTGCAGCTCGACGAAGAGGCCGCGTCGCGCCAGCGCGCGCAGCATCTCTCCGGCGGTACCGATCCCGAGCGCCTCGCACAGCTCGGTGCTGAAGCGGTCGAGCGGCGCGACGGTGCCGACGAGCTTCGACACCTCCGACGGCTCATGCGCGAACACCTCGGAGGCGAGGTACGCGAGGAGGGGGCCGCCTGGCCTACCGATCGCCTCGAGCGCGTCGGGATGACGGGCGGGCGGCAGCCCGCGCAGCGCCTCGACGGCGAGCCGCACGGCTGCGGGCCAGCCGCCCGTCGCGCCGTGGAGCTCCGCGGCGATCTCCGTGTCGGCGCGCCCGACGTGCGCCTCGAGCAGCGCCGCCGTCTCGCCGGCGTCGAACGCGAGCGCCGCGCTCGTGAGCTCGAGCACCTGCCCTTGCCCGCGAAGGCGTTCGATAGGGAACGGCAGCTCGCTGCGCGACGAGAGAACGAGGTGGAGCCGTGGCGGCGCCTGTCGGCAGAGCGCCTCGATCAGCTGCACGGCGCCGGGTGAGCCGAACACCTCGTGGACGTCGTCGACGACGAGCACGAGGTCGCGCCGCAGCTCCGCCTGCAGCGACTCGCAGACGACGGCTGCGAAGCCGCGCGCCCGGGCGGGCTCGTCGTGCTCCATGCCCGGCCCGCCCGCCGAGACGATCGCGCGGGCTGCGTCGGTGGGGAGCGATGGGACGCGAAGCCGAAGCGCGTCGGCGAGGCTTCTCGAGAGCGCTGCGAGCGAGGCGTCCTCCGGCGAAACGCTCAGCCAGGCCGAGTTCACCTCTGCCGCCCAGGCGCCGAGCAGGGTCGACTTGCCGAAGCCGGCGTCGGCGACGAGCGTCGTCAGGCGCCTCTTGAGCGACTCGCCGAGAAGTGCGTGGAGGCGCTCGCGCGACAGGAGCGTCGGCGGAGGCGCCGGCGGCCTCAGTCTCGTCCTCGCGGTTGCGCCCGGCGGATCGGCGGGCGCGGGCGCGCGGCTACGTCCCACGGGGCTCGTCCATCGCGGCGCCGGAACGATATCCGCGCTACGACGGCCGCACGAGCACCCAGGCGGTGAGCACGCGGGTGTTGGGCAGGATCCGCGCGACGTTCTCCATGTTCCGCGTCTCCTGGTAGTCGCCGACCTGGAGTCGCAGACGCCTCCGGCCCGGAAGGGCGCCCACCGTCGACACGCGCACGTCGTTCCCAACGAGCCGCGCCGCGACGGAGCGCCGGTCGAGCGTCGCCTCGAGAGAGCCAGGGTCGACGCCCGACCCCGCGTCGCTCACCCGGATCCGCAGCGGTTGTCCCCTGCGAACCGCCCGCGCCGCGAGCCTCGCCGCCGGCGGCGACGTGTCGTCGATCCAGAACCGGAACCTGAAGGCGCCTGCGCCCGCGCGCGACGCGCTGTCGAACACGACCGCGTACGTCCCGGGGGTGGGAGCGATCGCGCCGGCCGCGAGCGTGGGCTGCTCGAACTCGTCGACGTACGGGTTGAGGTCGAGGGGAAGGGCGGCGTACCCGGTCAGCCGGTTCTCGTCGCCGCCCTGGACGACACGGGGCTCGACGCGAACGCCCGGGGCGCGCCACGTGATCGCGACCCCGAGGTTCGCGATGGGGCGGCGGACGTCGATCCTGAAGACCTGCTCCGGGCCGCGAAGCGCGCTCGTGACGATCCCGCCGGCCGGGATCTCGGGATAGCGATAGGCATCGACCCGTGCCGGGCGCCCGCGCGTGTTGCCGGCGTAGGCCCCGGTGCGTCGGAGGACGGGGGCCTTCGCGACGACGAGTTGCGGCACCGCGACGCGGGCCCACACCGCGATCCGCCGGGTGACGCCGCTGCGGTGGAGGACGATGACGCCCGAGAGCGAGCCCTCGGCCGTCCCTGCCGTCAGGTCGAGCGGGAGAACCCCGGGCACGGTGGCCTGGTTCGGCACGGCCAGTTGTGCGCCGGCCGGCACCTCCGCCTGCTCGAAGGTCACGCTCCAGGCCCCGGCCCCGCCGCCGGCGTCGTCCAGGCGTAACTCCCGGTGGACCACGGCGCCCTCGGCGACGAGACCGAACGAGACGGACGTCGGAGTGGGCCGGACGAGCGGCGCGTCTGCCGCGGCGACGTCGACGAGCCCCGCACCGGCGCGTGTCGGCGCGGCTCGCGACCCCCCGGCGCCGACCGGTCGCGCGGTGACGGTGAGCGCCGCCTTCACTTGCTCCGGGCTCCAGTCCGGGTGGCGCTGCAGCAGCAGGGCAACGGCGCCCGACACGTGCGGCGTCGCCATGCTCGTGCCGGACAGCGTGCCCCAGCCGCC
>DASSJV010000046.1:0-15765 GCA_035691005.1 Gaiella sp. | reverse complement strand
CGCGCGAATCGAGATCTTCGAGCCGGGCACGTAGCCCTCGTCGTAGAACCAGTGGAGCAGGTCGCCGTCGTGCTCGGCCAGGCGGACGATCTCGCCGGCCTGCCCCGCGCCGAGCTCCGAGAGCGCGAGGAGGCCCTCGTTCTCGCTCTGCTCGACCTCCGTCGAGATCGGCCAGCCGTGCGGGCAGCGGTCGGGCTTGCCGAGGCGGTCGTAGATCCGGTCGATCATCTCGTCCGTGAACGTGTCGCCCATCTCGTCGGCGTACACGTGCGACTCCGATGCGGTGTAGCCCATGAAGTCGGTGAGGAAGCGCTCGATGATGCGGTGCTTGCGCACGACCCGCTCCGCGCGCTCGATGCCCGCCGGCGTGAGGATCGCCTCCTTCTGCTCGCCCCGCTCGACGAGCCCCTCGGTCTCGAGCCGCTTCAGCATCTCACCCGCCGAGGCGCGCGAGACGCCGAGCATGTCCGCGACGCGCGACGCGATCGCGCTCTCGCCCGCCGGCCGGTACTCGCCGATGGGGAACGCGAGGAAGTAGATGACCTCGAGGTACTCGTCGACCGAGTGCCCGTGCCCCGCCATGCGGCGAGTCTACCCGGGCTCCGGCGGAGGCCGTCGCGGGTCGCGAGTACCCTCGACCGCGTGCCGCTCGCGTCCGTCTACCCGCTCGTCTCCACCCGTGCGCTCGCGCGGCCGTTCACGTACGAGGTGCCCGAGGGGACGGTCAAGGGCGCGGTGGTGTCGGTCCGCCTCGGGCGGAGCGCGATGCGCGGCGTCGTCGCGGACGTCGGGGTCGGCGCGCCACCCGGTATCGAGACCGCGCCCGTAGGCAAGCTGCTCGACCAGATCCCGGCGCCGCTCGTCGACCTCGCGCTGTGGCTCGCCGACTACTACGGCTCGACCCCCGCGCGCGCCCTCGAGCTCGTCGCGCCCACCCGGAGGGCGCCCCGCGGGGAGCGGCCCTCGCCCGCGCTGCGTGAGTCGCTCGCGGGCGAGCCCGAGCCCGAGCGCCTCTCCGACGACCAGCGCGCCGCGGTGCAGCGGATCGTCGCCGCGCTCGACGAGGGCGTCGGCGAGCACGTCCTGCTGGACGGCCCCACGGGCAGCGGCAAGACCGAGGTCTACCTCCAGGCCTGCGCGGTGGCGCTCGACCGGGGGCTCGGCACGATCGTGCTCGTCCCGGAGATCGCCCTCGCGCCGCAGACGGTCGGTCGCTTCCGCCGCCGGTTCGGCGACCTCGTCGCGATCGTCCACTCCTCGCTCGGAGAGGCGGAGCGCCGCGACGAGCGCGACCGGATCGCCCGCGGGGAGGCCAGGATCGTCGTCGGCGCCCGCTCGGCGGTGTTCGCGCCGATGCGCGGCGTCGGCCTGATCGTCGTCGACGAGGAGCACGACGCCGCGTACAAGCAGGAGTCCGACCCGCGATACGACGCTCGCACCGTCGCGGCGAAGCGGGCGGCGCTGGAGGGGGCGGTCGCCGTCTACGGCTCCGCGACCCCTCGGCCCGAGAGCTGGGCGCGCCTGCCCCGCTGCTCGCTGGGCGCGCGCATCGGCGCGCCGATGCCGCGCGTGAAGCTCGTCGACCTCCGGCGCGAGGACGGCTACCCGCTCTCGGCGCCGCTCCTCGAGGCCCTGGGCGGGCTCGTCGAGGACGGCGGCAGGGCGATCCTGCTCCTCAACCGCCGGGGGGTGGCGCCGGCGCTCCACTGTCGCGCGTGCGGCGTCTCGCGGCGGTGCCCGCATTGCGACGTGGCGCTCACGCTGCACGCCGACGGCGCGCTCCGCTGCCACCACTGCGGACGGACAGATTCCGTGCCGGCGACCTGCCCCGCGTGCGGCTCGACCGAGATGGCGCGGATCGGTGCCGGGACGCAACGGCTCGAGGCGGAGCTGGCGAAGCGCCTACCGGAGCTCGAGCGGATCCGACTCGACGCCGACGTGGCGACCCGTCCGGGTGCTGCGCGCGAGACGATCGCGCGGTTCCGCGAGGCCGAGCGGGCCGTGCTCGTAGGGACGCAGATGGTCGCGAAGGGACACCACGTGCCGGGCGTCTCGCTCGCGGCCGTCGTGGACGCCGACACGAGCCTCTCCCTGCCCGACTTCCGCTCGGAGGAGCGCACCTTCCAGCTCGTCACGCAGCTCGCCGGCCGCAGCGGCCGCGACGCGCCGGGCCGGGTGCTCGTGCAGACCTTCCAGCCCGATGCGACTCCGCTCCGGCACGCCGTGAACCACGACGTCGCCGGCTTTCTCGCCGGCGAGCTCGAGCGTCGCGAGGCGCTCGGCTACCCGCCGTTCCGGCACCTCGTCTCGATCCTCGTCTCCGGCCCCGATCCGGACGCGCCCCTCGCCGCGCTCCGTGAGCTCCGCAGCGCGCTCGAAGGGGCCGAGGGCGACCTGCTCGGCCCGGCGCCGGTGCTCCGGCTCCGCGGCCGCCACCGCGCGCAGCTCCTCGCGAAGACCACGCAGCCACGGTCGATCGCGCGCCAGGCGTCGGCGCTGCTCGCCTCCGCCGCCAGGACCATGCGGCGGGACGGGCTCACCGCTGTCGTGGATGTCGATCCTCAATCCCTGTAGACATCCTCCGTGGACGCCACGTTGACGGCCATGGTCCGCGAGGCGATGCCCCTGGCCGCGCTGCTGGGCTTCGAGGCGGTCGAGGGAGGCCCGGACGCCGTCGTCCTCCGCGGCGCCTGGGCGGACGAGCGATGCACCGCCGCCGGTGCCCTCCACGGCGGCTACCTGATGGCGCTCGCCGACTCCGCCGCCGCCACCCTCGCCTTCTTCAACCTGCCCGACGGCGCCGCCACGTCGACGATCGAGGCGAAGACGAACTTTCTCGCCGCCGTGCGAGAGGGGACGGTCACTGCCCGCGCGGAGCTCGTTCACAAGGGGCGCACGACGATCGTCGTCCAGACCGACGTCACCGACGGGACCGGCCGCCTCGTCTCGCGCACCCTGCAGACGCAGGCCGTCCTGCAGGGCGGGGGCTAAGATCGGCGTTGTGTCAGAGCACGACCACGATCACGATCACCACGGGCACGTCGACGACCACGACGAGCCGCTGAGCGACGCGGAGGCGCGCGCCGAGGCAGAACGGCTCGTCCGCAAGGAGGTAGCGCTCGCCCAGGTCCGCCAGTACGGCGATCCGGTGCTCCGCATGCGTGCGGCGGACGTCGAGGCCTTCGACGACGAGCTCGCGCGGATCACGGGGCGGATGATCGAGCTGATGCACGACGCCGACGGCGTCGGACTCGCCGCGACCCAGATCGGGATCCTCCGCCGCTTCTTCGTCTGCACGCTCGACGGCGAGGACCACGTGCTGGTGAACCCCGTCGTCACGCCGGTGGGCGACGAGACAGAGGTGGACGAGGAGGGATGCCTCTCGCTCGGGTCGATCCGCGTGCCCGTCGGGCGGGCGCTCCGCGTCGAGGTCGAGGCGCGCGACTCCGCCGGGGAGCCCGTCTCCCTGTCGCTCGAGGGGATGGGTGCGCGCGTTGTCCAACATGAGCTCGACCACCTCGACGGGGTCCTGCTGCTCGACCGCACGGACGCCGAGTCGCGCCGCGAGGCGCTCGCCCAGCTCCGGCCCAGGCTCGTCCTCTCCTCGTAAGCAGGCGTGGCACGGATCGCCGTCGCCGCGACCGCGCCGCTCGGCGCGGAGGTGCTGGAGCGCCTTGCAGCACGCCACGACGTGTCGGCCCTCCTCACGCGGCCCGATGCTAGGGCGGGGCGGGGCCGTCGGGTCGCGGCACCGCCCGCGAAGCGGGTCGCCGAGCGGCTCGGGATCCCGGTGCTGCAGCCCGAGCGGCCGGACGCGGGGCTCGAGCTCGGCGCGCCGACGGTCGTCGTCTGCGCGTACGGGCTGCTCGTGCCCGAGGCGCTGCTCGCCGAGCGCGCCTGGCTCAACGTCCATCCGTCGCTCCTCCCGCGCTGGCGCGGGGCGGCGCCGGTGGAGCGGGCGATCATGGCGGGCGACGCCGAGACGGGCGTGACGATCCACGAGACCGTCGCGGAGCTGGATGCGGGCCCGATCGCGGCGCAGGAGGCGTTCGCCATCGGGCCCGAGGACGACGCGGGCGCGGTCTACGGCCTGGCCGCCGAGGTCGCCGCCCGGCTGCTCGACGGGGTGCTCGACGATCCCAGGCCGACCTTCGTGCCTCAGGCCGGCGTCGCGACCTACGCGGAGAAGATCCGGCCGGAGGACCGTCGGCTCGATCTCGAGCGGCCGGCCGACGAGCTCGTCCGGCTCGTCCGGGCACTCAGCCCGCACATCGGGGCGCGCGCGGAGCTCGAAGGCCGGCCGGTGACCGTCTGGCGGGCGCGCGTCGGCGCCGACGGCTCGTTCGAGCCGCTCGAGGTGCAGCCCGAGGGAGGCCGCCGGATGCCGGTTGACGCGTGGCGCCGCGGCCTCCGGTGAGCGCCGTCTCGCCTGCCCGTGCCGTCGCGTTCACGGTGCTCCGCCGCGTCTTCGAGGACGGCGCGTACGCCGACCGCGTGCTGCGGGGCGCCTCCGAATCGCTCGACGACCGGGACCGCGCGCTTGCCCGCCGCCTGGCCTTCGGCACCGTCCAGCGCACGCGGACCCTCGACCACGCGGTCGAGGCGCTCGGCCGGCGGCCCGTGCGAAAGCTCGACCCGCCGGTGGTCGCGGCGCTCCGCCTCGGCGCCTACCAGCTCGCGTTCATGGACGGGGTCCCGCGCTACGCCGCCGTGAACGAGTCGGTGGAGCTTGTCCGCCG
This sequence comes from Gaiella sp., assembly GCA_035691005.1. Classification (GTDB taxonomy): domain Bacteria; phylum Actinomycetota; class Thermoleophilia; order Gaiellales; family Gaiellaceae; genus Gaiella. The sequence goes on along the minus strand of DASSJV010000046.1, from coordinate 11,026 downwards.
CGCGGGGCTCGAGCGCGCGGTGTCGTTCACGAATGCCGTGATGCGCCGTCTCGCCGACGGCGCGCGGGCGCTCTGCGAGGCGCTGCCCGAGGGGACCGCGACCGAGGCGGCGCTACGGCACTCGTACCCGGACTGGGTTGCCGAGACGTGGTGGGCGGAGCTCGGGGCCGACGAGGCGCGTGCGCTCATGCGCGCGCAGAACGAGGAGCCCGAGACCGCCGTGCGGCTCGTGCGCGGCTCGATCGAAGGGACCGAGGACCCGGAGCTCCCGGGCGCCTGGGTCGTCGACCGGATCGACGAGCAGGCGCTCGCCGAGGGTCGCATCTGGCCGCAGAGCCGCGCGTCGCAGCTCGTCGGCCTCGCGGTCGGCTCGCGTCCGGGGGAGCGGACGCTCGACCTCTGCGCAGCGCCTGGCGGCAAGGCGACGATGCTCGCGGGCGAGGTCGACGCCGTCGAGGTGGACGAGGACCGCGCCGCGGCCCTCGAGAAGACAGCGGCGCGGCTCGGAGCGGCCGGCGTCCGCGTCGTGCGGGCCGACGGCCGCGAGCTGCCGGCGGAGCTGGCCGGCTACGACCGCGCGCTCGTCGACGCACCCTGTTCGGGCCTCGGGGTGCTCGCATCTCGCCCCGATCTCCGCTGGCGCGCGACTCCGCTGCCCGAGCTGCAGAGCGAGCTGCTCCGCGCGGCGATCGAGCGGACGCGGCCGGGCGGGACGGTCGTGTACTCCGTCTGCACGATCAACAGGGTGGAGTCCGAGGACGTCGTCGACGCGGTCGCGGCGGAGGGGCGCGTTCGGATCGATCCGACGCTGGGTGACGAGTGGCCACGGTACCGGCATCGCCGTCGCCCGGAGCTCGTCCAGACCCTGCCGCACCGGGACCGGACGAGCGGCTTCTTCGTGGCGCGGCTCGTCGTGGCTTAGGATCGGCGCCGTGGGCTGGCCCGAGTGGATCCGGGACGGCGTCGAGGTCGAGCCGTCGCTCTATGCGGCCGACTTCCGCCGGCTCGGGGAGCAGATCGACGCGCTGCTGGCGGCCGGGTGCCGGATCTTCCATTTCGACTGCGCCGACGCCCACTTCGTCCCGCCCGTGACGATGGGGCCGGTCGTGCTCCGCTCGATCGCGCGCGGGATTCAGGAGGCGGGCGGGCGGATCGACTGCCACCTGATGGTCGACGACCCGGCGCACCACCTCGAGGAGTTCGCGTCCTCCGGCGCAGACTCCGTCACGTTCCACGTGGAGGTCGCGGCGGCGACGGCGGCGAAGGTCGCCGAGGAGGCGCGGGCGCACGGGCTCGGGGTCGGGGTCGCCTTCAACCCGGAGACCGAGCCCGCACGCGCGGCGGAGGTCGCCGCCGCGGCGGGCGCGGACATCGTCCTCTGCATGAGCATTCACCCGGGCTACAGCGGACAGTCGTTCATGCCGGAGGCGCTCGGCCGGATCGAGGCGCTCGCGGCGCTCGTCGACGTGCCGATCCAGGTGGACGGCGGGGTCGGCGAGGAGAACGTCCGCGCGCTCCGGGACGCGGGCGCGTCGCTGTTCGTCGCCGGGAGCTCGGTGTTCTCCGGGCCCGACCCGGCCGAGGCGTACGCGCGTCTGGCCGCCATCGCCGCGTGAGCCTCGCGCGCGCGCTCGAGCTCGCGGCCGCGCATGCCGGCCGGGGCTACCCGAACCCCACCGTCGGCGCTGTCGTCGTCGGGGCGGGCGGCGGCGTCGTCGGCGAGGGGGTCAGCGAGGCAGCCGGCGGCCCGCATGCGGAGGTGGTCGCGCTCGACGCGGCTGGCGAGGCTGCCCGCGGAGGGACTGTCTTCGTGACGATGGAGCCCTGCGCGCACCACGGGCGGACCCCGCCGTGCGTCGACCGCATCGTCGCCGCCGGGGTCGCGCGCGTCGTCGCCGGCTGCGCGGACCCGAACCCGGAGGCCGAGGGAGGGGCGCAGCGGCTCCGCACTGCCGGAGTCGACGTCGAGCTGCTCGACCTCCCGGAGGCACGGCGGCAGAACGAAGCCTGGCGCACATGGGTCGCACTCGGCCGCCCGTACGTGATCCTCAAGCTTGCGAGCACCGTCGACGGACGGGTCGCCGTCCCCGGCCGTCGGTGGGTGACCGGCGAGGAGTCGCGCCGCCGTGTGCACGAGCTGCGCGCGGCCGTCGACGCGGTCGGGGTCGGGATGGGGACGGTGCGCGAGGACGCGCCGCGTCTCGACGCCCGCGAGGTCCCGGTCGTCCGGCAGCCGCGGCGACTCGCCTTCGGGCGAGGGCCGCTGCCGGAGGGCTCCGAGCTCGAGCTCCGCACCGGTCCGCTCGCGGAGGAGCTCGCCGCGCTCGCCGCCGAGGGCGTCCAGTCGCTCCTCCTCGAAGGCGGCCCGACGCTCGCGACGGCGTTCCTCGCGGACGGCGTCGTCGACCGGCTGCTCGTCTTCGTCGCGCCGGTCGTCGCGGGCGACGGCCCGCCGCTGATCGGCCCGCTGCCGGAGCCGCTCGACCTCGGCGAGCCCGAGCTCGAGCGGGTCGGCGCCGACGTCCTTCTCGGCTGGCGCCTGCGCGAGGCCTGACAACGCTTGTGCTGAATCAACACAAGCTCCCTCGCCGGTAGCCTCGGTCCGGTGTTCACGGGGATCGTGCGCGAGGTGGGTCGCGTCGTTCGCGCCGAGGGCGGCGACGACGGCCTGACGCTGCAGGTCGAGGCGCCGCGCACCGCCGAGGGGCTCGCGGTCGGCGACTCCGTCTCCGTCGCCGGGGTCTGCCTCACGGCCGAGGCGGTGGAGGACGGAGCGGTTCGCTTCCACGCGGTGCCCGAGACGCTCGCACGGACGTCGCTCGGCCGGCTCGGCCCCGGAGACCAGGTCAATGTCGAGCCGGCGCTCCGGGCCGGCGATCCGCTCGGGGGGCACATCGTGCAGGGCCATGTCGACGACCTGGGGACGGTTGCATCGCTCGTCGAGGAGGGCGACGGCGCTCGCCTCACGATCGGCGCCGCGGACGGCGTCCTCCGCTACTGCGTCGAGAAGGGCTCGATCGCGGTCGACGGCGTCTCGCTGACAGTCGCCGCGCTCGAGGGCGGGACGTTCTCCATCGCGCTCGTGCCGCACACCCTCGCGGCGACGACGCTCGGGCAGCTCGAGCCCGGTGTCCCCGTCAACCTCGAGGTCGACGTGCTGGCGAAGTACGTCGACAGGCTCCTGAACCGGACGTGAGCGGGGCTACGATGAGCCGCGTGAGCGCGACGACGACACCCCGGACGAGCCCGTTCGCGAGCATCGAGGAGGCGATCGAGGAGATCCGCGCGGGGCGCTTCGTCGTCGTCGCGGACGACGCCGACCGCGAGAACGAGGGAGACCTCACGATCGCGGCCCAGTTCGTGACGCCGGACGCGGTGAACTTCATGGCGATGCACGGCCGGGGCCTGATCTGCCTCTGCCTGACCCCCGAGCGCTGCGACGAGCTCGGCCTCCGCCAGATGACCGACCAGAACGAGGCGCAGTTCGGCACGGCGTTCACGGTCTCGATCGAGGCGCGCGACGGCGTCTCGACCGGCATCTCGGCGGCCGACCGTGCCCACACGATCCAGGTCGCGGTCGACCCGACCTCGAGCCCGCAGGACCTCGTCCATCCGGGTCACGTCTTCCCGCTGCGCGCCCGCGCGGGCGGCGTCCTCAAGCGCTCCGGCCAGACCGAGGCGGCGGTCGACCTCGCGCGGCTCGCCGGCCTGACGCCTGCGGGCGTCGTCTGCGAGATCATGAAGGACGACGGGACGATGGCCCGGGTCCCGGACCTCGTGGAGTTCTGCGAGCGACACGACCTGAAGCTCGTCACGGTCGCCGACCTGATCGAGTACCGCCGGCGGACCGAGAAGCTCGTCGAGCGCGTCGTCTCGGTGCGTCTGCCCACGGACTACGGCGATTTCCAGGCGGTTGCGTACCGCGAGACGCTCACCGGCAAGCAGCACGTCGCGCTCGTCAAGGGCGAGATCGAGGGGAAGGACGACGTGCTCGTCCGGGTCCACTCGGAGTGCCTGACGGGCGACGTGTTCCACTCGCGGCGGTGCGACTGCGGCGAGCAGCTCGACCAGGCGCTCGCGCGGATCGAGCAGGAGGGCCTCGGCGTCCTGCTCTACCTCGCGCAGGAGGGCCGCGGGATCGGGCTGCTCAACAAGCTGCGGGCGTACGAGCTCCAGGAGCAGGGCCTCGACACGGTCGAGGCGAACCTCGAGCTCGGCTTCAAGGCCGACGCGCGCGAGTACGGGATCGGCTCGCAGATCCTCGCCGACCTCGGGTTGACCACGATCAGGGTGCTGACGAACAACCCGAAGAAGCTCTCCGGGATCAGCGGCTTCGGGCTCGAAGTCGTCTCGCAGGAGCCGATCGAGGTCGAGCCGAACGACGAGAACCGGGGCTACCTCGAGACCAAGCGCGACAAGCTCGGGCACACGATCGGCCAGAGGCTCCACCACCAGGGCGAGCGGTACGGCCACGACGATTCCTGAGGAAGGTGGCGATGAGCGAGGGATCTGAGCGGCGGGACGACGACCAGCGCGGCTGGGAGGCGGACGAGCTCGAGCGCGCGAGCGAGAACGTGCTCGGGGGCTGGCCGAGCACGGAGCTGGACGACCCGCCGGAGGATCTCGCGCCGGCCGCGACGGTCGACGGCGGGCAGCCCGAGCCCGGCCCGGCCGCCCCCCCGGAGCTCGCGCCCGAGACGGACGACGAGCCCGAGGCGGTGGCGGAGACGGAGCCCGACGGGCCGGCCGCCGACGAGCCTGCGGCGGTCGAGACCACGGGCGAGCATGCCCCCGGCGAGCTCTCGGTGCCGCCCGGCTACGCGGTGCTCGAGGGCGACGCGCGCGGCGCGCGGCGGGCAGTCGGCGTCGTCGTCAGCCGCTTCAACGGCGAGGTCACCGGCGGGCTGCTCGAGTCCGCGCTGGGCGAGCTCGAAGAGCGAGGGGTCGAGCGCGAGTCGATCACGGTGATGCCCGTCCCCGGGGCATTCGAGCTGCCGCTGGCCGCGATGGCGCTCGCGAAGACCCGCCGCTTCGCGTGCATCGTCGCGCTCGGCTGCGTGATCCGCGGCGACACGCCGCACTTCGACTACGTCGCGACCGAGGCAGCGTCCGGGCTCCAGCTCGCGGCGATCGAGACCGGCGTCCCGGTCGCGTTCGGCGTGCTGACGCTCGATCGGCCCGACCAGGCCGCGCCGCGCATCGAGAAGGGCGCGGAGGCCGTCCGCACGGCGCTCGAGATGGCCGACCTCTTCGCGAACCTGCGCGCCGCCGCCTCGAGGTAGAGCACGCCGAGGCTGCTACCATCGTCGGCCGCATGTCCAGAGTCTGCGTCATCTGCGGGAAGCGCCCCCGGACGGGGAATTCCCGCTCGCACTCGATGGTCGCCACGAAGCGGCGCTTCGAGCCGAACCTCCAGCGCGTGAGGCTCGTGCTCGACGGCAAGCCGACGCGCGACTACGTGTGCACCCGCTGCCTCAAGGCCGGCAAGGTCGTCAAGGCAGTCTGACGCCACCGGCCGGCGGGCTCCCGCCGGGCAGAGCCCGGCTCCGCCCACCTGACGCTGCTGAGCGCACCGTGCCTTCCGGGTCTGTGCTCTCGCACTATCCCCTCCGGCCCGGCACGCTCAGCTGCGCCCCGGAGGCGTCAGCCTCAGGCGCTGGGGGCATCAGCGTCCCGGCGGCGTAGACTCGCGCGCGTGAGCGACCTGGCGCGGACGACGCGGCTCGTGCGGGCCGCGCTTGCGAACCTCGAGCGGCACCGCCGGCGGATCAACGCGCTCAACGTCTACCCGGTGCCCGACGGCGACACCGGCACGAACCTGACCGCAACCATGCAGGGACTTCTTCGCGCGCTTGGCGACGTGGGCACCGATCCCACGGCTCACCCGTTCGAACCGGATGTAGCACTGACGATGATGAAGGCTGCCAAGGGCAACTCCGGCGTGATCCTGAGCACGATCGCGCAAGGGATGGCACCGGTCTTGTCGGAGGTCGACGGTGACTTCGATGGGCGCATGCTTTCGGCTGCTCTACGGGCTGGCGCGACCAATGCGTACGAGGAGGTGTCTCCGCCGATCGAAGGGACGATGCTCACGGTGATCCGTGAGATGGCCGAGGAAGCCGAGCGACAGGACGTGTTGGGCTTGTCCGTTGTCGACGCGCTGGCCCGGGTCGTGACCCGCGGTGACCAGGCGGTCGCACGGACACCCGAGATGCTCGACAAGTTGCGAGAGGCGGGAGTCGTCGACGCGGGCGGCGTCGGACTCGTCGAGCTCGCGCGCGGCGTGCTACACGACCTCAACGGCGAGCCCCTGCCAGACGTACCCGAAGTGGTGGAGGAACTTACCGACGCCTCGGTGCACCAGCAGGAGTCGCTGTACCGCTTCTGCACCTCCTTCGTCGTCGAGGGAGAAGACGTGGATCTCACCGTGCTCCGCTCGGAGCTCGAACCGCTTGGCGACTCGCTTCTGGTCGGCGGCGCAAGATCTGTGGCGAAGGTTCACATTCACACCGACGAGCCCGAACGTGTGCTCGCACTGGGTCGCAAGATGGGAGTCGTCGACAGCGCATTCGTTGAAGTCGGCGACATGCACGACCAAGCACACGCTCGCGAACAATGGCTCGCTCAGCTCCAGGAGGCAGCTGCGGCTCCGGCGAGACGAACTGCGCTCGTCGCCGTAGCTCAGGGCCGCGGAAATCGCGAGATATTCGAGAGCGATCGGGCATCACTGGTCGTCGAAGGCGGACCGACACTGAATCCGTCCGTCGGCCTACTGCTAGAGGCGGTGGCAGCCGTGAGGTCTGATCACGTGATCCTGCTGCCAAACGATTCGAATATCCGGCTGGCGGCGGAACGTGCCGCCCGGGAATCGGCAAAGGACGTTCGCGTGATGCCAACGAGATCGATTACCGAAGGCATTGCGGCGATTGTCCACTTCGACCCGGATCTAGACGTCGACACGAACGCCCACGCAATCGCGAGCGCCCTCGGAAGAGTCGTGTCCGCCGAGATCACCCGCGCATCGAGGAGCGCGGTGGTCGATGGGGTCGAGGTGGGCGAGGGGGACTTCCTCGGCCTGCTCGACGGCGAGGCGTTCGCGACGGGCGAGGACGTGTGGGCGGTGCTCGACGCGCTGCTCGAGCGGTTCGCCGGCGACGGGCATTCGTTCGTGCAGGTGCTTCGCGGGGACGGCGCGCCCGGGGCCGCCGAGATCGCGGGCCGCTATGCAGGCCGCCTCGACGGGCTCGAGATCGACATCCAGTGGGGAGGGCAGCCCCACTACCCGATGCTGCTCTCGGCGGAGTAGGCGTGACGCGCGTCCTTCTCGTCGAGGACAACGCGGTCTACCGCGCCTCGCTCGAGCTGCTGCTCGGGCTCCAGGCGGGGGTCGAGGTCGTCGGCACCGTCGGCACGGGCGACGAGGCCGCCGCCGAGGCCGCGCGGCTCGGCGCGGAGGTCGTCCTGATGGACTACCGCCTGCCCGGGATCGACGGCGCCGCGGCGACGCGTGCGGTCGTCGCCTCCTCCGGCGCGGCGGTGCTCTGCCTCACGGCCGAGGCGACGCCCGGGGAGCGCGACGAGGTGCTGCGCGCGGGAGCCGTCGGCCTCCTCGAGAAAGGCGGGTCGATCGAGGCGCTCGCGGAGGCGATCCACGGCGCCGCGCCCCCGACCGCGCAGTAGGGTCCGCGCGTGCAGCTGACGCGCGAGAGCACCGCGATCGTGCTCGACTCGACGTCCGACCTCGTCGACGCGCGCGAGCGTCGTCCGAACATGCGGGTCGTGCCGCTCTACGTCCTCTTCGACGGCGTGCCGCTGCGCGACCACGTCGACATCGCGCCTGCCGCGTTCTACGAGCGCCTTGCGTCGTCGACGACCCTCCCCACGACCTCGCAGCCGACGCCGGAGGACTTCCTCGCGTGCTACCGCGAGCTGCGCGAGGCCGGCTACGCGCGGATCCTGTCGCTCCACATCTCCCCGAAGCTGTCGGGGACGCTCGAGTCGGCGCGGCGCGCCGCCGACGAGCTCCGCGGGGACGTCGTCCGCGTCGTGGACACGGGCACCGTCTCGCTCGCCTGTGCGCTCCTCGCCGATGCCGTCGACCGGCGCCTCGCGCTTGGCACCACCGACGAGGAGCTCGACGAGCTCGTCGCGCGGTTCCGGCAGGCCAACCGCGTCGTCTTCACGACCGCGACCCTCGAGTACCTGCAGAAGGGCGGTCGCATCGGGAAGGCGCAGGCGCTGGCCGGGTCGCTCCTCAACGTCAAGCCGATCCTCGAGATCCGCGACGGCGTCGTCGAGCCGGTGGGCCGCGTGCGGGGGAGGCAGAAGGCGCTGGAGGAGTTCGCGCGCCTGTTCACGGAGGGAACGGACGACTCCCCCCGGCTCCACACCGCGATCGCCCACGCGAACGCGCCGGAGTGGATCGAGGTGCTCACCGACATGGTCGCGAAGACGCGGCCGAACGCGACCGTCGACCTCGTCCAGCTCCTCGGCGCGGTCGTCGGCACGCATGCAGGACCGGGAGCGGTGGGCTTCTTCTGGTTCCAGGACTGAGGCCGCCCCGCCGAACCCGCTCGTAGACTCGGAGCGGTGGCTCCCGCGACGGCCCGCACCCGGCTCCCCGCCGGCTTCGGCGGCGCGGACCCGCCTGCGCGCCTGCCGCGGACGGGCGCCGTGCCGCGGCCCGAGGCGCTCGAGCGGCACGTCGACACCCTGCCCGGGGTCGGCCCGGCGGTCAGACGGAAGCTCGGCCGGCTGGGCATCGAGACGGTCGGCGACGTCCTGGCCCACCGGCCGAGGCGCTACGAGACGGCCGCGGAGCAGCGGACGGTCGCGAGCCTCTTCGGCGAGGACGAGGCCGTGCTGGAGGTCACGGTGCGGCGGGTGTCCGGCCGCCGTCGCGGCCGTCTCCACATCCTCACCGCCCACGTCGCCGACGAGACCGGGGAGATCCGCGCGACGTGGTTCAACCAGCCGTGGCTGGAGACGCAGCTCACTCCCGGCACACGATTGCGGCTGCGAGGCAAGCGCAACCGGTACGGCTTCCAGGTCTCGTCGTACGACATCGGCGACGCCGCGCAGACCGCGGACTTCGCGCCCGTCTACCCGGCCACCGCCGATCTCGCGCAGAAGACCCTGCGCACGCTGACCGACCACGTCCTGCCGTATGCCCGCGACGGCGGCGAGCCCATCCCGTCCAGGATCCGCGCCGACCGCGCCCTCCCACTGCGCGGCGACGCGCTCGTCGCGCTCCACCGGCCCCGCTCCGAGGCCGACGCCGAGCGCGCGCGCCGCCGGCTCGCGCTCGACGAGCTCCTCACGCTCCAGCTCGCGCTGCGGCGCCGAGCAGCAGAGCGCGAGACGCTCGTCGCGGAGCCGCTCCCGCCGCCGGGGGAGCTCGCGGCGCGCTACCGCGGAGTGCTCCCGTTCACGCTCACGAGAGCCCAGGAGCACGCCCTCGCCGAGATCGACGACGATCTCGCGCGGCCGACGCCGATGCAGCGGTTGCTGCAGGGCGACGTCGGCTCCGGCAAGACCGCGGTCGCCCTGTACACGCTGCTGCGGGCGGTCGAAGCAGGCAGGCAGGGCGCGCTGATGGCGCCGACCGAGACCCTCGCCGAGCAGCATTTCCTCACGATCGAGGGGCTCTGCGCGGAGCTCGGCGTGCGCGTCGCCCTCCTCACGTCGAGCCTGACCGCGAAGGAGCGCAGGGCGACGCACCAGCTCGTCGCCTCGGGCGACGTCGGGATCGCGGTCGGCACGCATGCGCTGATCCAGCGCGAGGTCGAGTTCGCCGACCTTGCAGTCGCCGTCGTCGACGAGCAGCACCGCTTCGGGGTGGAGCAGCGGGCGGCACTCGCCGAGGGACGCAGCCCGCACGTCCTCCACATGACCGCGACGCCGATCCCGCGGACGCTCGCGTTGACGGTGTACGGCGACCTTTCGGTGTCGGAGATCGCGGCTCCGCCCGCGAACCGCAAGCCGATCGTCACGGCCTGGGTCACCGAGGAGCGGAGCTCCGAGGCGTACACGCGCCTGCGTCGCCACCTCGACGAGGGCCGCCAGGCGTACGTCGTCTGCCCGCTCGTGGAGGGCTCGGAGACGAGGCTCGCCCGCGCGGCGGAGGACGAGGCGGCGCGGCTACGCGAGCACGAGCTCCTCGGCTACCGGGTCGGGTGCGTCCACGGGCGGCTCAAGACGGCGGAGCGCCGCTCGGTGATGGCCGCGTTCACGGCGGGCGGGCTCGACGTGCTCGTCGCGACGACCGTGATCGAGGTCGGCGTCGACGTGCCGAACGCGACGATCATGATCGTCCAGGAGGCCGACCGCTTCGGCCTCGCCCAGCTCCATCAGCTCCGCGGGCGCGTGGGGCGCGGGGCGGAGCAGTCGTACTGCCTGCTCGTCTCGCGCGCGCCGGACGAGCTGTCGGAGACGGCCCTCGAGCGCCTGGAGGCGATGGTCGCGACGACCGACGGCTTCGAGCTGGCCGAGCGCGACCTCGAGATCCGAGGCGAAGGGCAGCTGGTCGGCGCGCGCCAGTCCGGTCTCACCGATCTCCGCTTCACCCACCTACGGGCCGACCGCGACCTGCTGGCGGAGGCGAAGCAGCTCGCGGGCGAGCTCGACGACGCGTCGCTCTTCGACGACGCGGTCGAGCGGCTGCTCGGCGAGGCCGAGCACGTCGGCGAGTCGTAATCGCGCGCCGTATCGTCCCGCGGATGCGGATCATCGCCGGCACGCACCGGGGACGGCGGATCGCGGCGCCGAAGGGTGACCACACGCGCCCGACGGGCGACCGCGTGCGCGAGGCCCTGTTCGACATCGTCGGGCCGGTCGACGGCGCCTCCGTGCTCGACCTGTACGCCGGCTCGGGCGCGCTCGGACTGGAGGCGCTCTCGCGCGGCGCGGCGGCGTGCGTCTTCGCGGAGACCGATCCTGCGGCCTGCCGCGTGATCCGGCAGAACCTCGAGACGCTCGGCCTGGCGGGCGGTGACGTCGTCCGGCGGGACGCCGCGGGGCTCCTCCG
>DASSJV010000045.1:0-3664 GCA_035691005.1 Gaiella sp. | reverse complement strand
GTCGAGATCGGGACGCGCACGCCGGCCATGCCCGCCACGACGCTCGTGTGCCCGGCGACCGCCGAGACGACGTGGCCGGCAGCGACCGGTCCGGCGTCCGTCCGCACGCCGACGCATCGGCCGTCGCGGACTTCGACCCCGGTGACGTTGACGCCCTCGTGCACCGCCACCCCCCGTCGTTGCGCCGCGGCCGCGTACCCCCACACGACAGCGTCGTGCCGCGCGATCGCGCCCGGCGGGTGGTAGGACGCCCCGACGACCGGCAGCTCGCCACCCCCGGTGAGGTCGAGGAACGGGCACACCTTCAGGGCCTCCTCGGGGGTGAGGATGTCGGTCTGGACGCCGAGCGCCCGGTTGAGCAGTGACTTCTCGCGCTCGACCTGGAGCGAATCCGCCGTGTGGCACAGGTCGAGCTCGCCCTGGTCGGTGAACAGGACGTTGAAGTCGAGCTCCTGGGAGAGCGTCCGGTACATCCGCAGGCTCGCCTCGTACAGGGGGACGGTCTCGGGCGTGTTGTAGTTGGCGCGGAGCACCTGGGTGTTGCGGCCCGATGCGCCCGAGCCGAGATAGGAGCGTTCGAGGACGGCGACGTCGCGGATGCCGTGGACCTCGGCGAGGTGGTACGCGAGCGAGAGGCCGTTCACGCCGCCGCCGACGATCACCACGTCGTAGCCGGGCCTGAGCTCGTGCTGCTCGAGGAAACGGACCTTCCGCAGCAGACCGGTCATCGCAGGAGCTCCGCGCAGTCGGTCTCGATGCGCTCACGTACGTGCGCCGACACCATCGAGGGCACGAGCAGATCGATCCGGTCCCCGTCGACGAGGATCCGCACGCCCACGCCGGCAACCTCCCCGACGAAAGAGCCCGCCATCGGGAGCTCGAGCTGGGACAGGCGCGCGAAGGCCTCGCGCGACCCCGACCCGTCGAGCGAGTGCGCGCCCCAGCCGTCCGAGACGTCGAGCACGACCGCGTCCCGGTCCAGCCGCACGACCGCCGCAGCCACGGCCGCCTCCGAGACGTCGCCGACCAGCGCGACCTCGCCGGGCGAGACGCGGCACGCGCCCGGGAGGTCGCCCACCCGATCGCACGCCTCGGCCGAGGCGAGCACGCTCGTCACCGTCGGGGCCCAGGTCAGGAGCTCAGCCACGGATCCTCGTGCCCTCGGGGTCGTAGAACGGGGTCGGCACGACCTGGGCGACCGCGTTCCCCGCTCGGAGCTCGCTCGGGAACCCGTCCCGACCTCCCCGGATCCACCCGAGCCCGATCGCTCGATCCAGCACGGGCGAGCGTTCGGCCGAGGTGACGCGACCGACGACGGCGGCGCCGATGGTGAGCGGCGCGCCCCGGAGCCCGGCGCCGTCCGTTGCGCCTTCGAAGACCAGCCCGGCGAGCCTCCGGGTCGGCGGCAGCCCGGCCAAGCGTTCGAGCGCGGCCTTGCCGACGAACCACGGCTTGGTCATGTCGACGGCCCGGGTAAGACCGAGCTTGGCCGGCGTGTCGTCGGGGAGGGTGTCCTGCCCGAGGTAGACGTGACCCTTCTCCATTCGGAGCAGCTCGAGCGCCGCGAGCCCGAACGGCGAGACCCCTATGTCCCGTCCGGCGCGCTGCAGTGACGTCCACAGCCTCGGGCCGTTCGAACGCGGGTGGTGAAGCTCGAACGCCAGCTCGCCGACGAAGCCGTTCCGGATCGCCCGGCACGGGACGCCGGCGACCGTCAACTCGCGATGGCCCGGGTACGGGAGCGACGCCGCGTCGATCGGATCGTCGGTCAGACCACCCACCAGGTCGCGTGCGCGGGGACCGGCCACCAGGATCGCCCCGAGCTCCGAGGTTCTGTCGAGCACGTGGACGTGGAGTCCGAGCCGTTCCGCCCACTCGCGGAGCCGGGCGTCCATGCGTTCGGCGCCGCCGGAGGTCGACGTGAGCAGGTACGAGCCGTTCTCCAGGGCGCACAGCAACCCGTCGTCGACCACGTACCCGCCCTCGTCGAGCGCGAGCACGTAGCGCGAGCGTCCCGGCGCGAGATCCTCGACCCGCCCCGCGAACACGGCGCCGGCGAGCGTCGTCGCGTCGCGTCCGGCGATCAGGAACCTGCCCAGCGTCCCGACGTCCATCAGGCCCACCCGTTCGCGCACCGCGCGGTACTCGTCGGCCGGGTCGGCGTAGGAGATCGGGCGCTTCCAGCCGCTCGACCACCCGAGCGTGGCGCCCGCCGCGAGGTGCGTGTCGTGCAGGCCGGTCCGCTTCTCGATCACCTCGTGGACCGGCGCCGCGAGCGTCTGGAGGGCGACCGGTCGCAGGGGTGGCCGGGCGGTCGTCCGCGCGCCCGAACGCATGTCGGCATCATCGGCGCGGCCGCGAGCGAAGCACGCCAGCGCCCGGCCGCACATCGCGCCCCGGCACGGCCCCATCGTCGCGGTCGTGTAGCGCTTGAGGATCTCGGCCGATCGGAAGCCCTCGGCCCAGGCCTGCTCGGCGTCGTGCAGCGCGACGTCCTCGCACAGGCACAGGTAGCCGCCGCCGAGCGCCGGTTCGTCGGCCTCGAGCGCCACGTCCCCCACGAGCCGCACCGGTTCGTTCACCGCCATCCGAGCGAGTTCGTCGCGCGGACCGAGACCCGTCGACAGCACGAGCGCGTCGCACGCGATCCGCCGCCGCTCGCCGAGTTCGCGCACGATCACCGAACGCAGGCGTCCGTGTCCCCGCGCCTCGACCAGCTCGCCGTCCACGATCGCCTCGGTCTCGTGCGGTACCTCGTCCACGAACGCCGCCGGCACCAGCGCGGCGACGACCCGGGCCCCCGCCGCGACGAGCGCCTGCAGATGCTCCACGCCCTCGGTCGTCGACGCGACGACGACCAAGCGCCGGCCGGGAGCAAGGCCGTGCAGCGCCGCCATCGCCGAGGCGGCGCGACCGAGCCACACCCCGGGGAGATCGTTGCCGGGGAAGAGCTGGTGGGACTCGGTGGCCCCGGTCGCCACCACGACGCGGTCGGCGCGCACCTGCACGAGCTCGTCCGAGCCCGCGAGGGGCACCGTCGGCCCGTCGAACAGACCGAGCGCGGCGTGCCGCTCGAGGATCTCGATCGCCGGGGTCGTCCGCGCGCGTGTCTCGAGCGCCCGGATCGCGTCGAGCGTCGGACCGGGCGCGAGCCGGGAGCCGATCGCGAACTCGTCGCACAGGAGGACGCGCTCGCCACCAGCGGCGCCTTCGAGCGCGGCGGTCAGGCCGGCGATGCCCGCGCCGACGACGATCGTCTCGCATCGGATGTGCCTCGAGATCGTGCGCGTCGCCGGCGCGTTGGCAGGCAGCGGCCCCGAACCGGTCGCGCGCCGGATCACGCGCTCGGCCATCCGCCACGCGAACCGGGGTCGGATGAACGTCTTCAGGTAGAACCCGACCGGCATCAGCGGGTGCGCGAGATCCGCGACGTGGAGGAGGTCGTGCTCGGCGGAGGGCCAGCCCCTGCCGCGTTCGACGCGCATGCCGCCCGCGGCGGGGGTGATGCACGAACGCACGCCCGGGACGCCGTCGACCGTGACGGTGCAGTTCGGGCACTCGCCCGTCCCGCAGTACAGACCGCGGCGCCGGTGGCCCTTCAGCGAGCGCGAGAACGTCCGCACCCCGGAGCGGAACAGCGCCGAGGCGACCGTGTCTCCGTCGA
>DASSJV010000044.1:0-38757 GCA_035691005.1 Gaiella sp. | reverse complement strand
GAGCGCGCGGGCTTCCGCGTCCGCGAGGTGAAGGCCGATCACGTGTTCCCGTACCGCGTCCGGGACTACGTGGAGTACCGCTACGTGAAGGAGCCGTTCTTCCGCGTCATGCCCGCACCGCTGTTCCGGAGGTTTGAGCGGACCTTCGGCTGGCACCTGCTGATCACGGCCGAGGCGCCCTCGTGAAGGTCGCTGTCGTCGGGCTCGGCAAGCTCGGTGCGCCTCTCGCCGCCGTGCTCGCGAGCAAGGGCAACGACGTACTCGGCATCGACGTCAACCCGGAGGCGGTCAGGCGTCTCGAGGTGGGCATCGCACCGGTACAGGAACCGGGGCTGCAGGACCTGGTCCGTGAGAACGCGGAGCGCCTGAGTGCCACGACGGAGCTGGAGGCGGCCGCGGACTGCGACGTGACGATCCTCCTCGTGCCCACCCCGTCCGACGAGCGCGGCGCGTTCACGAACGCCTTCCTCGTCGACGCGATCGAACGCGTCGGCCGAGCCCTCGGCGCACGGGACGACTTTCACGTCGTCGTCGTCGCGAGCACGGTGATGCCCGGCTCGTGCGAGGGCGAGCTCGCGCCCGCGCTGGAGCAGGCCTCCGGGCGCCGGGTGGGTGACTCGCTCGGGCTCTGCTACAGCCCGGAGTTCATTGCGCTCGGCAACGTGATCCGGGACATGCTCGAGCCGGACATGGTCCTGATCGGCGAGTCGGGCGCACGCGCAGGGGACACGCTCGAGGCGCTCTACCGGGGGGTCTGCGAGAACGATCCGCCCTTCAGGCGGATGAGCCTCGTCAACGCCGAGCTCACGAAGATCGCCGTGAACACCTACGTGACCATGAAGATCTCGTACGCGAACACCCTGGCCGACCTCTGCGAGCGCCTTCCCGGCGCGGACGTCGAGAGCGTGACCGACGCGCTGGGACTCGACACGAGAATTGGCGGCAAGTACCTCAGGGGCGCGATCGCGTACGGCGGGCCGTGCTTCCCGCGCGACAACAAGGCCTTCGCCGAGCTCGCCCGCGAGCTCGGCACCGAGGCTCCGCTCGCCGAGGCGACGGACTCGATCAACCAGGAGCAGGTGCAGCGGCTTGCGCGCATCGTGTTCTCACGCGCGCGCGAGGACGACGCGGTCGGCATCCTCGGGCTCACCTACAAGCCCGACACCCCTGTGATCGAGGAGAGCCCCGGTCTGGCGCTCGCGGAGCTGCTGGCGGCGGACGGGGCGCGGGAGGTCAACGTGTTCGACCCCGTCGCCACGGACGCCGCGACAGAGCGGCTGAGCGGCTCCGTCCACGGGTGCCTCACGGTCGAGGAGCTGCTCGAGCGCTCCGACGTCATCGTGATCGCGACGCCGTGGCGGGAGTTTGCGAACCTGCCGCTCGACCGACTGGCCGAGCGGCCGCGGCGACGGGTCGTAATCGACTGCTGGCGTCTTCTCGAGGAGAACGCCTACGGGGGAGCCGTGGAGATCGTACGACTCGGCCGACCGCTCGAAGCGAGCGTCGCCTGACGACCGAGGAGGAACCACGATGACGACGACGACCATCGATCGAGCTGACCCGATCCTCGTGGCGGGCGCCGGGGGATTCATCGGCGGCTGGCTGGTCCGCCATCTCCACGAGGAGGGGTTCACGAACGTCAGAGCGGTCGACCTGAAGCCGCTGGACGACTGGTATCAGGTGCTTCCAGGCGTCGACAAGCGGGTCGCAGACCTCAGATCGCTCGACACCTGCCGCGAGGCCGTGGACGGCGTTGCCCACGTCTACAACCTCGCATGCGACATGGGCGGCATGGGGTTCATCGAGGCGAACAAGGCCGCCTGCATGATCTCGGTGCTGATCAACACGCATCTGCTGATGGCGGGGAAGGATGCCGGCATCCAGCGGTTCTTCTTCGCGTCGTCGGCGTGCATCTACAACATCGCGCTCCAGCAAGACGCCGACGTGACGGCACTCCGCGAGGCGGATGCCTACCCGGCGCTGCCCGAGGACGGCTACGGCTGGGAGAAGCTGTTCTCGGAGCGCATGTGCCGACACTTTCTCGACGACTTCGGGATCCAGACGCGCGCGGCCCGCTACCACAACGTCTACGGGCCGCACGGTACGTACGACGGCGGGCGGGAGAAGGCTCCCGCCGCGATCTGCCGCAAGGTGGCGCAGGCACAGCTCACGGGCAGCGACGAGATCGAGATCTGGGGCGACGGCGAGCAGACGCGCAGCTTCATGTACATCGACGACTGCCTCCTCGGCACGACGCGCATCATGGAGAGCGACATCCTCGACCCGATCAACCTCGGCTCGTCAGAGCTCGTGACGATCAACCAACTGGTCGACATCGTCGAGGAAATCGCCGGAGTCCGGCTGAAGCGGCGCTACGCACTCGACGCACCGAAGGGCGTACGGGGACGCAACTCCGACAACACCCTGATCCGCGAGCGTCTGGACTGGGAGCCCGACACGCCGTTGGCGACGGGCCTCGAGCGCACATACGCGTGGATCTACGACCAGATGACCGCCGGGCAGCCATCGTTGCCGGCCGCCGCGACGCGTTGAGCCCGCGGGAAACTCGCAATCCCGCGCCGCCGGCCAGTTGATCTCGATCCTCCTCTACGGCCGGAACGACGCCCACGGGTACAACCTTCACCGTCGCGCCGCCCTCAGCCTCAACTGCCTCGCAGAAGTCTTGACGGACGACGACGACGAGATCGTCTTCGTCGACTACAACACGCCGGACGAGCTGCCGACGTTCGTCGACGCCCTCGCGGACACCCTGACGGACCAATGCACCTCCCGGCTGCGCGTGCTCCGCGTGCCGGCCGCGCTCCATCGCGAGCGCTTTCAGTTACTCACCCACCTGCCCGCAGTCGAGCCCGTATGCCGGAACGCGGCAGCACGCCGCGCGAACCCGGCGAACCGCTGGCTGCTCTCCACGAACACGGACATGATCCTGCTGCCGGACTCGGCAGAGAGCCTGAGCGAGGTCTGCCGCGAGCTGGCGGACGGTTTCTACGGTCTTCCCCGCTTCGAGCTCCCGGAGTGGCTGTGGGAACAGCTTCCTCGCAGCGACCCCCGAGGCGCGATGTCCGAGGTGCGACGCCTCGGCCCGCTCCTCCATCTCGACGAGTCCAGCCCGAGCCACGAGTGGGTGCGGTTCGACGCACCTGGTGACTTTCAGCTGTGCCTACGGGACGACTTCGTGGCGATCGACGGGTTCGACGAGCGGATGGTCCTGGGCTGGCACGTCGACTCGAACCTCAGCCGCCGCCTTCATCTCCACCGCGGATCGATCGAGAGCCTCGAGGAGGCCGTGGCCGGATACCACTGCAACCACAATCGGACGCCCACCGTGTACCAGGGACCCGACCCCGTCGGCAACGACCTCACTCGTTTCTTCTTGGCGGTCGAGCGCGCCGACATCCCCGACCAGCGGGGCATCTGGGGGTTGGCCGACGTCGAGCTCGAGGAGGTCTCGGTGGGCTCAGCCGCGAGAGCCCGCTTCACCGCCGCGCTCGTTGCCGCGACCCGCACTGCGCCGCCTGGCAGATCCCCGTGGAACCCGTTCGAGACGGCGTTCGCGCTCACCTACGACTCCGCCCACGTGCTGCCGCACATCGTGGACTCGATCGTGGTCTCGGGGCGGCACCTCACGATCGGCTATCTCGGGGCCAACACGGTGCTCCGCGCCCTGATCGACGACGTCGTTCGCGAGCTCTCGCCCGATGGCTCGCTCGAGGTGCTCTACGCCTCTGACGAGCACGAGGTGGAGGAGCTCGCGGAGTCCGCCGACCTGGTGATCGTCG
The DNA here is from genome assembly GCA_035691005.1 of Gaiella sp. Classification (GTDB taxonomy): domain Bacteria; phylum Actinomycetota; class Thermoleophilia; order Gaiellales; family Gaiellaceae; genus Gaiella. The sequence continues at coordinate 34,957 of DASSJV010000044.1, read as the reverse complement.
ACTTCGGCCTCGACGCGACGCTCGAGTCCCCGGCCGGGCTCGACCAGGGCGACAGGTACGAGGATGTCCCTTTGTTCCCCAAGCCGTTACGGCCGGTGGTGATCGCGTTCGAGCGACTCCTCGAACGCGAGCGCGCCCGTCTCGACCGGGGACTGCATCCCCGGCGCTTCCTGCTCGTCAACAGCAGCACTGTCTACCTGGATTCGTTCGTCGTCTCGAACCTCGACTGCAGCAGCAGGGCCACCCACTCGCGGGTGCGACGCGCGACGGTGAAGCGCGTCCCGACCGCGAATGTCGACCTAGTCCGCGACGTGCGTTGGGCTGATCGACTCACCGGCCCGCGCGAGCCACTCGCGCTTCGCATCGGACGGACAACGAGCGTTGAGGGGCTAGAGGACTTCAGCGGATTCGGTTCGGGATGGTGGCTGCCCGACCCCAGCGGGATCTGGAGTCACGGGCTGCGCGCCGTGCTCACCGTGGTAGTCGGCCGCATTCCCGCCTGGACGAGGCCCGTGCTCGAGCTGACGTTCGACCGGGTCGGCGTCCGGCGGGGGCGGCCAGTGCGGATCGGTCTGGTGGTCGACGGCACGCGCGTCGAAACACGCGACCTGACGGGCGGTACACACCCGACGAGATGGCGCGTCCGGCTCCCTCGGCACGCGCTCGCGAGACGGACCTTTGACGTCGCGCTCGAGTTCGACGGAGACGTCGACTGGGCCGACAAGAACCGCCTCGGGCTTCATCTCCAATCTCTCCTCGTACGCACCGGGTTGATCCCGATGCCGCTCCGCGACCGGCTTGACATCGGCGCCTCCGCGCTCGGCCGCATCGCACGAAGTGGTCGCCGTGCGCTGAAGACGTGGGTGCCCCGGGCCGGCGCCCTTCGCCTCTCTCGGCGCGACGCGTCCCGCCCGTAGCGCGTCCCCTCAGCGTTCGGCGACCGACGAGGGTGCAACGACGCCTTCATCGTGCCCCGCCGCCGGACCCGACTCGGCGAGCTCGCGTAGACCTTCGATTGCCTCGATCCGATCGCTCTGCTCCGTCGCCTGGAGGAGGTGCCAGTTCGCCCGCTCCGCCGGTATCTCCGATTCGTGCCAGAGGTGGATCAACGTGCCGTCCGGCCCGGCGTGTCCGCACCGCAGACCGATTCGCCGAAGCCGAACCGCGATGTCGACGTCTTCCTCGCCCCAGCCCTCGAAACGCGTGTCGTACCCGTTGACCCGCTCGAAGTCCTTTCGGTCGACGCCGAGGAGGTAGCCGTACGAGCGGTCGTGGGGGAGGAACTCGGGGACCCCTTCGACGCCGACCCGGCGACGATCCCGGCGCGTCAAGGCGATCAGCGAGCCGACATGACGCCTTGAGCGGACCCATTCGACCATGCCCCAGCGATGCACAGGGAGCTCGTCCGCGAGAACGCGCCCCGTGAGCTCCTCCGAGACATCCACGCGGCGCCCTGCGACGAACCATCCCGGCTGGATGCACGACCGGATCGCGCGCACGAAGTGGCGGCGAGGGATCGATTCCCCGTGCATGAACGCGAGATAATCCGCGTCGACCGCCAGCGAGCCGAGGTTGAGGACCCGAGCGAGGCGAAAACCTTCGTCTGGTTGCCACACGTGGACGAGGCGCCGGCCGAAATGCGACCTCCATTCGTCGACGAGCGCCTTCGTGTCGGGCCCGGAGCCGTCGTCGGCCACTACGAGCGCAAAGCTCGCGTCGGACTGCTGGGCGAACGCCCGCAGGACGGCATCGAGTGCCTCGGGCCACTGGTACGTGCTGACGACGAAGGCGAGTCGGGCAGGACCGGCTGCTCCCGCTCTCACGACTCTTTGCAGGTCCACTCCAGCAGCGGTCGAACGACGCCACGCCACTGACCGCTGAATCGTCCACGTGCAGTGTCGCCTTCGCCTGGATCGAGCACCTCGATTGACGCCGCTTCGTAGACCGCCGCGTGGTGCTCGAGCTTCGGGAAGTCCAGACTGCAGATCGCGGCTTCGACGATCGCCGAGCCCTCGTTCAGCAGGTTGCCCGGGATCCACGCAGTCGAGACGTACTCGCCCGGGGGCGTCGGCTGTAGCCAGCGGTCGTCGGTGTCCATCGCGTTGAACGCGACGGCGCCTTCCTGGTCGAGCAGCTTGATCTTCGGGAACAGCGGCTTGCCGTCCCGCAGCACCTTGAACGAGACCTCGACAGCGATCGGACGACGCACGTCCATGACCCCCGGTGGCATGCCGTCGTGAGCCGGTACCCGAACGGCGAGAATCTTTACGAGGTCGTTCCCCGGCGCCGACTCCTCGGTCCACGTGCGTTCGGTGCCTGCGCTGTGGGTTTGGTGGAGATAGCTGGCGATCACGTCGGCCGGGCGCCCGTCGCCCGCGACGCGCCCGCCGTCGATCCAGATTGCGCGGTCGCACAGCTGCGCAACCGCGGGCAGGGCGTGCGAGACGAAGAGCACGGTCCTCCCTGCGTTGCCCAACTCCTCCATGCGGCCGAGACAGCGCCGCTGGAACTCAGCGTCGCCCACCGAGAGCACCTCGTCGACGAGCATTATCTCCGGCTCGAGGTGGGCCGCGACGGCGAACGCGAGACGGACGTACATCCCGCTCGAGTAGCGCTTCACCGGCGTGTCGATGAACTTCTCGACGCCCGAGAACTCGACGATGTCGTCGAAGCGCCGCTCGATTTCTCGGCGCTTCATGCCGAGAATTGCGCCGTTCAGGTACACGTTCTCACGCCCGGTGAGCTCCTGGTTGAAACCTGTCCCGACCTCGAGCAGGCTCCCGACGCGGCCGCGGATCTCGGCGCGCCCGGTCGTCGGCATCGCGATCCTCGTGAGGATCTTCAGGAGTGTCGACTTGCCAGCGCCGTTGCGCCCGATGACACCGAGGACCTGGCCCTCGGGAACGTCGAACGAGACGTCCCGCAGAGCCCAGATGTCCCGTGCCGGAGAATGGTGCTCCTGGCGCGCGAGGCGCCTTGTGGCGTGCACGAGCGTCTCGCGCAGCGTCCCGTACGCCGCCTGGTATTCACCGAGGCGGTACTTCTTCGAGAGCGAGTCGACCTCGATCGCGATCGCCATCAGATCGTGTCCGCGAAGTTCGGTTCCGACTTGCGGAACGTGGCCAGACCGACGACGAACAGCACGCACGCGACGGCGACGCCAATGGCGACCTGGCCCATGTCGGGCTGGCTCGCGTCGAGCACCGCCCAGCGCCACCCGGCGATTACGGAGGCCATCGGGTTGAAGGCGAGGATCCACTGCCACTTCACGGGGATCTGGTCGACGGCGAACATCACGCCCGAGAGGAGCGGCAGGACCTGAAGGAACACGGGGATCATGTACCGGACGTCTCGGTAGCGGACGTTGACGGCGGCGAGCAGCAGGCTGATGCCCAGCACCGTCACCACGGCGAGCAGGATCCAGAGCGGTGCAGTCAAGGTCTCCCAGCCGGACGGCCACGTGTCGTACTTCCAGATTAGGAAGAGCAGCACGGGCAAGCCGACGACAAAGTCGACGAGTGGGACCAACACGCCGCCGAGCGGGAGCAGCGTCCGGGGGAAGTACACCTTCGTGACGAGAGGCAGGTTCGAGAGAAGACTCAGGCTCGCGAGGCTGAGGGCCGACGCGAAGTACTGCATCGGCAGTACGCCGGCGACGACGAGGCTCGGGTACGGGGTCGTACCCGCCGGGAAGTTCGCGAACTTGCCGAAGACGATCACGTAGACGAGTGCCGTGAACGCCGGCACGAGGATCGCCCATGCGACACCGAGGAACGTCTGCTTGTAGCGGACGGAGACGTCCCGCCAGACGAGTGTCCACAGCAACTCGCGGTAGTGCCAGAGCTCGGCGACGTCGAGGCGTGGAAGCCGGCTCGCCGGTCGGATGACGGTGACGCGACTCGACGCGTCGGTTGCGAACGCGTCGTCCGGGGCCGCCGAGGGCCGGTGATCGGTCGCGGGTTCCGCGGCGCCCGGCGTCGTTCGCTCCTCTTCGAGCGGCGTCTCGGTTCGCACCACTCCGGGATGCTAGCGGCGTCGGCGGCCCGAGCCGTTCGCCACCGGCTCAGCCCCCCTGCAGCAAGACGCCCGGCTGCTCGTCCGTCAACGCGAGGCCAGTCAGGGTTTCCAAGGGCACGAATGTCGGGCGAACGGCCCGGTAGAGGACGAGGGTGTAGGTCGGCTTCCGCTCGACGTCGACGACCCGGAACCCCTTCAGCGGCCGGGGAGCGCCCACGCTCGGGGGCTCGACATGACCCGACGAATACCCGCCCTCCGTGGCCAGGCCGATCGCGGCGATCTCGTCGACGGTCGCGCCGTCTGCGCCGGGCTCCTGAAGACCGGGGAGGTACGGACGCCAGAGCGTCCGGCTCATGTACGGGGTCACGACGATCGCGCGTGCGCGGTCTGCCGTCGCGAGGGGCTGCGCCGCGCCACGCCAATCGGTGCGTCCGTAGCTCGTGTCGAGCGCCGGCGCGAGCGCGATGCCCGCCGAGAGGACGCAGAGCGTCGCTACCGCCGCGAGCCCGAGCCGGCCGGTCGCGAATCCGGCGCCGACGCACACGGCGGCCGGCACGACCGCCACGATGGTGTTCCTCGCGATCAGGAAGTCCTCTCCCGCGACGGCGAGGACGACCGGCGTCACGACCACGACGACGGCGAGCGACCCCGCGACGAGCGCGCCGAGACGCTCCCCAGGGCGGAGACGGACGAGGCCGACGCCGCCGGCGAGGAGCAGCAGCGCCGCCAGCCCGCTGCCGAGCGCCTCGGCCGGAAAGCTGTAGCCGACGGCGAGGTTCTTCGGTATCCCCGCGATCCGGGCGACGAGGGCCGAGCCCGTCACCGCCTCGGCGTTGTCGCGTTGCGCGAGCACAAGCGGGATCTCGGCCAGAAGCGTGGCCGCCGGGAGGAACGACGCGACGACTGCCGCCCGTCGCGGGCGAAGGCGAACCAGCAGCCACACGAGCTCCGCTCCGACCAGGAACACCGCGTAGTAGTGCGTCGCGATCGCCAGCGCGGCGAGCGCCGCCCACCCGACGAGCCAGCGCCGCGACCCGCGGAGCGCCTGGCCGAGCGCGAGCACCGTCCCGGCGCCGAGCAGCGCCAGCAGCGCGTACGACCGCGCTTCCTGCGAGTACCAGACGAGGAAAGGGTTCACGGCGACGAGCGCCGCGGCGACGATGCCGGCGCGCCGCGAGACGAGCACCGCCCCGGCCCCGTACGCGACCGGGATCGTCGCCGTGCCCGCGAGCGCCGACAGCGTGCGGATCCCGATCTCGCCGAGCCCCAGCACCGACCCCCATGCCCACGCGACGACGTAGTAGAGGAACGGCGTCGCCTCGCTGCGCGGAACCTCTCGCAGGACGTCCCCCAGGCTGTGGTCGAGGAGCGAGACCGTGACGAGCTCGTCGAGCCAGAAGCTCTGCCGGTCGATGGTCGCGAAGCGGAGCGCCGCGCCGAGCGCCGTCAGCGCCAGGATCAGCAGCAGGTGCGAGCGCACCCGCGTCATGTCGGCGACGGGGGCGCACTGCGTTCCCCGGCGAGCGCGCCGAGCGCGGTGACGATGAAGAGCGGGTAGAGGGGAAGCGCGAACTCGGGAGCGAGACCCTGCGAGACCGCGTGGATGAGCAGGACCGCGGCCGCGGCAGACCACAGAACGACGATCGCACGCCAGCCGCGCGGCCGGCGCCAGACGAGCGCGATCGCGCCGGCCGCGAGCCAGAGCGGCGGGCGCGGGAACCGCGGCGTGATCCGGTTCAGGATCTCGGTCACCCAGGTCTGCCCGCTGCGCGAGGGCAGCTCCGCGTCCCACTCCCGGATCTGCGAGACGACCTCGCGATAGCGCCGCTGCACAGCCGGGTCGGAGAAGACGCGCGAGGGGTTCTTGAGCGTGCAGGAGTCGATGTAGTCGGACGCGCACCAGACGAAGCCGTAGGGGACGCCATCGAGCAGCACCGTCGCCTGAGGGTTCGGGAGCACCACCCCGTCGCTCTCGTACGTCGGCCTGGGCGCCTCGGGCGCCGTCTGGGCGCGCGGCGCCACGGCCTCGCGGATCGGCCGTTGCATCAGGAAGTCCCAGAACAGCCCGGCGACCCCGCGCGCATATGTGCCGGGGTGCTTGCGGATCGCCTCCACCGAGGGGTCGAACAGCACGCTGTAGTTCGTGTCCCGACCGAGCACCCGATCCGAGAGAGCGATCAGGCGGACGGTCTCGTAGTTCGACCCGTTCGCGAGGTAGGCGTCGAGCGGGACGTGCAGGCTCTTGTACGGCTCCTGCGTCAGGACGTGGTTCTCGACGAGCCGGGCGAGCCGGCGCGACGCAGGGCCGTTCTCCGGCGAGATCGTCTTGTCGGCGAGCCACACCCGGAGGAACGGGACCCACGCGCGCCCGCCGCGGGTGACGGTGAAATCGTCGTAGCGGATCGAGTTGTGGGCCGCCCAGCCGACCAGCGGCAGGGCCGCGGCCCCGAGGCACACCGCGACCCAGGTGAGGCGCCGCCGCCACGGCGCGACGGCGAGCAGCGGCGCCACGACGGCGGGCAGCAGCACCTGATTCGCGGGTCGGATCAGCACAAGCGCCGCGATCCCCAGGCCAATTGCGAGGAAGCCGGCCGTGCTGGGCCGTTTGAGCGTCCGCGCGACGGCGAGTGCCCAAAGGGAGAGCCCTGTCGCGAACACCGCATCGCTCGACGCCTGGTGGTAGAGCGTCGCCCAGGCGGGATAGACGAGGAGCAGGATCGCGGAGGCAAGGGCGGGGACCCGACCGAAGGTCAGCGCCGTCGCGCTCCACGCCACGACCGAGACGGCGTACAGCAGCCCGAAGACGATCTCGAGGAGCACGCTCCCGCCGAGCGCCATCGGGAGCCCGACGACGAGCGGGGTCAGGGGAGCGCGAAAGAGCTGCACCTGGGAGAGCGGCGGCTTCGAGTCGAAGAACTGGACGTAGTACACGAGGTAGTCCCATGTGTCCCGCCCTTTTGCCATCGGCCAGCCGAGCGCCTGGAGCCAGAAGACACCGAGTGCGACCGCGAAGACGAGAAGGGCGGCGCGCCTGGTCGGGACGAACGCGAGGAGCCGCCGCATGCGCGCGTTCACGGGCGCAGGCTTCCGGCGAGGCGGCGGACACGTGCGGCGGGACCCTGCTCGAGGCGGCCGAGCCGTGCCTCCAGCTCGTCGATCCGCGCGCCGAACGACGCGCCCAGATCCGCTTCCCCGAGGGCCGAGTACTCCGCCGCGAAGAGGGCCGCCTCCTCGACGGCCGAGCGCGGCGGCGCGCCGTCACGGCTCGCAGCATGAGCGGCCTCCCCGAGCCCGAGCAGGCGGAGCATGTCGCGGAGGCGGGTATCGATCGCGTACGTCCCGTCCGCGAGCCCCTCGGCGAGCGCCTCGTCGTCGACGACGAGGGGGGCGTAGAAGTCGTCCAGCCGGCCGGCTCGGTAGGCCTCGTAGGCCTCGGCCATGTGGCCGGGGATCCCCTTCTCCGCATTGCGCTCGAGCGCAACGAACTGCGTGACGTACTTCCGCCGGCACTGCTCGTACGAGCGCACCGGAAAGTGGAGGATCTCGATCGGGTACCAGCCACGCAGCGCGACGAGGTCGTCGGCCAGCGCCTCGTGGTTGCCGCGCCCGATGCGAACACCCGCGTGGGCGCGGTGGGCAGACTTGAAGTGCGTGCTCAACGGGTGCGGATGGAAGCTCGGCCTGCAGAGCCGTGTGGTCATGCGCTCCGCGAACGGACGCGCGTCGTCGGGGCGGGGCACGAAGTTCCGCCAGGCGCCGCGGACGGCGCCGAATCGAGAGTGGACGGAGCCGAGCAGCTCCTTGAGGCTCGCGCCACGGGCGAGCCAGAACTCGTCGGCGTCCGCGTTCAGGATCCAGTCGGCCCCGAGGTCCGTCGCCGCGAGGCGCGCCATCCGCGTGACCCACTCGCTCTGGCGCAGGTCGTCACCGGGCTCGCGGATCAGGCGCAGCACGCCGTCCCGCTCGTAGCGCTCGAGGATCTCCGTCGTCCCGTCCACCGAGCGGTTGTCGGTGGCGACGACGAAGTCGATGCCCGCGTGGAGGTGGTACGCGATCTGCGCGTCGACGATGTCGGCCTCGTCCCGGACGAGGAGGGTCATCACGAGCCTCATGCCGCCGGGAGGTTAGTCCGCGCTCCAGGCGACCCACTCGGATGCCGCCGCGGAGCGGAGCGGGCCGCGCCGGACGCTTCGGCGCATCCCGAGGAGCGGCAGCTGGGAGCGGTAGCGCCGGATCGCCCGCCACTTCGCGAGGCGGTCGCGCGCCGTCGTCGGGACGCGCTCGAACGACCGCGGGCCGAAGGCCTCCGCGACCCATTCGGGCACGATCAGGTCGCCTCCGGAGCGCCGGGTGTAGGGCTGCTCGGCGTAGAGCGCGACGCCGCGATCGCCCAGAGCCGGCCCGAGCGTCCTTACGAGCCATTCGTGGTCGGGATGGCTCAGGGGAAAGCCCGGCAGGAGGATCGTGCCGGCCCCCTCGAGGGCGGCACCCACGGCCGACCGCACGTCCGACTCGCCTCCGTGGCGCTCATAGTCGACGCTCCCGAACGGAAGCCAGACCGGTGTCGCGCCGAGGACCGCGCACGCGCGGCGATCCTCCTCGCGCCGCGCGCGCGCCTGCTCGCCCTCGGTCGCGAAGCCGCCGCGCCGGTCCCACCCTCCCGACGGCGCGGCCGAGCTCGGGTCGCACGCCAGGACCGTGAGCAGCTCGACCTCCGCACCCGCGCGCCGCCACGACGCGATCGACGCGCCGAGCGAGAGCACGCCGTCGTCGAGGTGGGGCGAGACGACGACGATGCGGCGGGGCGGCGTCTCCGCCGGTTGGGGCGAGACCACGACGCCCTATGATCGCGGCCTTGACGGAGGTCGCCGCCTGAACCCACGCCGCTACGTCCCGCAGTCGGTCCGCGCGCGGCTCCGCCCGGTGCGCGCCGCGTACGTCGATTGGAGGCGACGCCGTCCGCCGAAGCTGGGCGACCTGCGACGCACCACGCCGATAGACCCCAACTGGGGATTCGAGCGCGGCACGCCGATCGACCGGGTCTATGTCGAGGAGTTCGTCGGCGCGCACGCGGCGGACATCCGGGGGCGCGTGCTCGAGATCGCGGCGCCCGACTACACGACGCGCTTCGGGCGCGGTGTCGAGCGGGTCGACATCCTGATGGCGACCGAGGGGAACCCGCAGGCGACGATCGTCGGCGACCTCGCCGACGCGCCGCAGATCCCGAGCGACGCCTTCGACTGCGCGATCGTGACGCAGACGCTCCAGTTCGTCTACGACGTCCGGGCGGCTCTCGCCACCCTCCACCGCGTGCTCGCGCCCGGCGGAGTGCTGCTCGCGACGGTTCCCGGCATCACGAAGATCTCGCCACCCGAGGACGAGCGGTTCGGCGAATGGTGGCACTTCACCGCGCGCTCGGCCGGACGGCTCGCCGAGGAGGCGTTCGGCGCCGGCAACGTCGAGACGCGTGCGTACGGCAACGTGCTGAGCGCGAGCGGGTTCCTCTACGGGCTCGCCGCCTCGGACCTGACGGCCGACGAGCTCGCCTCCCACGACCCGCTCTACGAGGTGATCGTGGCCGTGCGCGCGGTCAAGCGCGCCGGGTAGCCCTGCGGTCGGCTAGGGCGAAGCGCCGCGATCACCGAGAACCCGCCTCGCCGTCCGCTCGAGCTTTCGATATGCACGCCGTGGCAGGCGCTGCTCCACGGTCTGGAGCCGTCGCTCGAGCTCGTCGAGGCGCCGCTGCAGCCGGACCACGTCCGCCTCGCCGAGGACCGCCGCCTCGACGGCGTACTCGGCGTCGTCGACGAGCGTCGGGAGCGGGAAGCGGAGGTCCGGGGCGGCCGCCGGCGGGAGGTACCCTCCGCCCGGGTCGCGGAGCTCGCGGAGTGCGTCGCGAAGCCGCGTGTCGACGACGAGCCGGCTATCCGCGACGCCGCGCTCGACCTCGTCGTCGGAGACCACGAGCGCCTCGTAGTAGTCGCCGATCCGTCCGCCGCGGAGGGCGGCGTACATCTCCGCGTGGTACGCGGTGGGCGGTCGCGCGACGTGCTTCTCGAACGCGGCACCCTGCAGCTCGGCCTTGTGTGCGCACTGGGCTTCCGATCGAAGCGGGAAGTGGAAGCACTCGATCGGGAACCATCCTCGCAGCGGTGCGAACGGGCTGTCCACGAGCGCGTGGTTGCCGCGCGTCAGCTGGATCTCGGGATGGCCGCGGTGGACGATCTTGCGGATCGGCTTGTAGAGGGACGCCGGGTCGTTGATCGGGGCGAGCGCCGAGAAGCGAACGGTCATCCGCTCGGCGAAATGCTCGTCGCCCGGCCTCGGGCAAAACACGCGGAGGAACGCGCCGACCGTTCCGTACCGCGACGGCACGGCCGCGAGCATCTCCGACAGCGACGCGCCGCGCGGCCACCAGAACTCGTCCGCGTCGGAGTTGATCACCCAGTCCGCGCCGAACTGCGTAGCGGCGAGCCGCGCCATCCGCGTCACCCACTCGTTCTGACGAAGATCCTCGCCGGGCTCGCGGAGCAGGTGGACGTGACCGGAGCGGGCGTACTCCTCGAGCACCTCGGTCGTGCCGTCCTGCGAGCGATTATCGGTCGCGATCACGACGTCGACCCCGGCGTTCAGGTGGAACGCAAGCCACGAGTCGACGATGTCGACCTCGTCCCGCGCGAGGAGCGTCATCACGAGGGTCACGGCCGCGCCAGTCTAGTGGCGACCTTCGCCAGCGGCCCCCGCTCGAGTGCGGCGAGCCGGCCTTCGAGCGCGCGGACGCGCTGCTCTGCCCGGACGATGCCGTCGATCTCGACGAGGACCGACGCCTCGGCCGCGTACGCCACGTCGTCGGCCGCGCTCGGGCGAGGGAATGCGAGCCGCTCGTCGTCGTCCGGGAGGACGAATGCGCCGTCGGCAGCGCGGAGCGCACGCAGCGCGTCGCGCAGACGCGTGTCGATCGCGAGCGTGCCGTTCGCGACACCCCAGGCGAGCGCCTCGTCGTCGACCGCATGCGCATCGTAGAAGGCGTGGGTGCGTCCCTCCCGGACAGCCTCGTCGAGGAGGAACTGGTGGCGCGTCGGCTCGTAGTCCCGGTTGCGCAGCCAGCCGCCGCGGGCCTTTTGCTCGAGCTGCGCGGCCGAGCGAAAGGAAAAGTGCAGGACCTCGAGCGGATGCCAGGCGCGGAGCGGCTCGAGCCCGGGACCCTCGGCGTTGTGGTTCCCGGCCTCGATCTCGACCTCGGCGCTCGCGCGGTGCGCGATCTTCTGGTGGGCGTGGAAGATCGTCTCCTTGTCGCCCGGATGGGCGGGCGTGGCGAGGCGGACGGTCATTCGCTCGGCGAAGAACGCGCCGTCTTCCTGCCTCGGCAGGAAGTGACGCCAGCAGCCGCGGACGACGCCGTACCGGTCGGGCACCGCCGCCAGAACGTCCTTCAGCGAGCCGCCCCGAGGCCACCAGAACTCGTCGGCGTCTGCGTGGATCACCCAGTCGGCGTCGTGCTCCGTGGCGGCCAGGCGCGCCATCCGGGTGACCCATTCGTCCTGGCGCATGTCATCGGCCGGCTCGCGCAGGAGCCGCACGAGGCCCGCACGCTCGTAGCGCTCGAGGATCTCTGTCGTCCCGTCGCTCGAGGCGTTGTCCATGGCGACCACGAAGTCGACGCCGGCGTGTAGGTGGTAGGCGAGCTGCGCGTCGACAACGTCTGCCTCGTCGCGGACGAGGAGCGTCATCAGGAGCTTCACGAGGGCGCCCCGGCGAGCACGCCGGCCGCCGCGTCGACGACCCGCTCGGCCGCGTGCCCGTCGACCACGCCGACGACCTGCTCGACCGCCCGCTGTCGCTCGGCTGCGAGCTCGTCGGGCCGCTCGAGCGCGCGCTCGATGCCGGTGACGACGTCCTCGAAGCGCTCCGCCCGATAGAACGCGCCGGACCCTGCGAGGTCCTCGTAGTGCTTGCCGACGACGTTCTTCGCCGCCCACGACTCGCCGGGAGGCGCGCCCTCGTCGTAGAGCACACACACCGCCGGACGGGCGGCGACGAGCGCGTCGAGGAGGATCGTGCCGGCGTTGCAGACGACGGCGTCGGCGTGTTGGAGAATCGTCGCGAGATCTTCGAGGTCGGTGTAGCTCGCCTCCTGGACCGCAACGCCCTTGCGTCCCGTCGCCCCGGCGAAACGGTCGCGCCACCGGGCGTCCCGTGGGTGCGGCCTGAAGAGGAGCTGGAGGCGCTCCGACTCGCCGTCCTGCCACCACGCGACGAGCCGCTCGACGAAGCGTCCCTCGTAAGGCGCGTTGCTCGGGGTGTTCCCGGCGACGAGCACGAGGGGCCGATGCGAGTCGAGGCCGTAACGGCGCAGCAGCTCGTCGTAGCCCGCGCGAGGTCGCTGACAGGCGAAGAGGTCGGTCTGGGGCCACCCGGTGACCCGCACGCGGGCCGGCGCGATCCCGTGGTAGCGGCGGAGATCCTCCTCCATCACGCGGTTCTGGACCACGTAGAGCGCGCAATGCGGCGAGATGACGCCCTTTCCGACCGTGTGGTCCCAGCTGGCGACGTGGGCGACGACGGGTATCCGTAGCCTGCGCGCGGCAGCGAGGAACGGGATCGCGCTTGCCGGCTGCACATTCGAGAGCAGGAGGCCGGAGCAGTCGCGCCGCATCGTCTCGAGCAGGCGCGCCGGGACGTGCCGGCGCGCGCTGAAGAACCACCGCTCCATCGCGCGCTCGACGCGCGGCCAGCGCGGCAGCGGGCCGTCGCGGTCCGTGTCGAGCATCCAGTTGGGATGCCCCGGCTGCATCCGCTCCCCATGGAACCCGTGCCGGTAGTTGAGGCGGATCGCGAGGGGGTGGTATCCGAGCCGGCGGTCGAGCCACGCGTCGACGCGCCCGAGGGCCCGGTCGGGAAGGCCCCGCGAGGCTGTGAGCTCGTCGCCGTGGAGGACGGGGACGTCCGTGAGCCGATCCGCCCACTCCGCCGCCGCCCTGTGTGGCACGAGGAACACCGCGGCAAGCTTGCCGTCGAGGCGCTCGTGAAGACCCCGCAGGATGCCGGTGTCGACGAACACTCGGACCGAGAGGAGATCGGGGAGGACGATCCATGCGCGCTTCTCGGTCATCGAGCGGCGGACGGGGCGGCCCGAAGGCCGGCGTGCGCGGCGATCCGCTCCGCGAGCGAGGCGGCGTCGAGCCCGTGGAAGGCGAGCGCCTCTGCGGGCGTCCCGCAGGCGGGCCAGCCTTCGACCCCGAAGACCGAGACCACGTGCCCCGGGAGGACGGCGCGGACCCGGTCGCCGAGCCCGCCCACCGGCGCATGGTCCTCGAGGACGAACAGGTGCTCCTGGGTCGCAACCTCCGCCGCGAACCAGCTCTCGTCGAAGCGGTTGAGCCACGGCGTCGCGACGACGCGGAGCGACAGCTCGCCGCGGTCGGCGAGGAGCTCGGCGGCGAGGAGCGCCTCGTGGAGCATCACCGGCCCGTACGCGAGCAGCACGGCGTCGCCACCGTCCCGCAGGACGGTGCCGTGGCCGACCGAGACCGTGCCCGCGAGGTCGATCCGGCGCGGCGACGGCCCGATCGCGAGCCGAATTGCAACGGTCTCGGCCGCGTCGGCCACGGCCCAGCGTAGGAGGGCCGCCGTCTCCTTCGCCGACCCTGGTTGGACAATCGTGACGTTCGGCAACGCGCCGAGCAGCGAGATGTCGCGGAGACTCTGGTGCGACTTGCCCGGGCCGGCCGGGATCAGCCCGGCGTAGTGGAGCGCGTAGACGACCTTCGAGCCCTCGCTCACCTGGTTGTAGATCTGCTCGTTCGCGCGCGAGGCGAGGAAGGACGCGAACGAGTTCACGACCGGCAGCAGGCCGTGGCGGGCCATCCCCGCCGCGGTCGAGACCATGTCCTGCTCCGCGATCCCGCATTGGAAGAACCGGTCCGGGTACGCGAGCTCGAAGCTCCGCACGCGGCAGTCGGACGCGAGGTCGGCGTCGAGGACGACGAAGTCGTCCCGCTCGGCGGCAAGCTCGAGCAAGGCCTCCCCATACGCCTCGACGACGTACTCGTCGATCACCGCGGAGCGACGGCGGGAGCCGACGCCCGACTCGGGCTCGCCCTCCAGGCCCCGCGCCGGCGTGTCGACGTCCACTAGCTCCAGGGCGGGCACCTCGAGGCCGAGCTCGTCGCACCGCTCGGCGAGACGCGCCTCGAGCTCGGCGACCGCCCGCGCGAACGGCTCGTCCGCGGGCGCGCCCGCGTGCCAGCGATACGTCCCCTGGCCGTCGGCGAGCGCGACCGGATGCTCCATGAACGAGACGCCCTTCCCCTTGATCGTCCGCGCCACGAGCGCCTGCGGCACGTCGTCGACCGCGCGAAAGCGCCCGAACGCCCTGCGCAGCGCGGCGTGGTCGTGCCCGTCGACGGCCTCCACGTGCCAACCGAAGGCGCGCAACTTCTCCTCGAGGTCGCCGAGCGCGAGGATCTCCTCCGTCCGTTTGTCCGACTGCACCTCGTTGCGGTCGACGACGACCCAGAGCCTGCCGAGCCGCTCGTGCGCGGCCGCCTGGAGCGCCTCCCAGTTCTGCCCTTCCTGGAGCTCGCCGTCGCCCGTCATCACGACGACCCGTCCGGCGCAGCCCCGCCGCCGCTTCGCGAGCGCAATCCCCCGCCCCTTCGAGATGCCCATCCCGAGCGAGCCCGAGCTCGCCTCGATCCCCGGCACGCCGACGTCCGGGTGCCCGTCGAGGCCGCCGAGCCGACGAAGCCGGAGGAGCCGCTCGCGCGGAATGACCCCCAGCGCGAACAGCGCCGCGTACAGGCCGGGAACGTCGTGCCCCTTCGAGGAGAAGAAGACGTCGCGGTCGGGATCGGCGAAGCCGCGCTCCGCGACGTCCAGCTCGTCGAACAGGAGGTGGGCGACCACGTCGAGCGCGCTGAAGGTCGAGCCGAGGTGGCCCGAGCCGGCGCGCTTCACCGCGACGAGGGCATTCAGGCGGCAGGCGTCCGCGAGAAGCGCGAGCCGGGCGTCGGGGTCGACGTTGGCCCTGCGGAGACGGTCGAGCTCGGGCTGGGGGACGAGACGCAGATCGGGCATGTCCGACACGAGACCGTAGCCGACGCGCGCTCGGCTGCTCAGGGCCTTCGCGGACCGAAGAGACCGGCCGTGGCGAGCAGGACGAAGGCAGGGACGACCGGGACGGAGTACTCGGCGACGGCGTACACCGCGAGCGACGTGGAGAGCATCACCAGCAGCGCCGAGGTAGCGATTGCCGCGGGAACCGCGATGCCTCGCGGCCGGCGCCAGAGGACCGCGACGAGCCCGACCAAGAGCCACATGAACGGGCGCGGGTAGAGCCGCGACAGGTCGTTGAGGCGCTCGACGAGCGCCGGGCGCTGCGCGCGGCCGGGGAGGCCGTCGAGGAGGTCGTTCACCTCGCGGTCGAGCCTCTCCGCCTCCACCCGGTCCGCGGGATCCCGGAAGACGACCCCGTGCTCGGTCGGCGACGTCCAGACCTCCCGGATCCGACCGTCGGGCGTCGAGATATACGGCGCCTCGCGCGAGGAGGGAATCGGCTCGCCGTCGTAGGAGGGCGGCGCCGCCGCCTGCTCGCTCCGCACTGAGGGCGGGGCCGGCGCGCTCGCAGCCTCCTCTTCGACAGGGGCGTACACGGGCCAGAGGAGCAGGCGCCATAGATCGCGCGAGACCCCCCGGGCGTACGCGCCCGGGTGCGCGAGGATCGCCTCCCGGGCCACGTTGCCCAGATGGCGGTAGTCGTCGTCCCAGCCCCACGTCCGGTCGGCGAGCACCGTGAGGTCGTCGTGCATGCGCGAGCTGCCCGACGAGAAGAACTCCTGCAGGTCGATCCCACGCGACCGGTACGGCTCGTTCGGGAGGAGCTCACGCGAGACGGCGCGCGCCAGCTCCTCGGAGGCCGCGCCGTTCCCGGGCTCCACGATGCGGTCAGCGACGAACGTGCGGAAGAGAAGCGACGCGGACCCGCCGCGGACGACGGTGAAGTCGTCGGCGCGTACGGAGTTGTGCGCGGCAAGGGCGACGAGAGGCACGAGCAACCCGACGACGAACGCCCCGGCCGCCAGCAGGCGCGGCCGCCGGCCGCGCGCCGCGAGCAGCGGCACGAGCCCAAGGACGACGAGCACCTGTCCGACGGGACGCACGAAGACGAGCAGGGCGACCCCGAGGCCCAGCTCCGCCGCGCGAGCGATGGTCGGAGCCTCCACGACGCGCACGAGGAGCAACGCCACCAGCGCGAACGCGGCGGCGAACAGCGCGTCGCTCGCGAGCCCGTGGAAGAGAATCACGTAGCCGGGGTAGGCGAGCAGTGCGGCGCCTGTGACCAGGGCAGCCACCGGGCCAAATCGGCGGGCGACGCTGAACCAGGCCGCGACGGAGAGCGCGTAGAGCACGGCCGCGCCGACCTCGCTGACAATCGGGCCGAGCTGGAGCAGTCCGCCCGCGACGATCCCCGTCCCCGGCGTCCGCGAGAGGATGGCGTACGGGTACGTGACGTGCGAGTCGAAGAGCTGCGCGTAGTCCAGGAGGTACCGGGGGAGATCTCGACCGGCCTGGAGCGGGAGCGCGACCGAGACCACGGCGTAGACGCCGAGCGCAATCGCGAAGACGCCAAGCTCCGAGACCGGGCTGTCGGCCCACCCCGTCAGGGCACGACCGACGCGACCAACCCTGCCTCCCGTGGCCGCCACCGCGGCAGCGTACCCCTGCCGCGGACGGCCCCGCGGGGACCCGTGCTACGGTCGAGCGCCGTAACCGATGCTCCGTACCGCGCCCGAGATCTCCGTCGTCATCCCCTGCCTGAACGAGGAGGAGGCGGTGGGAAACGTCGTCGACCAGGCGCTCGAGGGCATCAAGCGGTCGGGCCGGAGCGGCGAGGTGGTCGTCGTCGACAACGCCTCGACCGACCGCTCGGCAGACGTCGCCGCCGAGCACGGCGCGATCGTCGTGCGCGAGGAGAGGCCGGGCTACGGCAGCGCGTACCTCGCGGGGCTCGCGCACGCGCGCGGCGAGTACGTCGTGATGGGAGACGCCGACGAGACGTACCCCCTCCAGGACCTCGCGCCGTTCGTCGAACGACTCGCGGCGGGGGACGACCTCGTCATGGGCTCGCGCTTCGAGGGCACGATCCACGGCGAGGCGATGCCGTGGCTGAACCGCCATATCGGCAACCCGATCCTCACGGGCCTCCTGAACGTCCTGTTCGGAGTGAAGATCTCGGACGCCCACTGCGGGATGCGGGCCGTGCGGGCCGACGCGCTTCCCGTCCTCGACCTCCACTCGACCGGGATGGAGTTCGCGTCGGAGATGGTCTTCAAGGCGTTCCGCCGCAAGCTCCGGGTCAGCGAGATCCCGATCGACTACTACCCGCGCGTCGGTGAGTCGAAGCTCAACCGCTTCGGCGACGCGTGGCGCCATGTGAAGTTCATGCTGCTCTACAGTCCGAGCTGGCTGTACTTCGTCCCGGGGCTGCTGCTGCTGTTGATCGGCGCGATCGGCGCGGTCGCCCTCGCGGCGGGCCCGGTCACCGTGCTCGGCCGGACCTGGCAGATCCACACGCTGTTCGCGTGCATCTTCGCCGTGCTCCTCGGCTCGCAGATCGTGCAGCTCGGTGTCTTCGCGCGGGCGTTCGCGGCGTCACACCTCGGCGAGCGCGACCCCTGGGTCGATCGTGCGCGCGGCCGGCTCAGCGTCGAGCATGGCCTCGTCGGCGGCGGGATCCTCCTCGCGATCGGCCTCATGACGATCCTCGTGATCTTCGTCAACTGGGCGATCGATGGTTTCGGGGCGCTCTCGCACGAGTACGCCACCGCGATCGGCTTCACGCTCCTGGCGCTCGGCACGCAGGTGATCCTCGGCTCGTTCTTCCTCGCCCTGCTGACGATGCGGACGACCGAGCCGTCGCGCGCCCGGGTCGTCGAGCGCGTGCCGGTCACGTGACCCGACACGTTTCGGACGACGCAACGGCACCGTGATCTCGGTCGTCATCCCCGTCAAGGACGGCGGCGCGGGGCTCAGGCGCTGCCTCGCCGGCATCGCCGCGCAGCGGATCGACGAGGAGGTCGAGATGATCGTCGTCGACTCGGGCTCGACCGACGGCAGCGCAAAGGTCGCGCGGGCCGCGGGCGCGGTCGTCGAGGAGATCGACCCTGCCGAGTTCGGCCACGGGCGGACGCGCAACCTCGGCGTGGAGCTCGCGCACGGCGACCTCGTCGTCTTCACCTCCCAGGACGCGGTCGCGGACGACGACGGGTGGCTCGCGCACCTCTCCGCAGCGGCACGCAGCGGCCCCGAGGTCGCAGGCGCGTACGGCCGGCAGCTCCCGCACGCCGACGCCCGTCCGCCCGAGCGGTTCTTCCTCGACTTCCTCTACGGCCCCGCGCCGCGGATCCAGCACGTGCGCGATGACGAGGAGCTGACCTTCGAGGCGACGCTGTTCTCCAACGTCAACGCCGCCGTCCCGCGGTGGGCGCTCGAGCGGTTCCCCTTCCGCGACGACCTCACGATGAGCGAGGACCAGGAGTGGTCCCGGCGCGCGCTGCGCGCCGGCTTCTCGCTCGTCTATGAGCCGAGAGCCGCGGTCCGGCATTCGCACGCGTACACGGTTCGCGCCGCATTCCGCCGATTCTTCGACTCGGGCGTCTCCGCCGAGCATGCGTACGTCGAGGGGGACGCTTCGCGCGCAGCGCTCCGCCGGGCGGGCGCGCGGTACGCGCGGGAAGAGCTTGCGTGGCTCTGGGGGACGGGGCAGAGGCGATGGATCCCCTACACCGCCGTCTACGAGCTCGGCAAGTTCACGGGGCTCCAGCTGGGGCTCCGCCACCACCGTCTTCCCCGCAGCCTCGTCCGCCGGGTGAGCTCGTACCCGCTCCCCGACACCCGTCGCTAGACGGGGTGCGCCCGGAGGACGTCCTCGACGACGTCGCAGCCCCACCCCGGGCCGGCGGGGACGAGGAGCTCGCCGTCCCGGAGCTCGGGCACCGCCGTCGTCAGCTCCTCGCGCCAGGGCACGTCGTCGACGTCGACCTCGAGGAGGCGCACGTTCGGGATCGCGGCGCACCACTGGGCCGCGATGAACGTGGCGAGGTGGCTGTAGTAGTTGTGCGGCGCGCAGGCGACCTCGTGCGTCTCGGCGAGGGCGGCGATCTTCAGCGACTGCGCGAACCCGTTCCAGATCACGTCGACCGAGGCCACGTCCATCGCGCCCGCCTCGAGGTAGGGCCGGAACCCGCGGAGCGCGTAGAGGTTCTCGCCGGAGCAGAGCGGGACCGGCGAGCGCCGCCGCGCGTGCGCGAGCGCCGCCGGGTCGTACGCGTCGACCTCGAGCCACGCGAGGTCGTACGGCTCGAGCGCCCGCGCGACCCGGACAATCCCTTCGGTCGTGAGGTTGAAGTTCAGGTCGACGATCGGCTGCGCCCGCCCGCCGGTTCCCTCCCGGAACGCCTCGAGGAGGCGCATGAGCGCGTCCAGCAGCTCCGGCGTCGGGTTGCGGTCGATTCCCCCGTCGCGGCCGAAGCCGGGCATCAGGACACGGGGCTCCTCGCCCGGCACGACGATGTTCGTCTTGAAGGCGCGGTAGCCGCGCTCGACGACCTCGCGGCCGAGCGAGGTGACCGCCTCGTAGGAGTCGAGCTTCGGCGTGCCGGTTACCTCCCACGCACGGACCCTCGTGGTGCCGCAGTGCGACCAGTAGACCGGCACCGTGGCGCGCGTCGGTCCGCCGAGCAGCTCGCACACCGAGACGCCGAGCGCCTTCGCCTTGAGGTCGAGAAGCGCGTTCTCGATCCCGCCGAGGGCCTTCTGGACGATCGAGCCGGGGCTCTGCCTCGTCCGGCGGTAGAGATCCCAGTGGATCGCCTCGACGGCGCGGGGGTCGCGCCCGACCACGAGTGGTGCGAGATCGTGGACGACGCCGGCGAGCCCGGTCGGCGAGCCGTGCGAGTCCGTCACCTCCGACCAGCCCACCGACCCGTCGTCCGCGGTGGCTTTGACGAACAGCCAGGGCCGCCACCCGGCGTCGCACGTCAGCGTCTCGAGCGAGGCGAGCTTCACGGAGCCGCAGGATACGGCTCGCGCTCGACGGGAGGGAGCTGCGCGCGCCCCGAGGCGACGAGCTCCTCGGCGCGCGCGAAGTCATCCTCGTCGTCGATGTTGAGCCCCTCGTACCCCTCGGTGACGAACGGCGCCTGGATCGTCCCCTCGCGCGTGCCCGTCGCCTCGACGACGCGCGTCCACGCGATCTCGAGCGCGCTGTTCTGCACGTAGATCGCGGGGAGCGCCTGGTACTGACCGGCGTGCCACGCGACATCGAGGTGCGACTGGTCGAGGAGCGGCCGCATCAGCCGTCCGACCTCGTCGATCACCCACATCTTCCCCGGGTGCTGCTTCACGAGCTCGACCGCGCGGATCGAGTCGGCCTCCGGCGTCGCGAGCAGCTGGTCGAGGCCGCGGCGGATCGCATCCGGGCCGCGGAACGGGTTCGTCGCCCGGACGATCGCGAAGAGGTCGTAGCGCTCGTCCAGCCGTGGGAGCGTCCAGGCGATCCACTCGACGTCCGGCGACGTCGAGGTCGCGTACTCCGGCGGCCGGAGGAACGGGGCGTCGGCGCCGTACCAGCGGGCGACCTGGGCGATCCGTTCGCTGTCGGTGGAGACGACGATACGGTCGAACACGTCCGAGCGGCGAGCCGTCTCGATCGCGTACGCGAGCAACGGGTGCCCGGCGAGGCGGCGGACGTTCTTGTCCTTGACTCGCTCCGAGCCCGAGCGGGCGCCGATGAGGGCTACCGCGCTCGGCACCGCGCCTCCTCCCACAGAGCCTCGAGCGCGGGCGTCGCGACGCCGAGCCTCGCCGCGGCGCGCACGATCGAGCCGACGATCGCGTCGAGCTCCGTCGGCCGCCCCGCGGCGGCGTCGCGCGCCGCGGACGTCGTCAGCTCGGGCTGCATGGCCTCGATCATCCCCCACTGCGCCTCGGCGGACATCGGCACACTGTCGGCCTCGGCCGTCGCGGTGACCTCGCCGACGGCGGCGCGCATGCGCACCCGCCACGCGGGATCGCCGCGGAGCGCGCCGACGGCGAGCCCCGACGCCGTGGTCGCCGCCGCGAGCACGGCGAGCCGAACGGCCTTCTCCCACAGCACGGCGCGCTCGTCGTCCTCGAGCACGACCTCGACCCCCGGGACCTCGAGCGGCGCGAGAGCGGCGGCAAGTGTCTCCCGGTCGACGTCCTGCGAGGCGGCGCGGATCGTGGCGGGCCCCGCGGTCGCCTGCACCACGACCGCCGGCTCCGTCGCCGCGGCCGAGAAGACGCCGATCGTCCCCGCGGCGACTGCGATTCCGTCGAGCAGGCCCCTGATCGCGTCGACGTGCTCGAGGCCGTTCAGCAGCGGAAGCACGACGGCGCCGTCGAGCGCATCGGGGTCGACACGGTCGAGCGCGGCGTCGAGGTCGTACGCCTTGACCGCGACGACGAGGAGGGGAACCGGCTGCTCGAGCCGGGTCGTCGCCTCGGGGTGGACGACCGTCGTCTCCGCGCCGTGCACGAGGGTCAGCCCGCGCTCGCGAATCGCCTCGACGGTCCGCTCGGTGCCGACACACAGAGCGCCGGTCCGCGCGGCGAGCGCGCCTCCGACCCCGCCGAGCCCGAGCACGGCGAGCGGCGCCCGGGTCACGCGAGGCGGGGGTCGACCACGAGGCTCACGTACTGCGTCTCGGAGTACACGTCGAGCGCCTCGACCCCGGCCTCCTTCCAGCCCGTGCCCGACTGCTTCACCCCGCCGAAGCCCATGTGTGGCTCGCTCCCATGCGTCCCGGCGTTCACGACGACGACGCCGGCTGCGACCTGCTCGGCGAAGCGCATCGCGCGATGGACGCTCGCGGTGTGGATCGCCGCGGTCAGCCCGTACGGCGACGCGTTCACCACGGCGAGCGCCTCGTCGAGCCCGCCGACGCGATAGAGCGCCGCGACGGGCCCGAACAGCTCGTCGCACGAGAGCGGCGCATCCGGCGCGACGCCCTCGACGAGCGTCGGCGCGACGTGCCAGCCGGCCGTACCGACGCGCTCGCCGCCTCGGACGACGGTGGCGCCCGCGTCCCGTGCGGCGGCGACCGTGGTGAGGATCCGCTCCATGCTCGCCTCGCTGATCACCGGCCCCGGCGGCTCGAGCCGGTCGACGCCCGCCAGCAGCCGGAGGCGCAGGTCGTCGTAGACGGCGTCGAACACGACGACGCGGCTCGCCGCGGCGCAGCGCTGGCCCGCGTTCGAGAAGGCGGACGCGAGCACCCACTCGACGGCGCGGTCGAGGTCTGCGTCGTCGCAGACGACGAGCGCGTTCTTGCCGCCCATCTCGAGCGCGGTCTTCGCGAGCCTGCGCCCCGCCGCCTCGGCGACGACGCGTCCCGTGGCCGCCGACCCCGTGAAGCTGACGAGATCGACGCGGGGATCCTCGACGAGGGGGAGACCGACTTCGGGCCCGAGGCCCTGGACGACGTTCAGCACCCCGGCAGGCAACCCGGCCTCGAGACAGAGCCGTCCCATCCACCAGCCCGAGAGCGGCGCGTGCTCCGACGGCTTGAGCACGGACGCGTTCCCGCAGAGGATCGCCGGGAACGCCTTCCAGGCGACGTTCGGGAGCGGCGTGTTGAAGGAGATGAGGAGGGCGGCGACGCCGACGGGCCGTCGCAGCGTCATCACGGTGCGGTGCGGCATCGAGGCGGTCGTCGTCCGCCCGTAGAAGCGCCGCCCCTCGCCCGCGACGAAGAAGCCCATCTCGATCGCCGCCGCGGTCTCGCCCCGCGCGAGCGCGAGCGGCTTGCCCGTCTCGGCTGCGACCAGCTCGCTCGCCTCGTCGCGGCGCTCGCGGAGGAGCTCGGCGATGCCACGGACGACGTCGCCGCGCTCCACGGTCGGCCGCGCTGCCCAGCCCGCCTGCGCGTCCGAGGCGGCCGCGACGGCGGCCGCGGCGTCGTCCGGCCCGGAGCGCGCGACGCGGCAGAGCGCGACTCCGTCCGCCGGCCGGGTCTTGTCGAGCCACCGCCCGTCAGCGGCCGGGCGGTCCTCCCCCCCGACGACGTTCGGCACCTCGTCGGGGATCACCAGGCCGACCAGCCTCCGTCGACGACGAGGTTCGCGCCGGTCACGTACGACGACGCGTCGGAGGCGAGGTACACGACGGCGCCGACGGCCTCGGAGACGTCCATCAGCCGCCCGAGCGGCGAGCGCGCCGCGAACGCCTCGACGAAGGCAGCGGGCTGCGCGTTCTCGATCCCGTGCGGGGTGAGCGTGTTGACCCGCACGCCGCGCCGGCCCCAGTAGGTCGCGAGGTAGCGCGTGAGGTTGAGCAGCGCGGACTTCGAGATCGAGTACGCGACGGGCTTGAAGAACGCGTCTCCGGCCTCGCGCCGGAAGTCGTAGAGGCCCTGATCGGGCGAGAGCAAGCCGTACACCGAGCCCACGTTCACGATCGAGCCCCGCCCCGCCCGCGCCATCGCGCCGCCGATCACCTGGCACGGCACGACGGTGCCGACGACGTTGACGTGGACGACCCGCTCGAGCGAGTCGATGGGCACGTCCTCGAACGGCCCGACCTCGGAGGCGGGCGCGTCCGGCGGCGAGTCGATCGCGGCCGCGTTGACGAGCAGGTCGGGGACGCCCCAGTCGACCTCGACGAGCGCGAGTGCCGCCTCGACGGCGCCGCGGTCGGTGACGTCGCAGCGGTGGACACGGATCGTCCCGTCTTCGAGGCCGGTACGGAGCGCGGCGGCGGTCTCGCGCGGCTCCGTCTCGAGGTCGAGGATGGCCACCCGCATCCCGCGTCCCGCGAGCGCCACGGCGAGCTCGGCCCCGAGCTGCCCCATCCCGCCCGTGAGGACGGCGACGCGCCCTGCGAGGTCGAAGAGCGGGTCGCTCACGGCGCCGATCGTACTCGCGCCACGGGCTCGAAGCGCCGGGCCGGAGACCGACGCCCCGACTACGCTCCGACGAGGATGGGCGGCACGCTCCTCCTCGTGACGGCCGTCGTCTCCCTCGCCGTCTTCGGCACGCTCGTCGCCCGCTTGCTCGGGCTCGGATCGCTGCCCCGGTCGTGTCTTGCCTCCTACGTGCTCGCCTGGGCAGGGCTTGCGACGACAGCGGCGGTGCTCTCCCTCCCGGCGTGGCTCTCCCGCTGGTCGCTCCTCCTCGGTCTGGTCCTGCTCGCAATCCTCTCGATCGGCGTCTCGCTCGTGCGCGCCGGCCCGCCCGTGCCGTCGGCAGCCGTCGCGTGGCGGGAGACGCTCCACGACCGCATCGTCCGGACACTCGCCGCGGCGGTCGCCGCGGCAGGGCTCTACCTCGGAGCCCTCGCGTTTTTCACGACGCCCAACGACTGGGACGGCCTGGCGTACCACGAGCCGCGAGCGCTCTTGTGGAACGAGCGTGGGCGGGTCGGATACGTGCTCCCGGGGAACGACCCGCGACTCAACGGTAATCCTCCGATCTCGGAGATCGGCCTCTACCTGACGATGCTGGTGCCGCGTTCCGAGCGGTTCGCAGCGCTTCCACAGTACGTTGCGCTCGCCGCTTGCCTCCTCGCGGTGATGCTCGTCGCAGGTCGCGTGGGGCTCTCCCGGGGGGAGGCTGCGTACGGCGGGCTGGTCTTCGCGACGCTGCCCATCGTGTTTCTTCAGGGCGCGGCCGTGCTCAACGATCTCGTCGTCGCGTCGTTCCTGCTCGCGGCGATCGTGTTCCTCTCCGGTCGAACCCGAGCCGAGCTTGCCTTGGGAAGCATCGCCCTCGGACTCGCACTCGGCACGAAGATCAGCGCAGTGCTCGCGCTTCCGTTGCTCGTCGGCGTCCTGCTCGCGCTCGGGCCGAGGGCGCGGCGTCCCTCGGCTCTCCTCGCCTGCGGCCTCGGTGTTGTGCTCGGCTCGCCCTGGCTCATCTTGAACCTCTTCCAGACAGGCTCACTGGACGGCAACCTGGGCGAGACGACCGGTCAGCGCGCCGGCCATTCTGTTGGGGAGATCGTGGGCTCGGTGCGGGCGCTTGTGTTCGACGTCGACGACACCTCGGGCTTCCGTGGCGCCAACCTGGGTGTCGCGGTCGTCGTGGGCGCTGCTCTCTGTGTCGCCGCCGCAGTGGGTGTACGACGAGCGTGGCCCTCGACCGTCACAGGCGCACTCGTCGCGGGCGGACTCCTCGCCGCCCTGACGCCGGTCGTCCTCCGGGCGCTCGAGGGGCCGACGCGGTACCTGTGGGTTCACTTCTGGTTCAAGATCGGCCGGGAGCAGATCGCCCTCGACCACGGCGACGCCTGGAACGTGCAGAGCCTCGCCGACACGTCGGTGTCATGGTATGGAGCCGTCGGCGCCGTCGTGATCGTCGGCGGCTTCGCGGCAGCCCTCGTCGGCGTGCGGCGGCGGATCGTCCCACGCGCCACGGTCCTGCTGGCTGCGGCGCCTGCCATCCTCATCGCGATCTTCGCGCTTACGATCGTCTACGACCCCTGGCGCGGGCGGCTGCTCATCTTCGGGGTCGGGCTCGCCGCCGCGGCGTGGGGATGGACGCTCCGCGTGCGCTGGCTCGCGACCGGAGTCGCAGCCCTCTGCGTTGCGACGCTTGCGCTGTCGCTCGTCGACTCGTTCACGAAGCCGTCCGGGCTTGGGCTGTTCGCCGCCGCGGAGACGCGCTCGATCTGGCATCGCGACAGGATCGACACGCTGACCGTGATCCGCGACTACGACGGCACGCCAGCCCTCCTGCGCGCGGTGGAGGCCGACGTGCCGCCGGACGCCGAACTCGCTGTGGCGACGACTATCGACACCTTCCTCGCCCCCCTTGCCGGCCCCCGCCTGTCCCGCACCCTGCGGCTCGTCGCAGACGGCGGGCGAGTGCCCGAGGGTGCCGAGTGGCTCGTCAGCCGCACGCCCGCTTGGGCGACCGGGTGCCCCGCCGCGTGGCGTGTCGTCTACGCCGACCGGCCGGAGGGGTGGCGGTTGTTGCGCCGGGTTGCCGTCGACGCGTGCGGAACCGGATCGCGCCTCTGACGCGGGTCACGGCGAGCGCCCTCAGCAGGGACTCGCAGAGCGTCCCGCCGGTCGAGTGCCGACTCCATCTCGGTGGCCGACGGTAACGCCTCCGAGGCGGGACGAGGTCCGGAGAGCGGCGGCCGGCCGGACGAACGATTACGGCCTGCCGACCCGCGGTGCTACAACCGGCCGATGCGCGGCCGGGTCGGCCTCCTCTTCTGCCTCGCAGTCGTAAGCGCTGTCTCGTTCTGGACGATCGAGCCTCAGCTCCATCGCGACTTCCCCTCGCTGGTCGACGACTGGAGCGCCATCCAGAAGGCGCCCGAGCAGCTCCGCGACATCGTCCGTCTCGGCAATCCGGAAAGCGTTCGCTACCGACCCGGCTTCATCATGTGGAACGCGCTCCAGTGGCACACGCTCGGCGCGCCGACGCATTTCCTGGCGGCAGAACTCTGGGGCTTTGCCAGATGGGCGGTGCTCATCGTCGGCGTCACGCTTCTCGCGGCGCTGCTCGTCGGGCGGCCGGATCGCCTCCGGGACAGGCGATGGCTCGTCATCGTCGGGGTGCCGCTCATGGCCGTGACCGTGCCGTCGATCGCGGTCGACATCGCCCGCTACGGCCCGCAAGAGGTCTTGCTCGTCGGATGCATGGCGCTCGGGGTGGCGCTGCTCGTCCGCACGGTCGCCCGTCTCCTCGACCCCGGCCCCGCGGACACGCGCGTGCTTCTTGCCGTTGGTGCAGGGCTCGTGCTCTGGGCCTTCGGCGTCCTCCAGAAGGAGACGTCGATCTGCGCGCTCCTCCTCATCCCCTTCCTGTGGCCGACCCTGAAACAGCAGGGGGCACGCTGGGGCCTCCTCCCACGCGGCCGGCGTCTCGGTCTCGAAGCACTCGCCGCCGCGATCCTGCTCCCGTTCGTACCGATGGTGGCCCGCACGGTGCAGCTCGCGCTCGCCGACAAGCGGGTGTACGAGGACGCCGCGGCGGGCAGGAGCCTCGCCACGCGGTTCTCCGATCAGCTCTCCCAGGCGGGCGAAATCCTCCACTCGCAGTTGCCGATGGTCGTCTTCGTCGCCGCCGTCGTGCTCGTCGGAGCGGTCACCTTTCGCTTCGGCGTCGACTGGCTCTCGATCGGGCTGCTGGTGGTCGCGGTCGCCTTCGTCGCGGCCGCCGCCGACGTGGGAGTCGTCGACAGCCGCTACTTCCTGCCATCGATCACGCTCGGGGCGCTCGTCTTCGCCCGGAGCGCCGTCCGCCTCGGCTCGACGATCGTGATCGTGGCCGGAATCCTGCTGATAGGCGGCGGCCTCGTGCAGGCCCACAGCGCGCACGGCCGGACCGTGGGGTGGGTCGACGGCGAGGTCGCAGGCGAGGCCCTCGTCCGCGAGGCCGCGGGACGGGCCGCCGGCGGGTGTGCGGTCGCGGTCGTCGGGCGCAATGTCGAGTTCGTCCAGGCTTTCCCGGTGCTCCTACCCCTCGCAGACGAGCCTCCGCACGGCTGCGCAGACGGCGAGCGCTACGTTGTGGTTCTCGATCGGCAAGCGCCGGGCTCGACGCCCCCGGACGATCCGGTACTCGCCGCGTGCGGCCCGGACCCGAACCTCGCCTTCGACTCGAGCCAGGGGTACATCGCGCGATGCACGAAGTAGCACCGAGCTCGCTCCCGTCGCCGCTCCCCGCGGAGTCCACGTGCATGCTCTGCCGCACCACGTTCATGTCCGCGACGGCCGAGCTCTTCGTCAAGGACGGATACACGATCGTGCGCTGCCCGCGCTGCGGGCTCGTCTTCCGCGCGACGCTGCCCGGGCGCGGCGAGCTCGACGAGATCTACGGGCGGGCCTACTTCGGCGTAGGAGGCTCCCCGCTCCGCGAGGGATACCTCGACTACGTCGGCGACGCCGACGTCCACCGGACGAACGCCCGGGCGCGGCTTCGGCGGCTCGCGGGTCTGGTCGAGCCGGGGCCGCTGCTGGACGTGGGCTGCGCCGCGGGCTTCTTCGTCGACGAGGCCTCGCGCGCGGGCTGGCAGGCGCGCGGCGTCGACGTCTCGCGGCCCATGGTCGACTGGGGCCGCGCGCACCTCGCCGCCGACCTCCGCCTGGGCACGCTCGCGGACGTGCCGCACGACCGCGACGAGTCGTGCATCACCATGTGGGACTACCTCGAGCACGCGCTCGACCCACGCGCCGAGGTCCAGGACGCCCTCTCGCGGCTCCGCCCCGGCGGGATCCTCGCGCTGTCGACGGGAGACGCGGGAGCGGCGCTCGCACGCATCTCGCTGCGCCGCTGGCACCTGATGACCCCGCGGCACCACAACTTCTTCTTCACGCGACGCACGATCCGGGCGCTCCTCGAGACGGTGGGCCTCGAGCTCCTGGACCTCGGCCACCCCGCCGCGCGCTTTCCCCTGCGGTACCTCGCCCACAAGGCGCGCCTCGTGCTGGATGCGCCGCTCGTCGCGGCAGTCGCGACGCGGCTCGCACGGTCGCAAGCGGGCGGGCGCGCCGTCCCTCTGAACCTCTGGGACGTGATGACCGTGGTTGCCCGGCGTCCGTGAGCGCCTAGCGCGAGACGTCGTCGCGGAGCCCGTGGACCGAACGGACGACGTACAGCGGACGGCCCTTGACCTCCTCGGAGATCCGCCCCACGTACTCGCCGATGATCCCGAGCACCATCAGCTGCACCCCCCCGACGAAGCCGACGAGGATCATCACCGACGTCCAGCCGGGAACGACCTCGAGTCCGGCGAGCTTCGACACGACTGCAGAGAGGCCGAACACGATCGAGCCGAGCGAGACGAGGAAGCCAAGGTTGAGCGCGAGACGCAGCGGGCGATCGGAGAAGCTCACGATCGCGTCCGTCGCGAGCCGCAGCATGCGGCCGATCGTGTACTTGCTCTCCCCCGCCGTCCGCGCGGGGCTCGCGTACGGGACGCCGACCTGATCGAACCCGACCCAGCTGAACATCCCGCGCAGGTAGCGGTTCGCCTCCCGCATCGAGAGAAAGGCGTCGAGGGCGACGCGGTCGACCAGGCGGAAGTCGCCTGCCCCGAGCGGCACCTCGATGTCGGTCAACCGGGTGAGCGTCCGGTAGAAGGTGCGCGCGGTGACGTCCTTCAACCGGGACTCGCCCTGGCGCTCGACCATCGTCCCGTACACCACCTGCGCCCCCTCGTGCCAGCGCCGGACGAGCTCCGGGATCACCTCCGGCGGGTGCTGGAGATCCCCGTCGAGGGTGATCACCGCGTCGCCCCGGGCGACGTCGAGGCCGGCCGACAGCGCCACCTGGTGACCGAAGCTGCGAGAGAGGCGCACGACCTTGAACCGCGCGTCCCCCTGGTGCAGCGCGACTGCGCGCGCGTGCGTGTCGTCGGCGCTCCCGTCATCGACGAGCACGACCTCCCAGCGGGTCGTCAAGGTGTCCAGCACCGCGCGCAGCCGGTCGGCGAGCGGCTCGAGGTTGTCCGCCTCCTCCTTGAGCGGGACGACGACGGAGAGCATCGGGTCGGCCGGCGGCATGCGACCGCCGAGCGTACCCCCTGGGCCCGACGGCCCAGCCGCCCTCAGGCGGCGCTGCTGCTCGGGGTCGGCTGTGCGGCGCCGGCGGCCACGTCTGCCGCCGCGATCGCCTCTTCCTCCGCGAGCGCGCGGACGAGCGGCCGGCCGAGCAGCTTGTCGAGCATGTAGGGCGGAAGACCCCCGTCGGCCGGCGACTTCGCGACGAGGTCGCCCTCCGTTAGCACGTGGCCCGCGTCGAGCGGCCGCGCCGCGACGAGGTTCTTCCCCATCTTCTGAAGCGGCTTCTCCTCGCTCGGGAGCGGGCGCTTGACGCCGTCGCCGATCGCGATCGGGACGCGCCGCAGGTCGCGCACGAGCTTCCGCATGCCCTCGGGCATCAGCGAGAAGGCGTGGTCGGTGCCCTTCGCCGTGTGACTCAGCGTGAAGTGCTTCTCGACGACGCGCGCGCCGAGCATGAACGCGACGGGCGCCATCGCGATCCCGTCCTGGTGGTCGGAGAGCCCCACCACGAGCTCGGGGTAGCGGTCACGCAGCGTCGTGATGGCGCCGAGGTTGAGGTCCTCGACCGCGGCCGGGTACGCAGCCGTGCACTGGAGAAGGCAGAGCGTCCCGCCGGCGCCGGTGACCGTGTCGACGGCGCGGTCGACGTCCTCGATCGTCGCGCCGCCGGTGGAGACGACGAGCGGCTTGCCGAGCCGCGCGACATGGCGGAGGAGCGGCGTGTTCGTCAGGTCGCCGGAGGCGATCTTGAATGCCGGCAGCCCGAGCTCGGCCAGCAGGTCGGCGCTCGGCTCGTCGAAAGCGGTCGCGAAGAACACGAGCCCGAGCGCCTGCGCCTCGTCGCGCAGGGCGCGATAGGCGTCGGCGTCGAACTCGAGCGCCTCGCGGTGCGCGCCGTAGGTCGAGCCGAAGCTGTTCTCGTTGTCGTACGCGCTCTCGTACAGCGCCCGCGTGTAGAGCCGGCGGTTGTCCCGCTTCTGCAGCTTCACGGCGTCGACGCCTGCGTCCTTGGCGGCGCGGATCAGCTCACGCGCCTTCTCGACGCTGCCCTGATGGTTGTGGCCGATCTCGGCGATCACGAAGCACGGGGTGTCGTCGGCGATCCGCCTGCCGTCGATCACGAGCTCGCGCACGGCGCGATCGTACCGGTGTCAGGTCTCCTCATCCGGCTGCCGATAGGGATACGGTGCCGCGGATGGCGACGACAATTTCGATCCTGATGCCGGTCTTCAACGAACGCGAAACGCTCGCGCGCGCAATCGAGGACGCGCTCACCGCCGAACTCCCGGTCGACGGACGGCAGCTGGTAATCGTCGACGACGGCTCGACGGACGGGACGCTCGACTTGCTCCGCACCGGCGAGTGGCCCGAAGACGTGACGATCGTGGAGCACGACCGAAACCAGGGGAAGGGCGCCGCGATCCGCACGGCGCTCGCACACGCCACCGGCGACTACGCGGCCATCCTCGACGCGGACCTCGAGTATCGCGCGGCGGATCTCGCGCCGCTGCTCGAGCCCCTCCTCGCCGGAGAGGCAAGGGTCGTGTACGGCACGAGGTCGTGGTCGAGCCATACGGCATTCAGCTTCTGGTACGTGATGGGCAACAAGGTCGTCACGCAGGCGACGAACGTCCTCTACAACTGCTGGATCTCCGATGTGATGACCTGCCACAAGGTCATGAGTACCGAGCTCTTCCGCTCGCTCGCGCTCCGAGAGCGGGGCTTTGCGATCGAGCCGGAGATCACGGCGCGCGTATTGCGCTCGGGCGAGCGGATCTACGAGGTGCCGATCACGTATCGGGCCCGGTCACGCGAGGAGGGCAAGAAGCTCACGGCACTCGATGGGCTTCGGGTACTGCGGACACTCGTCCGCTGTCGGCTCGCATAGCCGTCGTGACCCCCTCGCTGACGCGGAGTCGTGCGAGCGCGGCGGTCCACGCGCCGACGACGACCGCGTACGCCAGCGTGAGGGAGATCCAACCGAGCGGCGGCTGCCAGAGCGGCGTGAATCCGAACCAGTCCCCGGCGGCCCCGATCACGTTGCGGTGGAGCCCCGACCAGTACGCCTCGGCCTGGAGGACCCCGAGGGTTGCAACGGGGATCCAGAAGGCCGGGCCAGAGGCCATCAGCGCGTTCCACCGGTCGCTCGAAGCCAGCACCCAGCCGGCTGCGAGCGGGAGACCGACCATCGCCGGCAGCAGATATCGCCCCTGCCAGATGAGCCCGAGTTGCGGCGCCGCCGGATACTGGACGACGATCGGGAACACGACAGAGAGCGCGATCAGGCCGAGCAGGAGCAGCCGGACGCGCCTCCCGCCGACGGCCAACGCGGCGAGCACGAGAAAGCCAAGAACCGCGATCCAGAGGCTGTACACGTGCGCGCCGGCGGGCGTGTCGAGCCAGCCGAAGACGCCGATCATCTCCCGCTCGTGATCGTCGAGCGAGAAGACCATCAGGCGGAGGTAGTTGTGGAGGTTCTCGTACTCCGGGAACTCGACCCCCGACGCGGTCGAGACCGTACCGACGCCGACCGTCCATGCCACGGCGACCACGGTCAGCGCCGCGACGACGCCGGCCACGACGCGCCCCGCGCGCCAGACCCGCACTCGCGCACCAGACTCCAGCAGCAACAGCGACCCGCCAACGATCAGGATGAGGAAGACGGGCGAGAGCGCGCGGGACATGACGAGCGCCGTCGCCGCGACCCCGGCACGGATCGCCCTGGAACGATCGAGCGCAGGGTCGGGACGGGAGAACCAGCTGAGAAGCGTCGCCCATAGAGCCAACGCGGCCGCGATCTCGACGGCATTCGGGTTTACCGATCCGGCGAGGAACAGGGTCATCGGAGTGAGGGCCGCTGCGAGTCCCACGAGGGCCCAGCGGGGCATAGGTGCCTCGACGAGTGCGACCGCCGCCAGGGCGACGAGGGCGGCGACCAGGCCCGCCGTGACGATCCGCATCACGTAGACGGTCGACTCGCCGGGCGCGACGAGGGTCGGCACGCCGACAGCGCCGTAGTAGACGGGGTTGTAGGCCTGGGCCTTGCTCTCGACCTCGACCAGGACGTCGCCCCTGCCCTGCGGCGCCGCCTGGCAGGCGGGGGTACGATCGTCGTGGTGCGCGTAGCACGGCACCGCGGGCCAGGCGAGCGTCCCGGGGACGCGCGCGCTCGAGACTGCCTTCCCGCCCTGCTCGATCGTCGACCGGTCGAGCACCTGTCCTCGCACCACCGACGCGGCGCGGATGACGTGCGCCGGCTCGTCCGGCACGCCCATGACGGGCGTCGCCAACGCCCACAGGACGCCGAGGAGCCACGTCAGCAGGAAGAACGGGACGACCGCGCGTGCACGCCGGGGCAACCGCACCGTTCGGAGGCTAACCATCGCCTCGGGCCTCGTCGTAGAGACGGCGCCAGTCGCCGCCGACCCGTTCGTGGGAGAACACCGCGGCCGCCCGCAGTCGCGCTGCCCCACCGAGATGCGAGCGCCGCTGCTCGTCGGCGAGCAGGCCGGCGATCGCCTCCCGGAGCGCGGCGGGGTCGCGCGGCCGAACGAGGAGGCCGGTGACGCCGTCCTCCACTGCATCGAGGAGCCCGCCGACCGCGGTCGCCACAACCGGCCGTCCATGCGCCATCGCCTCCCGGGCAACCATCCCGTAGCCCTCTCTTCGGGATGGCACGACGACGACGGCGGCACGGTCGTAGTACGGGCCGAGCGCATGGGGCGGCACGAATCCCACGGCGTCGGGAAAGAGCGACCGCAGTGGGCCGTCGCCGACGACGACGAGCGGGAGACCGGTCGCCGCGTCGGCGAGCTCACGCACGCCCTTCTCCTCGGAGAGCCTCCCGACGTACAGCGCGTGAGGCGGGTCGTCGGGCTCGCCGACCGCCTCGGGGATCGAGACAGGGCTCGGGATCACACGCACGTCGTCGGCGCCGAGCCGTCGCGCGTCCTCGGCGAGCGAGCGCGAGGCGCAGACCACGATGCGCGCCCGTCGCACGAGGTGCCGCGCGAGCGGCCGTACCCGTCGTGCGACCTCGACGTCCGAGCCCCAGAGCTGCAGCACGAACGGCTTGCCCGTCGTCAGCGCGGGCAGCGCGCTCGGCAGCCAGTGGGCGTGAACGACATCGGCGTCGCGGCTCACCCGGCGCGCAGCGACGGCGAACGAGAGGAAGAACAGCGGGAGCAGCGCGAGCTTCCACGGCGCGCGGCGGAGGTTGTTCACGATTCCGTCTCCGTACGCGATGCCGAAATGGCGGAAGCCCGCAGGCGACACGACGCGCACGTCGAGCCCTTCGCCGCGGAGCTCCTCGACCCCGTCGCGGACGAAGGATCCTGCGACGTCGTCCCGGTGACGCGGGTAAGACGTCGTCAGGACGACGATTCTCATCCCGAGCGCCGATCGAGGACGGGCGCGAACACGGCCGGTGCGGCGATCGCGAGCAGTGCGAGGACGAAGAAGTAGTAGAAGGACATCGTCAGGTAGAAGGCGTTCGAGGCGAGCGTGGCGACGAGCGCGGCCGTGAGCCCCCAGCCGAGCGGCCGCACTCGCGCGGCGAGCGGGTCGCCGGCCGCGGCGAGCGCCCGGCCGATGCGGCGCGTGGCGCCGGCCCGGCGGAAGAGGTAGACGAGGAACGCGGCGAAGACGAGCGCGCCGACGAGGCCGGTCTCGACGAAGAGCGCGACGTAGAACGAGTGCGGCCCGAAGTTCGTCCGCCCCGTGACGAACTCGTAGTACACGGAGAACGTGTTCAGCCCGAGCCCGAACAGCGGGTGCTGCGACAGGACGTCCGGGATGAAGTCGTAGACGACGAAGTGGGTCGACGCCGCCTGCCCCTCGGTCGAGATCCGCGAGCGCAGCACCTGCTCGAAGAAGTCCGCGCGCCGCGCGACGAACGCGAGCACGCCGAGCAGGACGACCCCGAGCGGGACGAGGACGCGTGCGGTGAGGAGGTGGCGGCGATACGGCACCGCGAGCACGGCGACGCCGCAGGCGAGCCCGAGCAGGCCGCTGCGCGACAGAGTCGCGAGCTCGACGACGAGGAAGAACGCGAGCAGCAGCATCAGCGGCGTCCGGAGCCGGTGGCCGCGCTCGAGGCGCAGGTAGAGCGGTAGCAACAGGACGATCACGGCCGCGAGCTCGATCCCCAGGTGGTTCGGGTCGCCGGTCAGCGCGTTGATCCGGAAGACGTCCTGCCCCTGGATCGCGCCGTAGACGTTGATCCGGCTCGCGCCGCCGGTGATCGGCTGGAGCCAGGCGGCGTCGAGATTCGCCCCTGCGCCCTCCGCGGCGGCGAGCTGCGCGACGCCGTACGCCGCGTTCGCCGCGACCCCGAGGACGAACGCAGCGAGCGCCTGCCAGTAGAACCGCTGCCCGCGCCGCGCGATCAGGGCGACCCC
>DASSJV010000043.1:0-6951 GCA_035691005.1 Gaiella sp. | reverse complement strand
GCTCGCGTGGGGCCTCACGTCGCTCGGGGGCGACTCCGGCACCGCCACCGTGGTGATCACCCATACGGCGCAGGGCCGGACGGTCGAGGAGACCGTCACCGAGGCGAGCACCGTGACGCAGACCGTCGCGTCGCAGGGCGGGGGCGACGGGGCGGGGAACGACCAGGGCACGCCGCCCCCGGGCGCCGACGGGAGCGCGCTCAACGACCAGGGCTTCCAGCTCCTCCAGCAGGGCGACCCGCAGGGCGCGCTGCCGCTCCTCGAGTCCGCGGTCGCGGCGCTCCAGGGCACCGGCTCGACGACCGAGGCCTTCGCCTCGTACAACCTCGCCTGGGCGCGCTTCGCAGTGGGCCGCTGCGACGGGGTCGCCGAGCTCCTCGACCGCTCGGAGGAGATCCAGGGCAAACGCAAGGAGATCGATCGGCTGCGCAGGCAGGTGCGCAAGGACTGCGGCGACTGAACGGTTCAAGACGTGTCACCTTTGGACGAGGGTGACACGAGTGACAGCGTGTGTCACAATCAGGGCGTGAGCCCGGTGCCCGTCCATCTCGGCGCGAAGGGGAGGGTCGTCCTCCCGGCGTCGATCCGCCGCCAGCTCGGTCTCGAGCAGGGCGCCGAGCTCCTGGCGCGCGTCGAGGGCGAGGGCATCGTCCTCGAGCCGCGCGGAGCAGCCCTGCGTCGTCTTCGCTCGTTCTTCGACGGCGTGCCGTCCGGCACGAGCCTCGTCGACGACGTCCTGGCCGAGCGTCGGCGGGACGCAGCACACGACGCATGAACCCGCGCGCGGTGCTCGACGCGTCGGCCGTGGTCGCGCTCGCGCACGGAGAGCCGGGGTCCGAGAACGTCGAGCCGCTCGTGGACGGATCGTGCATCTCGACCGTGAACTGGTCGGAGGTCGTCCGCGTGTGCCTCGCGGTCGAGCGTGACCCGGAGGCGCTCCGCGCGCTGCTCGTCGACGCCGGGTGCCGGACGATCGAGTTCACCGTGCAAGACGCAACTCTCGCCGCTCGCCTCTGGGAGGCCACCCGCGCGCAGGGGCTTTCGCTCGCCGATCGAGCATGTCTCGCGCTCGCATCGCGGCTCGGGGTTCCCGTGGTGACGGCGGATCGAGCATGGACGCGGCTGGACGTCGGCGTCGAGGTCGTCGCCGTCCGCTGATCCGTCCACCGTACGGTTAGCCGCCCCGAAGGGTGGTGGTAGCCGCCGCCCCGAGGCTCGCGCGCGCGACGAGAGTGCGGGCATGGCGTCGATCTCGACCACGGGAACGCGTGCGCGGACGCTCTCGCGGCCGCGCCTCGGCATGGTCGGGTCCCCCTCGCTCGTGCTCTTCCTCGCGTTCTTCGCGAGCCAGGCGGGCGTGCTCGTCCTCTCGCCGATCCTGAGCGAGGTCGCCGACGACCTCGGGGTGTCGGTCGCGGAGGCGGGGCAGCTGCGGATCCTCGCGGCGCCTCTCGCGGTCGTCGCGGCGCTCGCAACCGGGCGGCTGTTGGGCCGATTCTCGCCGCGGGCGCTGCTCGGCTTCGGGTCCGCGCTGCTCGCCGTCGGCTCGGTCGCGAGCGCGGCCGCGCCGTCGTTCGAGCTCCTCGCGCTCGCGCAGGTCCCGCTGTGGATCGGGATCGCGGCAGTACTCGCGGCGGGCGTCGCGGCGATGTCGTCGTGGAGCGAGCCCGAGGGCCGCACGCGGGTCGTCGCGCACGCGCTCGCAGGGCCGCCCACGGCGTGGATCGTCGGGATGCCGTTGATCGGCTTCGTCGCCGAGATCGACTGGCGGCTCGCCTTCGTCGCGTTCCCGCTGCCGGCGGCGCTGCTCGCCGCGCTCGCCGTCGCCGCCCGACCCGGAGACCGGCCGATCAGCGCGACGGAGACGTCGCTGCGCGGGCTCCTGAGGCGGCCCGACCCGCGCCGCTGGGCGCTCGGAGAGCTGCTCGCGAACTCGGCATGGGCGGGGACGCTCGTCTTCAGCGGCGCGCTCCTCACGGAGGAGTACGGGATGTCGACGGCCGCGACCGGGGTCGCGCTCTCGGCCATCGCCGTCGCGTACCTCGTCGGCAACCGGCAGGCAGGCCGCGCCGGGGCAGAAGGCGCAAGACGGACGATGCTCGCGGCCAGCCTCGGCGCAGCCGCGCTCGTCGCGCTGACGTGGTCCTTCACGCCGGCCGTCGCGGTGACCCTGGTCGCGTTCTCGGCGAGCGCCGCGGTGGTGGCGACCCGCACCGTCGCGGGGACCGTCTACGGCTTCACGGCAGCAGGCGACCGCGGACGCGAGGTCGGCACCGTGCGGGCCGTCACCTCGCAGCTCGGGTACCTGATCGGCTCCCTGGTCGGCGGCGCCGCGCTCGCCGTCGGCGGCTTCGCGCTGCTCGGCATCGCGTTCGGAGGGCTCTTCCTCGCGTCGACCGTCCCGTATGCCGTCCAGCGCGTCGCATCGCGGCGCGACGCGCGAGCGGCCGTTCCTCCGCCGGTCGGCGTGGCGTACATGCCGACCCGCGCCGTCCGGCTCGCGCATGGACGGGAGATGGTCGTCAGACCGCTCGCGCACGGCGACGTCGCGACGGTGGCGACCGTGTTCGACCGCCTCGGCGAGCGGTCTCGCCGGATGCGCTTCAACGGCGCCAAGCCGGCCCTGGCGCCCGCCGAGCTCGAGCTGCTCGCGACGGTCGACGCGACGCGTCACGCGCTCGTCGGATACCTCGCCGGCGACGACCGGCCGGTTGCGATCGCGCGCCTCGTGCGCGACGGGTCGAGCGCCGAGATCGCCTTCGAGGTGGCGGACGAGCACCAGCGCCTCGGAATCGGCACTGCCCTCACGGCGGAGCTGCTCGCCGACGCGCGCGCATCCGGCGTCACAGAGATCACCTCGCTCGTGGCGACCGAGAACGAGGCCGCGGTGAAGCTGCTGCGCCGCCTGTTCGACCGGCTCGATGTCTCGTTCGAGGGTCCCGAGCTCTTCATTCGCGCGGCACTCGCGTAACCGCGGGCACGGCGCCGAGCGCGGACCGCCCTACATGTCCAGGAAGGGGCTCACGCTCAAGCCGACCGTACACGGGCGCTTCGGCACGCGGGAGTCGAATCGCGATCCGTAGGGTAGGCCGCGATGACGAAGCTCCTCGTCCTGCTCGGCGCCGCCGTACTCGTCGCAGGCGGGCTCGCCGGCGGCTGGTTCGCGCAGCAGGAGACGCGCGACGCGGAGACGGTCACCGAGACCACCACGACCTCGGTGACGACGACCGCGGCGGAGCCGGCGCCCGGGTTGCCGGCGGCCGTCGACGAGACGCGCGCGGGGCTGCTCGCGGCCGCCGAGAGCGGCGACTACGAGGCGCTCCGGCCGTTCATCCGCTCGACCACGTTCCGCTACACGTTCGGCGAGCCGGTCGACGGCGGGCCGATCGCGTACTGGCAGACCCTCGAGAAGACGACCGACCAGAAGCCGCTCGAGGCGCTCGCCGAGGTCCTGCGGATGCCATACACGCTCTCGCGCGGGGTCTACTACTGGCCGTTCGCGTACGACGTCGCTTCGATCGACGACCTGACCCAGCACGAGCGCGAGCTCCTCGCGCCGCTCGGGCCGCTCGAGTCGGTCTTCGTCGAGGGGACGGGCTACCTCGGGTGGCGCGCGGGGATCCAGCCGGACGGCACCTGGGTGCTGTTCATCGCCGGAGACTGACGCGCGCGACGGTGGACGAAAGGCAACCGACGCGGCATGTTCGCTGCTACGGTTACGCACGAGCTAGAGCGGGTCCGGTCTGCGCTACTGCGCCTTCCTTACGCGTTCGTGAGTATGTGCAAGGGAGGTGTATTTCAATGGCAGAAGGAACCGTGAAGTGGTTCGACGATGCGAAGGGCTACGGGTTCATCACCCCTGCCGAGGGGTCGAAGGACCTCTTCGTCCACCACAGCAACATCACCGGTGACGGCTTCAAGTCGCTCCCCGAGGGGGCGAAGGTCAGCTTCGAGCCGCGCGAGGGCCAGAAGGGCCCCGAGGCGACCGAGGTCACCGTCATCGCGTAGTACCCGGCAGCCCGTGGCCGCTCCGGCGGCCACGGGCGCCGCATCTGTCCCTCTCCGACGAAGGAGGCACGCCATTCCCGTCAAGGAAGAGAAGATCGAGATGGAGGGCGAGATCCTGGAGTCCCTCCGCAACGGCATGTTCCGCGTGAGCCTCGACAACGGCCACGTGATGATCGGCTACACGTCCGGGAAGATGAAGCGTTTCCGGATCCGCATGGGCCCCGGCGACCGGGTGCGCGTCGAGGTCTCGCCGTACGATCTCGACCGGGGTCGCATCGTCTACCGCGTGAGGTAGCGCTACGGTAGGAGCTCGTCCGCGAAGGAGGAGCGATGCCGCCGTCCCGCCTGCTCGCCGGAGTCGCCGCCGTCGTCGCGGCCGTCACGCTCGTCGCGGGAGCCGGCGCGGCGACGAGCCCCAACCTCGGCAAGACGCTCCGCGCCGGCGGCCTCGTGCTCGTCCTGCGGCACGCGCACACCGACCAGTCGAAGCAGGACGACGATCCGGTCGTCGTCTCCGACTGCACGACGCAGCGGAACCTCTCCGCGCAGGGGCGCGCCGACGCGCGCGCGATCGGGCGCGGGGTGCGGCGCGTAGGCCTGCCCATCGGGAAGGTCCTCTCGAGCGCCTACTGCCGCACGCTCGAGACCGCGCGGCTCGCGTTCGGCCGGGCGACCGTCAGCCCGGCGCTCCTCAACACGATCGCCGCGGCGCACGACGCGCGCTGGCGCGCGCAGGTCGCGGCGGCGCGACGGCTGATGGGGGCGAAGCCCGCGAAGGGGACGCTGACCGTGCTCGTCACGCACGGCATCCTCGTCACCGAGGCGACGGGGCAGAGCCTCGAGGAGGGCGAGGCGATCGTCTTCCGACCGCTCGGCAAGAGCCGGTTCCGCGTCGTGGGCCGCGTCATGCCCGCGGAGTGGGGGACGCTGCGGACGACATCTGCGGCTCGGGTGCCGCGGGTCCGCGAGTACCGCGTCCCGGCGGGCTCGCACCCGCACGACGTGGCGCCCGCGCCGGACGGGACGGTCTGGTACACCGCGCAGCTCGCGGGGGCGCTCGGGCGGCTCGACCCGAAGACGGGGAAGACGACGCACGTGCCGCTCGGCGACGGCTCGGCGCCGCACGGCGTCATCGTCGGCCCCGACGGCGCGCCGTGGATCACGGACGGCGGGCTCAACGCGATCGTCCGGGTCGACCCCGAGACGCTCGAGGTGAAGCGCTTCCCGCTGCCGGCCTCGAGCGCCTTCGCGAACCTCAACACGGCGACCTTCGACCGCGCGGGCGTGCTGTGGTTCACGGGGCAGAGCGGGATCTACGGCCGGCTCGAGCCCGAGAGCGGCGCGCTGCGGGTCTTCCGGGCGCCGGGCGGGACGGGGCCGTACGGGATCACGACCACCCCGAAGGGCGAGGTCTGGTACGCGTCCCTCGCCGGGAGCCACATCGCGCGGATCGACCGCGCGACGGGCAGGGCGACGGTCGTCCGGCCTCCGACGGCGGGTCAGGGCGCGCGGCGCATCTGGTCGGACTCGCGCGGGCGGCTCTGGGTCAGCGAGTGGAACGCCGGCAAGCTCGCGCGCTACGACCCGGCGACGAGGCGCTGGCGCGAGTGGCGCGTGCCCGGGCCGGCGCAGCCGTACGCCGTGTACGTCGACGACCGAGACGTCGTGTGGCTGACCGACTTCGGACGGAGCGGGATCGTCCGCTTCACGCCGAAGGCGGAGAGGTTCACGCGCTTCCCGCTGCGCGCAGGCGCGGACGTCCGGCAGCTGCTCGGCCGACCAGGCGAGCTCTGGGGCGCCGAGTCGGGCGCCGACCGGCTCGTCGTGATCCGCGGCTAGCTACGCCCAGGGGCGGCGCTGGCCGAGCGGGAACGTCGCCGCGAGGTGGAGGGCCGCGAGCACGCCGAGGGCGATCGCGGCCCAGCCCACCCCGGCCCCCGCGAACGCGAGCGTGCCCGCGCCGAAGACGACCACCTCGAGCAGCAGTCGCCACGGGTCGCCGGGGTGGCGCCGCGCCTTCGGCGCGACGAATGCGCCCCAGAGCGCTGCCGCGGCGAGCGGGGCGGCGATCGCGAGCACGACGTTGACGCCGGTCGGGCCGGTGCGCCAGCCCCACAGCGCGAGACCGGCGAGCGCCAGGAGCTCGAGGAGGAAGCGGAGGGCGTCGTTGGCTGCGCGCGCGGCCTGCAAGCCCTAGTCGGGCTTGGCGCCCATCGCCCAGACGGCGATCACGAGCCCGACGAGGATCAGCGCGGAAAGGATCCCGCTCGCCTTGCCGAGCCCGGTCTTCCCCTTGCGTGCGCCGAGCCACGCGAGGATCAGCGCGATGAGGAACACGATCGCGCCGATGTCGCTGACCCCGTACCCGATCCCGATCCAGGTCGGATCGTCGGACGAGTCGCCGAACTCCTTGCTGTAGATCCACTCTGCGCCGACGCGGAACACGATGTAGGCGGGCAGGCCGACGATCAGGAGCGTGCGGAACGCGACCCGTTGCAGGAGCTGCGGCTCCGCGACCTTCGCCGCCCCGAGCTGGGTGACCGTGGCGACGGTGAGCGCGCCGAAGAACACCGCTGCGCCGGAGACGTGCAGGAAGAGCGGGAAGTTCCAGCTGTCGGGCCGGATCGAGGCGAGCACCGCGATCATGCGCCCGGCTTCCAGATCATGTCGACGACGATGAGAAGGATCAGCACGGTCGTGAGGCAGTGCATCCAGAACGCCCGCGAAGCACCCATCGCCGCCGCGAGCTCGGGGCTGCGCGGCGTGCCGGCCGAGACGAGTTGCGCGGCCATCTCCGACGTGGCCCTGTAGCCGTCACCCGTCTGCTTGCCGATCGCACCGACGAGCACCCAGAGGACGAGCGCGGCGATCACCCAGCCGTCCCACAGCTGGTACGCGTCGAGGGAGATCGCGAGCCAGACGCCGAACACGATCGTCCCGAGC
>DASSJV010000042.1:0-8196 GCA_035691005.1 Gaiella sp. | reverse complement strand
TCTCAAGAAGTACCGCGGCATCGACATCGAGCCGACCGAGCCGCTGCCCGCCGCGATGTTCGGCGGCGGCACGGAGGCAGAGCTGCTCGCCGCGCTCGAGGAGATCGGGGACGGCGACGGGCTCGACCTCTCGGCGCTCGGGCTCGAGTACGACGCGGACCTCCCCGAGCTGCCCGAGCTGCCGGACGCCGGCGTCCCGGACGAGGAGGCGTAGGACCGACGATCGAGGCTCGGGCCGTGAGGCCCGAGCCTCGCGTCACTCGCCCGCGCCCGGCTCTCCGAGGAGGCGGGCGACCAGCTCGACCGCGGTCTCGCCCGGCCGCCATTCGACGGCGCGACCGGTCGACGGCAGGCGGGACTCGATCCGGGCGAGCGTCCCGAGGCCGTCTGCCCGGCCGAGACCGGGCAGCGTGAAAGCCGACGCAGCCGGGCCCACCGCGTAGGCGGGGCGGCCCGCGACCTCGAGCACGGCGTCGACGAGCTCCTCGGGCGAGGTCGCCCCCGCGGTCCGCACGCGGGCGACCGTCAGCCGAGACCCGCCGGCGGCTGCGCGCGCGACCTCGGCCCCGACGGCGTCGAGGAGCGCCGCGCGGCCCGGCAGGCGCTCTGCGACGAGCGGCACGGTGCCTCCTCTCGGCGACGCCGCCGGCTCCACGGGCTGGAAGGTCGGCGGCCGGAGGTCCTCGAGCGACGCCTCGAGCCGCTCGGCGAGCTGCGCCAGCGCCTCGACGCGCCGCGCCTCGCGGGCACGCGCGCGCCGCCGGCCGACGACGGCGACGAGCACGAGGAGGACGGCCGCTGCGAGCAGCGCGACGAGCACGATCGTCATCCGCGCCGCTCACCGCCGCACGGAGAGGTCATGCCCGGCGGGTGGCGTCTCCCGAGGCGGCGTGGAGGACGACCGTCTGGCGCGATGTGTCACGCGCGGTCTCGAGCACGATCGTCCCGCGGCCCTTCGCCTTCGCCTCCTGGAGTGCGGCGTCGCCTCGCGCAGCGAACGAGTCCGCGTCGTCGCGAGGCACGAGCTCGGCCACCCCGGCGGAGAGCGAGACGGCCGCTCCCTCCGCAAGCGGGTTCGCCGCGAGCTCCTCGACGAGCGCCTCGTAGAGGTCGCGTGCCTGTCCGGCCTCGGACCCGGGACGGAGCACGGCGAACCGCCCGCCGCCGAGGCGGAACGCGTAGTCGAGATGGTGGATTGCGCCCTGGAGCCGCTTGGCGAGCTCGTGCAGCGCCGCGTCGGCGGCCGTGAGGCCGAGCCGCGCGTTGAGGCTCGTCAGCCGGTCGACGTCGAGGACGAGCAGCGAGAGCGGGTGCCCCGCGAGCCGCGCGCGCACGATCTCGCGCTCGAGCACGGCGTTGAACGACTGACGGTCGAGGAGGTTCGTGAGGAGGTCGATCTCCGGGACGACGTCGGGCTCGCGCAGGTTCAACGCCCGGGTCACGGGCGACCGGGCGACGCGGACGACCCCGTCGAGCGCGTCGACGTCCTCCTCGCTGAAGTGACGGCCCTTCTCGCGCGTGAGCACCCCGAGGAGGCTCTGCGCGTCCCCTTCGTCGAGAAGCGGCACCACGAGCCCGCCGCGGACCGGCGGCGAGCCGTCCGGCGCGGGGAGGTCGCCGGCGAACGCCACCTCGATCGCCCGGGCGCCGCGGTAGTCCGGGAAGCCCATCCGCGCGATGTGGTTCGTCTCGGACTCGGACAGGCCGACGGTCGCCACCATCGGCGTGCCGCTCCCGGCGGTGACGAGCGCGATCGCGCCGTCCGCGCGCGTGCGCTCGCGCGCCAGCTCGAGGGTGCGCACCATCGGCTCGGGGTCGTCCTCGAGGTCGGCTGTGCCGAGCGCCGGCGGCGCCTGGAAGGCGGCGATCGCGTCGTTCAACGTCTGCGCGAACGTCGCGAGCCGCTCGTCGTAGCGGCGCAGCATGGTCACGGTGACGTCCGCCTGGCGGGTCAGCAGGCGCCGGAGCGCGAGCACGAAGAGGACGAACGAGACGGCGGCGAGTGCGACCGCCGCCACGGTCAGCTCGGTGGTCGTCACGCTCACGCGGGGCGTGCCTCCATCGAGGTAACCCTATAGAGGGGTGTGGCTGGACTCGCCTCGCGCGGCGGGGCCGTCGGGCGACGCGTCTATCCTCGCTCCCGTGGCCCACTCTCCGTCCGCCAAGCTCGTCTCGCTGGCGGAGCAGGCACCCCGCGAGGCGACACCTGCGTCGCCCGTCGTGCTGCCGGCGCTGGAGCTGCCGCGTGCGCGGCGTCCCGGGTGGCCGATGCTCGCGTCGCTTGCGATCGCCACGGGTCTCGTCGCGCTCGGTCTCGGCGCCTGGGCGGTCGTCTCCGGTGCCGGGGAGGACACCGCCGGGCTCGGGAGCACCCAGCTCGACGAGGCGCTGACGAT
Organism: Gaiella sp.; assembly: GCA_035691005.1. Taxonomy (GTDB): domain Bacteria; phylum Actinomycetota; class Thermoleophilia; order Gaiellales; family Gaiellaceae; genus Gaiella. Next base: position 5,800 of record DASSJV010000042.1, on the reverse strand, counting down.
CCTCTCGACGCCCGGCGCCGCGCGCGTCCCGCTGCACGGCTCGCTGGGACGTATCGTCGTCGTCGCCGCCCCCGACGGCGGCGCCGTGCTCGCGCTCGACGGTCTCGGGGTCGCGCCGGACGGGCGGGACTACGAGGCCTGGGTCGTGCCGCCCGGCTCGGCGACGCCCCTTCCGGCCGGGACGTTCGACGGCTCGGGCCGGATGGTCCTGCTCACGCGCCCAGCGCCGCCCGGGGCGCGTGTCGCGGTGACGCTCGAGGTGGACGGCGGGGTCAGCCTGCCGACGCGGCCGCTTCGGCTTGCAGCCGAGCTCCCCGCCTGAGCGCCGCTACTCGGACGCCGTCGTCGCGCGATCCTTGCCGTGGTCCTTCGACAACCGCAGAGCGGCGTCCGCGCGCTCGAACAGGCCGGCGGCCGTTTCGCCGTGCCGGAGCTCTGCGATCCCGGCCGAGAGCCGCACCCGGTGGCCGCCGGGCATCGGCATCGACGCGACGCCGTCGCGCATGCGGTCGAACAGCTGGGAGGCGTCCTCCTCCGTCGACTCCGGCATCACCACCGCGAACTCGTCGCCGCCGACCCGGCAGCCGATGTCCACCGACCTGATCTCGTTCCGCAGCTGCTCGGCGACCTGCGCGAGCACGGCGTCGCCGGCCAGGTGCCCCACCCGGTCGTTGACAGACTTGAAGTCGTCGAGGTCGAGGATCAGGAGCGCGAGCCGGCGGTCGTAGCGCTGGGCGCGCAGCGCCTCGCGGCGGAGCGTCTCGTGGAAGTAGCGCTGGTTGAAGAACCCGGTCAGCGCGTCCGTCTCGGCGAGCTGCCGCGCCTCGCGGTAGCGGCGGGCGTTCTCGATCGCCGGGATGCACGTCGCCGCGATCTGCTCGATCGCCGCGATGCGCTCCGGCGACGGCTCGTAGCCCGGGGTGCGCCAGAACAGGGCGAGGCTGCCGAGCTGGTTGCCCTCCCGCCCGACGAGCGCCATGAACAGCCCGCCGCGGATGAGGTGCGTGTCGGCGGCGTCGGCGGCGCCGTACCGGTAGCTCACGGTGATGGGGCCTGCTGGGAGGACGCCGCCCGCCCCGGACGAAGGCGGGTGCGCCGCCTCCTCCGGGGTCATGCCCCTGGTCGCGGTCGTGGCGGGTCCGCTCTGGTCGTCGAGCGACACCATCGCCGCATCGAAGCCCGGGACCTCGAGCGCCGCATCGAGCACGCGGTCGAGGAGCTCGTCGAACTCGATCGAGGTCCCGAGGTCGCTCAGGAACCGGTTGCGCCGGCTCTCCCGCTCGGCGCGCTCGAGGGCTTCGGAGAGGTCGCGGCCGAGATCGTCCATGCGCGTGCGCATGTCGTCGACGGCCTGGACGAGCCGGTCGTCCCGCTCGCGCGGCTCGCGGCGGCGGATGATCTCGAGCGCGACGATGCCGAGCCCCAGAAGAGCCGTCGCCGCGATGATCGTGCTGATGGTTCCGCTCGAGATGTCCGGTTCCCCCACCTTCCCCGCACCGCACTGTAGTAGGGGAGTCCCGCTTCGGCCAGACCCTGTCGCAACAGGTGCGGATGCCGCTTCCGGAGGTGCTCGTTCGGGAGCCGCCCGGCGACACGAGACGCCGGTTTCGGCTACCATTGCCGATCCCGGGCGGCAGGACGTAACGCCTGCCGGCCCCTTTTTGTGCGAGAAGAGCCCCGACCGAGTACCGAGGAGCAGCGTGCCCACCGTCAACCAGCTCGTCCGCAAGGGACGCAAGGTCCCGAAGACGAAGGTCAAGACCCCCGCGCTTCGCGGCGCGCCGCAGAAGCGGGGCGTCTGCACGCGCGTCTACACGACGACCCCTAAGAAGCCGAACTCCGCGCTGCGCAAGGTCGCGCGCGTGAAGCTCACGAACCAGATGGAGGTTGGCGCGTACATCCCGGGGGAGGGGCACAACCTGCAGGAGCACTCGGTCGTCCTGATCCGCGGCGGCCGCGTGAAGGACCTGCCGGGCTTCCGCTACAAGGTGATCCGGGGCGGGCTCGACACCTCGGGCGTCGCCGAGCGGCGCCAGGGGCGCTCGAAGTACGGCGCCAAGCGGGGAAGCTGAGCCCATGCCGCGCCGCGCCCAGATCCAGCCCCGCACCGTCGTGCCCGACGCGGTCTACGGCTCCGTCCTCGTGACGCAGCTCGTCAACCGCGTGATGCTCGACGGGAAGAAGTCGATCGCCGAGGGGATCGTCTACGAGGCGCTCACGGAGGTCGCCGACAAGACCGGCAAGCCTGCGGTCGAGGCGCTCGAGGCGGCTGTCAAGTCCGTCACCCCCGTGCTCGAGGTGCGCTCCCGCCGCGTCGGTGGCGCGAACTACCAGGTGCCGGTCGAGGTGCCGGCGCCGCGCGGCCGCACGCTCGCGCTGCGCTACCTCGTCACGTATGCGCGTGAGCGGCGCGAGAAGGGGATGGAGTCGAAGCTCGCCGCAGAGCTGATGGACGCGATCAACCAGCAGGGCGGCGCCTTCAAGCGCAAGGACGACATGTACCGGATGGCGCAGGCGAACAAGGCCTTCGCGCACTACCGGTGGTGAGGTAGAGGAGACGATGAGCACTACGGCAACACGGGTCGCGCTCGACCGCGTCCGCAACATCGGGATCATGGCCCACATCGACGCGGGCAAGACGACGACGACCGAGCGGATCCTCTATTACACCGGTCGCACCCACAAGCTCGGCGAGGTGCACGAGGGCGCCGCGACGATGGACTGGATGGCCCAGGAGCAGGAGCGCGGGATCACCATCACGTCGGCCGCCACGACGGCGTTCTGGCGCGACCATCGCATCAACATCATCGATACTCCCGGACACGTGGACTTCACTGTCGAGGTCGAGCGCTCGCTGCGCGTGCTCGACGGCGCCGTCGCGGTGTTCGACTCGGTCGCGGGCGTCCAGCCCCAGTCCGAGACGGTGTGGCGCCAGGCCGACCGCTACGGCGTGCCGCGTATCGCGTTCATCAACAAGATGGACCGCACGGGCGCGAGCTTCGCGAACGCGGTGGAGTCGATGCGCGAGCGCCTCGGCGCGAACCCGGTGCCGATCCAGTTGCCGATCGGCGAGGAGGACGCCCACGTCGGCGTCGTCGACCTCGTCGAGATGCAGGCGATCGTCTACGAGGACGAGCTCGGCCAGTCGTTCACGGTCGGCGAGATCCCGGCCGAGCTGGCCGCGGCCGCGGAGGAGGCGCACCACGCGCTGATCGACGCGATCGCGGAGCACGACGACGAGCTGATGGAGGCCTACCTCGACGACGAGACCTCTGTCGCGCCCGAGATGATCCGCCGCGCGCTGCGCGCGGGGACGCTCGCGGACGCGATCACCCCGGTCCTGCTCGGCTCCGCCTTCAAGAACAAGGGCGTGCAGCCGCTGCTCGACGCGGTCGTCGACTACCTCCCGAGCCCGCTCGACGTCCCTGCCGTGCAAGGCACCGATCCGTCGACCGAGGACGAGATCACGCGGCCGCCGTCGGAGGAGGCCCCGTTCTCCGCGCTCGTGTTCAAGGTCATGTCCGACCCGTACGTCGGGAAGCTCACGTACTTCCGCGTCTACTCGGGCAAGGTCAAGGCCGGCGACCGGGTGATGAATACGACGAACGGGAAGACCGAGCGCATCGGCCGCATCCTGCAGATGCACGCGAACCACCGCGAGGAGCGCGAGGAGCTCGGCGCGGGCGAGATCGCCGCGGCCGTCGGCCTCAAGCAGTCCACGACCGGCGACACGCTCGCCGTCGACTCGGCGCCGATCGTGCTCGAGTCGATGACGTTCCCGGATCCGGTGATCTCGGTCGCGATCGAGCCCCGGACGAAGGGCGACCAGGACAAGCTCTCGCAGGGCCTCCAGCGCCTCGCCGAGGAGGACCCGACGTTCCGCGTCACCTCCGACGAGGAGACGGGGCAGACGCTCATCGCAGGGATGGGCGAGCTGCACCTCGAGATCATCGTCGACCGCCTCATGCGCGAGTTCAAGGTCGACGCGAACGTCGGCCGACCGCAGGTCGCCTACCGCGAGACGGCGTCGCAGCCCGCCGAGAAGATCCAGGGCCGCTTCGTCCGGCAGACCGGAGGCTCGGGCCAGTACGGCGACGTCGTGATCAACCTCTATCCGCAGACCCCGGGCACCGGCTACGAGTTCGAGGACAAGATCGTCGGTGGGAAGATCCCGAAGGAGTACATCAAGCCCGTCGACGACGGCATCCAGGAGGCGATGGGCGCCGGCGTGCTGGCCGGGTATCCGGTCGTCGACGTGCGGATCGAGCTCGTCGAGGGCTCGTACCACGAGGTCGACTCGAGCGAGCGGGCGTTCAAGATCGCCGGCTCGATGGCGTTCAAGGAGGCGATGAAGCGGGCGAAGCCGAAGCTGCTGGAGCCGATGATGGCCGTCGAGGTCGTCACGCCCGAGGACTACCTCGGCGACGTGATGGGGAACCTCAACTCGCGTCGCGGGCGTGTCGAGCACCTCGAGCCGCTCGGCAACTCGCAGATGATCAAGGCAAGCGTCCCGCTCTCCGAGATGTTCGGGTACGCGACCGACCTGCGCTCGATGACGCAGGGTCGCGCGACCTTCACCATGCAGTTCGACCGGTACGAGGACGTCCCCGCGTCGATCGCGGAGACGATCGTGAGCAGGCAGTCGGAAGGCTGACCGTCCAGAAATTCGTCATTCGAGTCACGTTTCCGGAGGGAAGAAGGAATGGGCAAGCAGAAGTTCGAGCGTACGAAGCCGCACGTCAACGTCGGCACGATCGGGCACATCGACCACGGGAAGACGACGCTCACTGCCGCGATCACGAAGGTGCTCGCCGAGCAGGGCGGCGGCACCGCGGTCGCGTTCGACGAGATCGACAAGGCGCCGGAGGAGAAGCAGCGCGGGATCACGATCCAGACCGCCCACGTCGAGTACGAGACCGAGAACCGGCACTACGCGCACGTCGACTGCCCGGGCCACGCCGACTACATCAAGAACATGATCACGGGCGCCGCCCAGATGGACGGCGCGATCCTCGTGGTCTCCGCCGCCGACGGCCCGATGCCGCAGACGCGCGAGCACATCCTGCTCGCCCGCCAGGTCGAGGTGCCGGCGATGGTGGTCGCGCTGAACAAGGCCGACATGGTCGACGACCCCGAGCTGCTCGAGCTCGTCGAGATGGAGGTCCGGGAGCTGCTCTCGAAGTACGAGTTCCCCGGCGACGACATCCCGATCGTCCAGGTCTCCGCGCTCAAGGCGCTCGAGGGCGACCCCGAGTGGACGCCGAAGATCCTCGAGCTGATGGCCGCGGTCGACTCGTACATCCCCGAGCCGACCCGCGACACCGACAAGCCGTTCCTGATGCCGATCGAGGACGTCATGACGATCCCGGGCCGCGGCACCGTCGTCACGGGCCGCATCGAGCAGGGGAAGATCGAGACCGGCAACGAGGTCGAGATCGTCGGCATCCACGAGAAGACCGAGAAGACGGTCGTGACCGGTCTCGAGATGTTCCACAAGACGCTCGACTTCGCCCAGGCGGGCGACAACGCGGGCGCGCTCCTGCGCGGCACGAAGCGCGAGGAGGTGGAGCGGGGTCAGGTGCTCGCGAGGCCGGGCTCGATCACGCCGCACACCGGCTTCAAGGCCGAGGTCTACGTCCTCTCGAAGGACGAGGGCGGGCGCCACACGCCGTTCTTCAACGGCTACCGGCCGCAGTTCTACTTCCGCACGACCGACGTCACCGGCTCCATCAACCTGCCCGAGGGCCAGGAGATGGTCATGCCGGGCGACAACACGAACATGGAGATCGAGCTGATCCAG
>DASSJV010000041.1:0-13914 GCA_035691005.1 Gaiella sp. | reverse complement strand
GGCCGAGACCGCCCGGGCGCCGTTCGACCTGCCGGAGGCGGAGCAGGAGCTCGTCGCCGGCTACCACACCGAGTACGGCGGGATGCGCTTCGGGCTCTACTCGATGTCCGAGTACATCAACCTGATCACGCTCTCCGGCCTTGCGGTGACGCTCTTCCTCGGCGGCTGGCACGGGCCCTGGCTGCCCGGGCCGATCTGGTTCCTGCTCAAGGTGTTCGTCCTGCTGTTCCTGTTCATCTGGATGCGGACGACGTTGCCGCGCCTGCGCTACGACCAGCTGATGCGCTTCGGCTGGAAGGTGCTGCTGCCCGTCGCGACCGTGAACGCGGTGGTCACCGCCCTCCTCGTGGTCTGGATCTAAGGTGCGCGCCTGACCATGCAGCCGTTCGGGACACTCAAGGGCTTCGGCGTCACCTTCAAGCACATCTTCAAGAAGCCGATCACGCAGCAGTACCCGGAGTACAAGCGACCGGTCTACCCGCGCTTCCGCGGCCGCCATCGGCTCCACCGGCATGCGAACGGGCTCGAGAAGTGCGTCGGCTGCTCGCTCTGCGCGGCGGCCTGCCCGGCGGACTGCATCCGCGTCGTCGCGGCGGAGAACACCGCCGAGCACCGCGTCTCGGCGGGCGAGCGCTACGCGCGCATCTACGAGATCAACCTCTCGCGCTGCATCTTCTGCGGGTACTGCGAGCTCGCGTGCCCGTTCGACGCGATCACGCTCGGGAACGAGTTCGAGCTCTCCGAGTACTCGCGCGACGACCTCGTCTACACGAAGGACATGCTCCTCGCCGAGCCGATCAAGCGGATCCCGACGGAGGACGCCGAGCTCTACGACACGCCGATCCCCGCGTACAAGCGCGACTCCTGATGGGGAACTTCCTGACCTGGGTGATCTGGCTGCTCGCGGCCGCCGCGTGTCTCGGCACCGGGCTCCGCGTCGTCACTGCCGCGAACCCGTTCTCGTCGGCCCTGTCGCTGATCGGGAACCTCGCCTCGCTCGCCGTGCTCTACCTCCTCGCCTCGGGCGAGTTCGTCGCCGCCGCGCAGGTGCTCGTCTACGCCGGCGCCGTGATGGTGATGTTCCTCTTCGTGATCGCGTACCTCGGCGGCCGGGCAGACGCGCCCTGGGCCGGAGGGACGCGCCTGATCCAGGTCTCGTCGGTGATCGCCGCCGTGTCGCTCCTCGCCGTGACGCTCGTCGCGGTCGGCCTCGAGGCGGGGGACCAGCTCGCGGACGAGGCGGACGTGACGCGCGCGTTCGGCTCGCCGGCTTCGGTTGGCGAGGTGTTCCTCACCGACCACCTGCTCGCCTTCGAAATCACCTCGATCGTCCTGCTCGTCGCCGCGATCGGCGGGGTCGTGCTCGGCATGCGCTCGCAGTCCGAGCAGGTCGCCGACCGGCCGGAGGCAGCGCCTTGATGGGCCCGGACATCCCCTGGTATCTCGCGGTCTCGTCGATCCTGTTCGCGATCGGGGTCGGCGGCGTCCTCCTGCGGCGGAGCCCGCTGATCGTGCTCCTCTCGCTCGAGATCATGCTCAACTCCGCGAACCTCGCCTTCGTCGGGTTCTCGCGGCTGCACGGCGAGATGGACGGGCAGATCTTCGCGCTCGCGGTGATGGCCGTCGCCGCCTCCGAGGTGTGCGTCGGGCTCGGGCTGATCGTCGCGATGGCGCGGCGGCGCCTCACGCTCGACGTCGACACCCTGACGGAGCTGAAGGGCTAGCCCGGGGCCATGGCGTTCGGAGGGTGGCTTTGTCTGCTCGCCCCGCTCGCGGGGTTCCTCGCGATCCTGCTCGCGGGGACGCGGATCACCCGGCGCCAGGCCGGGATCCTCTCGACCGCGTCCGTGTTCGTCGGGTTCGCCGGCGCCGTGATCGCGTTCGTCGACGCGCTCGGGCGCACCCCGGAGGACCGCGCCGAGCTGACGGCGTCGTGGACGTGGCTCACCGCGGGCGACTTCCGTGTCCGGCTCGAGCTGCTGATCGACCCGCTCTCGCTCGTGATGATGCTCGTGGTCACCGGGATCGGCGGCCTCATCGTCCTCTACTCGAACGGCTACATGGCGGGCGAGGACGAGGAGCGCCGCTACTTCGCGTACATGTCGTTCTTCGTGTTCGCGATGCTGCTGCTCGTCGAGGGCGGCAACCTGCTGCTGCTCCTCGTCGGCTGGGGCCTCGTCGGCCTCGCGTCGTACCTCCTGATCGGCTTCGACCACCACCGCCCCTCGGCGGTCCTCGCCGCCAAGAAGGCGTTCCTTATGAACGCCCTCGGCGATGCGATCATGGCGCTGGGGCTCTTTCTCGCGATCGCGAAGGTCGGCAGCCTCGACTACGGCGCGGTGTTCGACGCGGCATCCTCGGGCGCCCTCTCCGACACGACCGTGACGCTGATCGCGCTCGGGCTGCTCGGCGGCGCCGTCGCGAAGTCGGCGCAGATCCCTCTCCACACCTGGCTCCCCGACGCGATGGAGGGGCCGACCCCCGTCTCCGCCCTCATCCACGCGGCGACGATGGTGACGGCCGGCGTCTACCTCATCTGCCGCACGCATCCGGTGTTCGAGGCGGCGCCGGATATCCAGCACCTCGCCGCCCTCCTCGGGCTCGCGACCCTTCTGCTCGCGGGCGTCGTCGCGCTCGTCCAGTGGGACATCAAGCGCGTGATCGCCTACTCGACGATGAGCCAGATCGGCTACATGTTCGTCGGCGCGGGCGTGGGCGCGTACGGCTTCGCGATGTTCCACCTCGTTACCCACGCCTTCTTCAAGGCCCTGCTGTTCCTCGCCGCGGGGATCGTGATCCACCACCTCTCGGGCGAGCAGGACATTCGCAAGATGGGCGGCCTGCGTCGCGAGCTGCCGGTCACGCACGTCACGTTCCTGATCGGGACGCTCGCGCTCGTCGGGATCCCGCCGCTCGCGGGCTTCTGGTCGAAGGACCCGATCCTCGCCGCCGCGCTCGCCCAGGGCGGCGCGCTCGGCTGGGTCCTCTACGTGGGGGGGCTGCTCGGCGCGGTGCTCACCGGCCTCTACGCGCTGCGGCTCTACTTCTACGTCTTCCACGGCGAGCGCGGCGAGGCGCACGCCGAGGGCCACCACGGCGAGGGCGCGAGGACGATGACCTGGCCCGTCCTCGTCCTGGCGGGCGGCACCTGCGTCGTCGGGTTCCTCGCGATCCCCGGCGTCTGGGAGCCGTTCGAGGAATGGCTCGAGCCCGTCGTCCCGCCGCTCGTGGCGCCGACCGCCGCGCAGGACTGGCTGACGAGCCTCGTGGCCGTGACACTCGGCGTGCTCGGCTCCTACCTCGCCTGGCGGGCCTTCCGCGCCGGCCGCGAGCTCGTCGCGGACGGCGCGCTCCGCAACGCGCTCGAGCACAAGCTGTGGTTCGACGAGCTCTACGACGCGCTCTTCACGAGGCCGGCGCAGGCGCTCGCCCTGCGGCTCCGCGACAACGTCGAGCAGCCGGTCGTCCAGCGCGGGCTGGACGAGCTCGCCGAGGGCACGCTCGACGCGGCCGCGGTCGCCGGCCGCGCGCAGAGCGGCCTCCTGCGGACGTACGCGCTTGCGTTCGCGGTCTCCGTCTCCGTCCTGGCCCTCGTCTTCCTCGTCGTCCGCTAGTGCCCGACTGATGCTTACGACCCTGCTCATCGTCGTCCCGCTCGTCGCCGCCCTCGTCGTCTGGGTGCTGCCGTTGTCGGCCGAGTCGACCTCCGGGCTGGCGCTCCTCGCCGCGCTCGCGGAGGTCGGACTCTGGGTCGGCGGCGCGCGCAACTTCGACTTCTCGAGCCAGGAGCAGCAGTACTCGGCGAGCCGCGAGTGGTTCTCCGACCTGGGGATCTCCTACTCGGTCGGCCTCTACGGCTTCCAGTTCTGGCTCGTCGGGCTCACGGTTGTGGTCGGCGCGGCGGCGGTCGGGTACGCGATGTGGGTCGGGCGCGACCGGCCGCGCGCGTACTACGGCCTCGTGCTGTTCCTCGTCGGCTCGCTCGTCGGGGTGTTCGCCGCGCAGGACCTCCTCCTCTTCTATGTCTTCTTCGAGGCGATGCTGATCCCGATCTACGTCCTCGTCGGGGTCTGGGGCGGGCCGCAGCGCGTGAAGGCGACCGTCACGTTCGTGCTCTACACGATGGCCGGCTCGCTCCTGATGCTCGCCTCGATCATCGCGTTCGGGATCTCCCAGGGCACCTTCGAGCTCGCCGAGCTCGGCACGAGCTCGAACGACTGGATCTTCCTCGGCTTCCTCGCCGCTTTCTTCGTGAAGGCGCCGCTCCTGCCGTTCCACGGCTGGCTCCGACTCGCCTACACGGAGGCGCCGCCCGAGATCGCAGCGATCCTCTCCGGCGTCGTCTCGAAGGCGGCCGTGTTCGGGCTCGTCTGGATCGTGCTGCCGCACTTCCCGGAGCCGGTTGACGACCTGCGCGGGCTCGCGCTCGTCCTCGCAGCCGCGACACTCGTCTACGGCTCCGTGCTCGCGTTCCGCCAGCCCGACATCCGCGGGGTCGTCGCGTATTCGTCGATGGCCCAGATGGGGCTGATCATGCTCGGGATCTTCTCGGTGAACGACCTCGGCCTCGACGGCGCGATCCTCCATTCCGTCAACCACGGGCTCGTCTCGGCCGGGTTCTTCCTGCTCGCCGGGATGATCGAGGCACGCTTCGGGAGCGGCGAGTTCGCACGCCTCGGCGGGCTCGCGAAGGGCCGGCCGGCGCTCGCGAGCGTCGTCCTGATCCTGGGGATGTTCACCCTCGCCGTGCCGGGCTCGGCGAACTTCGCGGGCGAGTTCTCGATCCTCGCCGGCGTCTTCGAGCGCGGCTGGGGCTACGCCGCGGTCGGCGTCGCCGCGATCGTGCTCGCCGCGATGTACGCACTGAGGCTGATCTCGGCGATCCTCCACGACCGCCGCGCGAGCGGGACGGATGACGAGTCGAGCGACCTCGTCGGGGGCGAGCTCGCGCTCGTCCTGCCGCTCGTCGCCATCCTGGCGGTGCTCTCGGCCTGGCCCGCGCTCGTCACCGAGCGGTCGTTCCCGCTCGACCAGCCGACGTCGTTCATCGCCGGCCAGGAGCAGTCGCCGTGATCGAGACCCCGCACGTCGACTGGCTCGCGCTCTCGCCGACGCTCGCGCTGCTCGGCGCCTCGGCGATCGCCCTGCTCGGGGCCGTGACCGTGCCGCGCGCCGCGTTGCGCGCCTTCTCGGTCGCGGTCACGGGCGTGGGGTTCGTCGTCTCGGGCGTCTTCGCCGGGATCGTCTTCGACCGCTCGCCGGACCCGACCGTGCTCCTCTCCGAGAGCATGACGCGCGACCAGCTCGGCGCCCTCGCGGCGATCGTGCTCGCGGCGATCGGCCTCGTCGTCGTCCTCGTCTCGTGGGGCGACGGCCGGAAGGACCACGTCGGCGAGTACTACGCGCTGATCGCGGCCTCCGCCGCCGGGATGGTCTTCTTCGTCTCGGCCTCGAGCCTGATGACGACCTTTCTCGCGCTCGAGTGGTTCTCGATCGCGCTCTACGTGCTCTGCGCCCTCGACACGCACCGGCGCGAGTCGCTCGAGGCGGGGCTCAAGTACCTGATCATCGGGAGCTTCGGCTCGGGGGTGCTGCTGTTCGGCTGCGCGCTCGTGTACGGCTCGACCGGGGAGCTCGGCTTCTCGGCGATCCGGGAGGCGACGGGCGCCGACGATCCGCTGTTCGTGACCGGGATGGCGATGATCCTCGCCGGGCTCGCGTTCAAGGTCTCGGCGGCGCCGTTCCACATGTGGACGCCGGACGTCTACCAGGGCGCGCCGACGTCGGTGACCGCCTTCATGGCGGGGGCGACGAAGGTCGCGGCGCTCGTGCTCACGCTGCGGATCCTCGTCACCGCATTCCCGGAGCAGGCGGAGATCTGGACGGTCGCGGTCGCGGTCCTCGCCGTCGCGTCGCTCGCGATCGGGAACCTCGCGGCGATCGCGCAGCGCGACGTGAAGCGGATGCTCGCGTACTCGTCCGTCTCGCACGCGGGCTTCCTCCTCATCGCGATCGCGGCGAACTCGGACGACGGCGCGACGTCGCTCCTCTACTACCTGATCCCCTACGCCGCGGCGACCGTCGGCGCCTTCGCGATCGTGGCTTCGCGCGAACGCGAGCTCGGCCGGCCGGTGTCGGTCGCCTCGCTCGAAGGGCTCGGCTGGGAGCGGCCGTACCTCGGGGTCGGGCTGTGGGTCTTCATGCTCAGCCTGGCCGGCTTCCCGCTCACGGGCGGCTTCCTCGGGAAGCTCTTCGTGTTCTCGTCGATCTACGAGGCGGGCTGGTGGTGGCTCGTAGTGATCGGCGTGCTCGCGACCGCGCTCTCGCTCGCGTACTACCTCAACGTCGTCCGCGCGCTCTACATGCGCTCGGGGGAGGTGAGCTCCGGGACGGTCGTCGCGACCGGGGGCTCGCCTCCGCGTGACCTACTGCTCGACGCGGCGGTCGCCGCGGGGATCCTCGTCACGATCGGCTCGTTCTTCTTCGTCCAGCCGCTCGTCGACCTCGCCCGCGACGCCGCCGCCTCGCTGCCGCTGTAGGCGCTAGCGATCGGCCTTGCGGCCGACTGCCTTGCCGTTCGCCTTGCCGTTGCCCCGCGGCGAGCCCGCCCCGGTGCTCGCGTCGACGTCGCCCTTGCCCACGAGGCCCGGAGGCCCGCAGTGGTCGTGGTTCACGTCGCCGTAGCCCCACCCCGGCCAGCACGAGTACGAGACGGTGACGGTGAAGCTGCCGGCGTTGTCGACGAGCAGGTCGTCGTTGACGGCGAACACGAGCGCGCCCGTGCCGCTGAGCACGGTCGGGCCGCTCCCGACCTGCACCCAGGGCCCGCTACCGACCCGACCCACGAGGCCCCACGCCGGAGCGCCCGGCGCCGGGAAGCCGCCGTACGCGCTGGACGTCGTGTCCCACGGATACCCGTCCGGGCCCGGGCAGAACGCGTCGCCGAACGGGCACACGGCACCCGTGGCGGACACGGTGACGGACTGGCCTTGAAGGACGAGCCCGGTGTCCATGCCCGGCACCGTCGCGCCGCCGACCGTGTACTCGCCGGAGAACCGCGTCGGCCCCGCCGCTCCGGCGTATGCGGCGCCGATGAGTGCGACCGTCGCGGCCGCCAGGGCCGCGCCCCTGAAGATCGTCATGGCTTTCCCCCTCTGGAAGCGCGCCGCGACCGCTTCGCGACGTAGCCGGAGAATGGGCGATCACGCCTCTCCCGGCGATCCCCCGAACAGGTGCCCGGCCGTCACTCGGTCCGGGCGGCTCGGCGACTCGACGCAGGTAGGCTCGACTCATGGCTACCACACTCACCTGGCTCGGTCACGGGGCGTTCCGGTTCGACACGGAGGCAGGCACGCGCGTCTACCTCGACCCCTTCCTCACCGGGAACCCGAAGTGCCCCGAGAGCGAGCAGTCCCCCGAACGGTGCGACCTGGTCGTGCTCACGCACGGCCACGGCGACCACCTCGGCGACACGGTCGCGCTCGCACAGCGTTTCGAGTGCCCCGTCGTCGCGCCCGTCGAGCTGCGCGACTGGCTGAGCGCCGTCCACGGCCTGCCGGAGGCCGACGAGCATTCGCCCAACAAGGGCGGCACGGTCTCGGTCGCGGGCGTGCGCCTGACGCTCACCGACGCCAACCACTCCTCGAGCAACTGGCAGGAGGGCAAGATCGTCTACACCGGCGAGCCGACCGGGATCGTCGTCCGCCAGGACGGGGCGCCGACGATCTACTTCGCGGGCGACACGAACGTCTTCGGCGACATGGCGATCATCCGACGCCTGTACGCGCCGGACGTCGCAGTGCTGCCGATCGGAGACCACTTCACGATGGGCCCCGAGGAGGCCGCCCTCGCCGCCGAGCTGCTGGGTGCGACACGGGTCGTCCCGTGCCACTACGGGACGTTCCCACTGCTCGCGGGCTCGCCCGACGCGTTGCGGCCGCTCCTGCCCTCCGGGGTGGAGCTGCTCGACCCGGCGCCGGGCGAGACCCTGACCCTTTAGCTCAGCCGCCGAGCGCGGGGCTCGGCCCGGGCCGCCTCCGCCGGAGCACGACCACGAGCGCCCCGGCGAGCGCGAGCGCGGCGAGCACGACCCCTCCGACCGGAGCGGTCGGGAACGATGCGTCGCCGCCGTCGCCGATCGTCACGGGGGAGTACGTGTGCGTCTGGGAGAAGCCGTCCCAGATCTCGAATCGCCAGGTGCCGGCGGACGGGAAGGTCACCTCGGCGAGGTACGTCCCCGGCTCGCCCGCGGGCTTCGCGGCGAACGTCGTGATGGCTCCCGCCTCGTCCGTGATCCGAACGGCGGGCTGGAGGCCGTCGAGCGGTGTCACGCCGTGCTGGCGGATCGTCATGGTGGGCGTCCACGTCCCGCCGGCGTCGGTGCCGGCCGGCAGGGAGCTCAACTGGACGGTGGCGAAGCCGCCGCCGAGCACCGCGCCGGGGAGCAGCAGGCCGGCGAGCGCCAGCCCGAGCAGCAATCGTTTCACGTGCGCCTCCTTCGGTTACGACCGGTACACCTCGGCCGCCCGCGCGGTTCCCGCTCCAGTACCCTCCGCGCCGTGAGGGAGCGCTGGTTCGGCGCGACGGGGCGTAAGGTGCCCGCCATCGCCCTGGAGGGCTCGGTCGACGTCGACGGCGCGCTCGTCGTCGACTCGGTGGAGGACGACGCGGCCCTTCGGGCGGCCCACGCAGCGGGCCGGCCCGTGGTGGCGCGTGCGGCCGACGCAGACGGCGTCACGCGGGCGCTGGCGCGGCCGGAGGTCTCCTGCGTCCTCGTCACGAACGCCGCGCTGCTCGACCTGGACCTCCCGGAGCTGACGTATGGCTGACGGCGCACGGTGCACGCTGCAACCAGAGCCGCCGGACGTCGCCACATACTCGATCTGCGCGTGCGACCTCGAGGCGGGGCAATGGGGCGTCGCGACGCAGTCGAAGTTCCTCGCGGTCGGCTCGGTCGTGCCGTGGGCGGCGCCGCACGTCGGCGCGATCGCGACGCAGTCGTACGCGAACCCGCGCTACGGCCCGGACGGCCTCGCGCTCCTGCGTGACGGCGCTTCGGCCGAGGAGGCCGTCGAGCGGCTCACGTCGGCGGACGACGGCAGGGCACACCGCCAGCTCGGCATCGTCGACGCGCAGGGCCGGGCCGCCACGTATACGGGCGCGGAGTGCCACGCGTGGGCGGGCGGCCGCACCGGCGAGGGCTACGCCGCGCAGGGGAACATCCTCGTCTCGGGCGCCACCGTCGACGCGCTCGCCGAGACGTTCGAGGCCACCTCCGGGAAGCCGCTCGCGCGACGCCTGCTCGACTGCCTCGACGCCGCGGAGGCTGCGGGCGGCGACAGACGGGGCCGCCAGTCGGCGGCGCTCCTCGTCGTCGAGCGCGACGGCGGCTACGCGAACCTCTCCGACTCCCTCGTCGACCTCCGCGTCGACGAGCATCCCGACCCGCTCGTCGAGCTGCGGCGGATCTACCGGATGCACGACGCCCTGTTCGGCTCGACGCCGCGCGACCAGTGGCTCACGGTCGACGGCGCGCTACGCGCGGAGCTGGACGACCTCCTGCGCCGTGTCGGTCAGCCCGACCTCGCCACCTGGGCCGGCGTCGAGAACCTGGAGGAGCGCGTGGACGGCGAGGACGCGGTCGATCCTGTCGTGCTCGACCGACTGAGGGAGTCCGCATGAGCGATCGCTACGCCGTCGTCACGCTCGACGAGCTCGTCCCGTACGAGACCGAACGCCAGGCGCGCTGGCACACGATCCGCCGGACGCTCGACATCCAGGCGTTCGGCATGAACGCGTGGACGGCGACCGAAGACGGCCAGCAGGTGATCGGCGAGCACGCCGAGGCCGACGGCAACGAGCAGCACGAGGAGGTGTACGTCGTCGTTTCGGGCCACGCGACGTTCACGCTCGACGGCGAGACGTTCGACGCGCCCTCCGGCACGATCGTCCATGTGCCCGACCCGGCCGTAAGGCGCGGCGCGGTCGGCGAGCGCGGGACGACGATCCTCGCCGTTGGCGCGAAGCCGGGCGTCGCGTTCACGCCGTCGCCGTGGGAGCGGACGGCCGAGGCACTTCGTTACTGGCCGACCGAGGAGTGGGACAAGGCGATCGCCGTGTTCGAGGAGCATCTCGCGGAGACGCCCGACAGCGGCCCCACGCTCTACAACCTCGCCTGCGCGCTCGCGCGCGCGGGGAGACGCGAGGAGGCGCTCGCACGCCTCCGCGAGGCGATCGCCCTCGAGGACCGCTTCCTCGCGTTCGCGCAGACGGACGACGACCTCGCGTCGATCCGGGACGATCCGTCGTTCCCCCGTCCCTAGCCGCGCAGGGCGATGCCGACGCTCGAGGTCACGCGCGAGCAGGTCCTCGCGTTCCGCCGGCGCACCGGTGACCTCGACGAGCGCCTCCCGCCTGGGCCTGCGTCCCTCGCCCGGGCAGCGCAGGCGGGCCTCCAGGACAGCGTCCCGCGCTCGGCCCTCCACTCGCTCCACGCACGGGTCAAGGAGACGCCACCGGACGCGTGGGCGGATCCGTCGCTCGTCCAGGTCTGGGGGCTCCGCTACACGGCGTATGTCGTCCCGGCGGGCGACCATGCGCCGTTCACGCTCGGCAGGCTGCCGGAGACCGGTCGCACCCGACGTAGGGCCGAGGACCTCGCGGCGCGGTTGCATGCGTTCCTGGACGGCCGCCGGCTCGACGCGGCGGCGGCGGGTCGTGGGCTCGGCGTCCACGCGAACGCGCTTCGCTACGCGGCGCTGACGGGCACGGTGCTCATCCGCTGGGCCGGGGCGCGCAAGCCCACGGTCTGGACGGTGCCGCGCCCGGAGATCGAGCCGCTCGACGCTCGCCTCGAGCTGCTGCGCCGCTACCTGCACGCAATGGGTCCCGGGACGCCCGCAGGCTTTGCCAACTGGGCTGGGGTCAACGCGCGCGCCGCGTTCGCCGCCTTCGAGGGGCTCGGCCCGACGCTGGTGCTCGTCCGCACCCTGCTGGGCGACGGGTTCGTGCTCGCCTCGGACGAAGCGACCATCCGCAGACCGGCCGGGCCGCCCGCACCGGCGCGGCTCTTGCCGAGCGGCGACGTCTTCTACCTGCTCCAGGGCGCCGACCGCGAGCTGCTCGTCCCCGACGCCGCGCGGCGCGCTGCGCTCTGGACGTCGCGCGTCTGGCCGGGCGCGCTGCTGGTCGACGGCGACGTGGCCGGCACCTGGCGGCGCGCCGGCTCGGCGGTCACGGTCACGCCCTGGAGACGGCTCTCCCGGGAAGAGCGCCAGGCCGTCGAGGCGGAGGCGGCCGTGCTGCCTCTCCCGGAGGTCCACGGCGAGGTCACCGTCGCCTGGGACGCCGGCTGACCGACCCCCGGCGTGCAGACGGTCAGTCGCTCGACCGGTCGCCGGGAAGCCGGATCCCTGCCGCAAGCGCGCGAAACGCGGGCACCGGGTCGTGCTCGGGCCGGGCGGCGAGCACGAGCGCGCCGTGGTCGGGCCCGGCGAGCGCGCCGACTAGCAGCTCGAGCCCGACCGCGAGCGCGAACGCCTTGTGCGCCTGGGGGCCACCGAAGGGCACCAGCTCCTCTGGCCGCGCGGCCCCCGTCAAGACGTCGCCGTGAGTGACCGCGCCCATCGAGACGTCGGCGACGAGCGGCCGCCCGTCCGACGACGGGATCGCGATCGCGACGGGGTTCGTCCCGGTGAGGGGCGGACCGCCCGCGGGATGGGGGAGACGGCGCGGTGAGGTGGCGGTCACGACGGCGACGAGACCCGCTTCCGCGAGACGCCTCGCCCAGAGGCCGAGGACGCCCGTGGGAAAGCACGCCTCCGCGACGACGAGCCGGGCGCGCGCGGGCGGCTCGGCGACCAGCCCGTCGCAGATCGCCGCGAGCGTGACGTAGCCGAGGGCGCCGGCTCCGTGCCAGCGCTCGAAGCCGTCGGTTTGCTCGACCCGCCGAGGGGCCCCGGCCGGGTCGACCGTGCTCTCGAGCAGCCCCTCGAGCCACCCGATCCGAGCCAGGCCGTGGCCGCTCCGCCCGGCTCGATCCGCCGCGGCGAGGTGCTCGACGACGACGGTCGCATCCCGCTCCGAAAGGCCGCTCGCACGCAGTCGCGCCTCCGCGGTGGCCGTTGTCACGACACGAGCCTCACCGAAGGGAGTATCCTCACATCATCCTCATGCGATGGTGTGAGGATGCGACTGGATGGCCGCGCCTCCCCCCGGCGCGGACGTGCAGCGACGGCACCGGCCCACCGCCGCTGGGCTCGCCGTCACGGAAGGGAGCCTTCGGGCTCCCTTCCCTGCGAACGACGTGGGGGAAACCCTGTTTCCCCCACGAGCCCCCTTCTCCGGCGCAGCGCACGGACGCTCCGCCGCTGACCTCCCGGCCGGCGAAGCCGGCCTCCGGCCGCAGCGCTCGCGGCACCGGCCACCGTTTAGAGAACCGTGAGCGCCTTGCGGATCCCGCCTGGGCGGCGCGCTTGGACGGACTCCGCGAGCGCGCGGATCGCGGCGCTGACCTCCGCGTCCGGGGCGGCCTCGAGCACCGGGCGGCCCTCGTCCGCGGCCTCGCGCAGCGCAGGGTCGAGCGGGATCTGCGCGAGCAGGGGCGCGTCGATCTCCGCGGCGAGGGCCTCGCCACCGCCCGCACCGAACAGCTCCTGACCGGTGCCGACGAGCCACGACATGTTCTCCACGACCCCCACGATCCGCATGCCCGTCTTCTGCGCCATCACCGCCGCCCGGACGGCGACCTGCTGCGCGGCCGGCTGCGGCGTGGTCACCACGAGCGCCTCGGCGCGCGGCAGCAGCTGGCCGATCGAGATCGCGACGTCCCCGGTGCCGGGCGGCATGTCCACGACGAGCGTGTCGAGCTCGCCCCAGTGCACGTCCGAGAGGAACTGCTCCAGCGCCTTGTGGAGCATCGGCCCGCGCCACATGATCGGCGCGTTGTCCTCTGCGAACAGGCCGATCGACATGACGTGTAGGTCGCCGCGGACGGGCGGCACGATCATCGAGTCGACGACCACCGGGCGCTGGGACACGCCGAGCACGTGTGGGATCGAGTAGCCGTAGACGTCGGCGTCGAGGATCCCGACCCGCTCCCCGCGCTCCACGAGCGCGGCGGCGAGGTTCGCCGACAGGGTGGACTTGCCGACGCCGCCCTTCCCGGAGGTCACGGCGACGACGCGGATCGAGGGATCGAGGCGGATCTCCTTCGGCGGGCGGCCGCCGCGGAGCCGTGTCGCGAGCGCAGCCTTCTCCTCGGGCGTCATCACGTCGAAGCGAAGCGTCACGCCCGTGACGCCGGGCACCGCGCCGACGTGCTCGGCGACCTGGTCCTGGAAGCTCGCGCGCAGCGGGCAGCCTGCGACCGTGAGCGCGATCGTCACCTCGACCGCGCCGTCGTCGGAGACGACGACGTCGCGCACCATGTCGAGGTCGGTGACGGGTCGCTTCAGCTCGGGGTCGATCACGCGCTCGAGCGCCACGAGGATCGCATCACGGTCGGGAGTCATCGCGTCCAGCGTAGCCACTCGTGCCCGGCTCGGCTGCCGCTCAGCGGGACGGCGCGACCGACCCGAGCGCCGCGGCGATCCGGCGGCACTGGGCGGCGCCGGCCGCGGCCACGACGCGCGAGCGCTGGCCGAGGTCGAGCGGCGCCGCGCCGAAGGGGGGATCCTCGAACAGGTCGATCGCAAGGCCGCGCTCGCGGACGAGGAGCTGCGCGGCCGCGATGTCGATCGAACGCGCGGGCTTGAGACAGCAGACTGCGTCGACGCGCCCTGCGGCGAGATGGCAGAGCGACAACGCGAGCGAGCCCATCACCCGAAGCCGTCGCGCGACGCCGCGGAAGCTGTCGACGACGTCGGCGATCGCCTCCGTGGTCGTCCCTTCGAGCGCGAGGATCTCGATCGCGTC
>DASSJV010000040.1:0-14018 GCA_035691005.1 Gaiella sp. | reverse complement strand
CTCGTCGTCACGCGCCGGTCGGGCCGGGAGAAGCTCCACTACCTCAACCCGGTGCCGATCCGGTTGATCCACGACCGCTGGATCGACAAGTACACGGAGCACCGCGTGGCGGCGCTCGCAGACCTCAAGACCGAACTGGAGGAGACGGCATGACGACCATGACCGCGCAGGCAACGCAGGTCTACCAGCTGTTCATCAAGGCGACCCCGGAGGCGATCTGGGACGCGATCACGAAGCCGGAGTTCACGATCCGCTACTACCACGGCGCACGGATCGAGAACACGCCGGAGCGCCACATCGGGCGTGGCCCGAACGGGGAGGTCTGGGGCGAATCCCCGACCCTCGAGTACGACCCGCCGCGGAGGCTCGTGCACGGCTGGCAGTCGCGCTACGACCCGGAGCTCGCCGACGAGCCCGAGAGCCGGGTCACGTGGGAGATCGAGCCGCAGGAGGGCGGGTACTGCCTGCTGACGGTCACGCACGACCAGCTCGAGGGCTCGCCGAAGACCGCGGAGAGCGTGTCGGGGACGGGCTGGATGATGGTGCTGAGCGGCCTCAAGACCCTGCTCGAGACGGGCGACGTGCTCGACCCCGACCGGGCGTGAGGGATCGGCCGGGGACCCTGCGCGCGCAGGGTCCCCGCGCCCTGCTCAGGTGGCGATCACGGCGAACGCGGTGTCGACCGCGTCCTGGCGGCCCGGCACCCACAGGGAGACGCGGAACAGCCCGGGCCCCACCGTCGCCAGGGTCGTCTCGGCGGCGGCAGAGCTGGCCGTGGCGACCAGGGTCGAGTTGCCCGGGAACCGCACCTCGAAGACGCCGCGGTCGACCCGGCGCGCCTGCGGCGCCGCGCCGGCGCAGTTGAAGCGCGCGCCGACCATCGGCTTCGCGCTCGTGAACTGGTCGCCGAGGTTCGCGATCCCCTTCGTCGGATCGCCGTTCACGGCGACGTAGCCCCGGACCGCGCCGGGGGCGCAGCGCGCCTGCGGCCGAACGGCGTCGCGCACGGCGATCGCGGAGCCGCCGAGCGCGAAGAAGAGCGCCAGCGCGGCGAGGACGGTGGACGGCGTGACGCGCATCGGAGACCTCCGTGGAGAAGACGTCCCGCGGATCGTCGCCCGGCCGCCGGATGGAGCGCACCGGCGCCGCGCTACATGCGGAAGACGCCGAAGGTCGTCTCGGGGACCGGTGCGTTCGCTGCCGCGGCGAGCCCGAGCGCGAGCACCTTCCGTGTGTCGCGCGGGTCGATGATGCCGTCGTCCCAGAGTCGTGCCGTCGAGTAGTACGGCGACCCCTCGCGGTCGTAGGTCGCGCGGATCTCGTCCGGGTCGGCGTCGCCGACCATCGTGAGCACGGTGGCGGCCTGCTCGCCGCCCATCACGCTGATCCGCGCGTTCGGCCACATCCAGAGCTGCCGTGGCCCGTACGCGCGACCGCACATCGCGTAGTTCCCGGCGCCGAACGAGCCGCCGGTGACGACGGTGAACTTCGGCACGTCGGCGCAGGCGACCGCCATCACGAGCTTGGCGCCGTCGCGCGCGATCCCGCCCTCCTCGTACTCGCGGCCGACCATGAACCCGGTGATGTTCTGCAGGAAAACGAGTGGGATCCGGCGCTTGCAGGCGAGCTCCACGAAGTGGGCGCCCTTCTGGGACGACTCGGCGAAGAGGATCCCGCGGTTCGCGATGATCCCGACGGGGTGACCCTCGATCCGCGCGAAGCCGCAGACGAGCGTGTCCCCGTAGAGCGCCTTGAACTCGTGGAAGCGGCTGCCGTCGACGATCCGCGCGATCACCTCGAGCGGGTCGAGCTCGTGGCGGAAGTCCTCCGGCACGAGCCCGTGGAGGTCACCGGGATCCACGACCGGCGCCTCGGGCGGTGCGAGCTCCCACGGCAGGGGCTGCGGGTCGCCGAGATGCGCAACGACCTGCCGGGCGAGTGCCAGGGCGTGCTCGTCGGACGTGGCGTAGTGGTCCGCGACCCCGGAGCGGCGCGTGTGCACGTCGGCGCCGCCGAGCTCCTCGGCGGTCACCTCCTCGCCGGTCGCCGCCTTCACGAGCGGCGGGCCGCCGATGAAGATCGTCCCCGTGCCGCGGACGATGATCGTCTCGTCCGACATCGCCGGGACGTACGCGCCGCCCGCGGTGCAGGAGCCCATCACGACCGCGATCTGCGGGATGCCCTTGGCCGACAGGCGCGCCTGGTTGAAGAAGATCCGGCCGAAGTGGTCCCTATCCGGGAAGACCTCGGCCTGCAGGGGGAGGAACGCCCCGCCCGAGTCGACGAGGTAGATGCACGGCAGGCGGTTCTGCTGCGCGACCTCCTGGGCGCGGAGGTGCTTCTTCACGGTGAGCGGGAAGTACGTTCCGCCCTTCACGGTCGCGTCGTTCGCGACGATCACGCACGCGCGGCCCTCGACGATCCCGATCCCCGTGACGATCCCCGCCGAGGGGGCCTGCCCGTCGTAGAGGTCCCAGGCGGCGAGCGCGTTCAGCTCGAGGAACGCGGACCCCGGGTCGACGAGCCGGTCGATGCGCTCGCGCGCGGGGAGCTTCCCGCGCGAGCGGTGGCGCTCGACGGACGCCTCGCCGCCGCCTGCCGCCACGAGCGCGGTCCGCTCGCGGAGCTCTGTGACGAGTGCGCCCATCGCGGCCTCGCGGCGCGCGAAGCTCTCGTCGCGGACGACGTTCGTGCCGAGCACGGTCATGCGGCCTCCAGCGTCACGAGGACCGCGCCCGACGAGACGCGGTCGCCGACGCCGACGTCGATCGAGCGGACGCCGGCGTCGTAGGGAGCCGTGACCACCTGCTCCATCTTCATCGCCTCGAGCACCACGAGCGGCTGGTGCGAGGCGACGCGGTCGCCTTCCGCGACCCGCACCTCGATTACCGTCCCCGGCATCGGTGCCGTCACGCGGCCGTCGGCGCCCGCGGAGGCGCCGCCCGAGCGCGCCGCCGCCTCGACCTCGACGGCGGGAAGCCTCGGCGCCGTCGGGAGGTTGAGCCGGAAGCCGTCGCGCCAGCCCGCCGGCGCCGGGCGCGGCGGCCGCGAGAGCGGGGGGAACCGGGTGAGGAAGTCCGTGGTGAGCTCCCCGGCGCGGAACGCGGGATGCGCGACGAGCCAGCGGAGGAACGGGAGGTTCGTCGTGACGCCTTCGACCACCGTCTCGTCGAGCGCGCCCGCGAGCCGGTCGAGAGCCGCGTCGCGGTCGACGCCGTGCGCGACGAGCTTCGCGATCATCGGGTCGTAGCGCGCGCCGACCTCGTCGCCCTCGGCGACGCCGGCGTCGACCCGGACGCCGTTCGGCAGAACGAGGCGCGTGATCGTCCCCGGCTGCGGGAGGAAGCTGCGGGGATCCTCGGCGTAGAGACGCGCCTCGACGGCGTGCCCGTCCGTCCGGACGTCGAGACCGTCGAGCGCCTCGCCGTCGGCAACGCGGAGCTGGAGCTCGACGAGGTCGAGGCCGGTGACCGCCTCGGTGACGGGGTGCTCGACCTGGATCCGGGCGTTCAGCTCGAGAAAGAAGACGTCGTCGCCGTCCACGAGGAACTCCGCTGTGCCCGCGCTCTCGTAGCCGAGCTCCCGGGAGAACGCCACCGCGTACGCGGCGAGCCGCTCGCGGAGCGCGGGGGAGAGGCCGGGTGCGGGGGACTCCTCGAGGACCTTCTGGTGGCGCCGCTGCACCGAGCAGTCGCGCTCGCCGAGCGCGACGACCGTGCCGTGCGCGTCGCCGAGAACCTGTACCTCCACGTGGCGCGGCTCGGGGAGGTAGCGCTCGCAGAACACCGTGCCGTCACCGAACGCGGCCTCGGCCTCGCGCGCGGCCGCCTCGAGCGCGTCGTCGAGGTCCTCGGCGCGCTCGACGACCCGCATCCCGCGGCCCCCGCCGCCGGCGGCGGCCTTGACGAGCAGCGGAAAGCCGAGCTCGTCCGGCTCGCCGGTGGGGAGCGTCGGGACGCCGGCCGCCGCCGCGAGCCGCTTCGACTCGAGCTTGTCGCCGCCGCGACGCAGCGCGTCGGGCGGCGGGCCGACCCACGTGAGCCCCGCCGCGAGCACCGCGTCCGCGAACGCGGCGCTCTCCGCGAGGAAGCCGTAACCCGGATGAACGAGCTCGGCGCCTGACGAGCGGGCGGCCGCCACGAGAGCGTCGGCGTCGAGGTACGACGGGACGTCGACCGCGGCGTCCGCGACCCGCGCATGGAGAGCATCCTCGTCGCCCGGCCCCACCGCGGCGACCGTGCCGATGCCCAGGCGCCGGCACGTCGAGAAGATGCGGGCGGCGATCTCGCCGCGATTGGCAACGAGGAGCGTTCGCCTGCTCATCGCGGCCGACACTAGATGATCGAGTCCAAATCGGGGAATTGTGTGATCCGGGGAGGCTCGTACCATCCCGCACGAGATGAAGGCGGTTCGCGTCGTGGTCGCGCTCGCGACTCTCTGCCTGGCATCGGGCGCGACCGCCTCGGAGCGCCGGTCGCTCTCAAGCGTCGACGTGCGTGCCTGCGGCGCGACGGTCCCGGCCGCGACGAAGAGCGTCCTGACGATCAGTCCGGACGGAGACGGAATCGCGGACTGCGCCGCGGTGCGGTTCCGGCTCGCGCGTCCCGCCGAGGTCGCGTTCGTCGTCTCGCAGCGAAAGCCGCACGCGCAGGTCGTCCACGTCGAGCGCCTCCGCGCCCAGGCGGGCCCGACAACGGTCGTCTGGGCACCTCCGCCGACCATCGCCGAGCGCACCTACGTGACGCGACTCCTGCTGCGAGGGCGTGAGGGCGTATCGCTCGGCGGCCCGGTGATCCGGGTGCGCGGGCCGTGGGCGCGCTTCGTACAGGAGAGCTACCTGCCGGGCGACACCGCGATGCTTCGCGTCGAGACCGGAGGCGCGACGCTCACGCTCGAAGTCGTCGACGCCGCCACCGGCGAGGTCGTCGCGGGGCCACGGCGCGTGCAGGGCCCGGTCGCCGGCGTGCGGGTCGGCCGGTGGCGGCCGGGCGTGTACGTCGCGCGCCTGAGCGGGGGGGAGGTCGTGACGCAGGCGCCGCTCGTCGTGCGCTCGGCCCCGTCGGCGAGGCCGCGCGTCGCCGTCGTGCTGCCGACGAGCACCTGGCAGGCGTACAACTTCCTCGACGTCGACGGCGACGGCACGGGGGACACGTGGTACGCGTCGAGGAGACGGGAGAGCGCGCGTCTCGACCGGCCGTTCCTCGGGAGCGGCTTGCCGCCGTTCTTCGGGCGCTACGACCGTCCGTTCCTCCGCTGGCTGGCGGAGAGCGGGCGCCGCGCCGACGTCCTTGCGGACGTCGACCTCGACCGCGTCCCCGATCCCCGGACGCTCGACCGCCGCTACGACCTGCTCGTCTTCCCGGGGCATCACGAGTACGTCACCGAGCACGAGCTCGACCTCGTCGAGGGATTTCGCGACCGGGGCGGTAACCTCGCGTTCCTGAGCGCAGACGCCTTCCACTGGCGGGTCGCCCGCGACGGGCTCGTGCTCCGTCGCAAGGATCAATGGCGGCTGCGGAAGCACCCGCGACCCGAGGCGGCGCTCGTCGGGGTTCAGTACCTCGCGAGCGACGACGGCACCCATCGAGGGTCGTACGTCGTCCGCAACACGCGCTGCGCCCCGTGGCTCTTCCGCGGCACGGGGCTCGTGCGCGGTGCCCGGTTCGGATGGAGCGGCGTGGAGATCTCGGCGACCACCGCGGACTCGCCGAAGGGCACCTGCGTCGTGGCGGAGATCCCGAACCTGCTCGGCCCCCGCCGTACGGCGCAGATGGCCTACTACCAGACGCCGGCCGGCGCGAAGGTCTTCGCCGCGGGGGCCTTCTGCCTCGCGAACGACTCGCCCGTCGTCCACCGGCTCCTCGACAACCTCTGGACGAGGCTCTCCCGCCCGTGACGCCACGTCGTGCCCAGCTCCTGGTCGCCGGCGCGGTCGTCGCGAGCGTGCTGCTCCCGGGCGGCCCGGCCGGTGCTGCCGCCTCGCCCGGCGGGGCGCCTCGGATCGTCTGCACGCTCCCGCCCGGGGCCTCGAAACTGCCCGTGGCCACGCGGCACGGCCTCATCGGGCACCTCGAGCAGTACCCGGACCCGTCGCTCGCGACCGCCGCCCAGCGAAGCGCCGCCTCGCGGATCCTGGAGCAGATCCGCACGAAGGCACGGCGCTGGAGGACGCTCGCCGCGGCGAAGCGCGCCGGTTTCGAGACGCGCACCGCGCACCGGCGTGCCGGCGACGAGACCGCGCACTACCTCCACGCCGAGCGGCGGCACGAGCGCCCGGGCGGGCCGGCGTTCGACCCCGGCCGGCCGAAGGCGCTCATCTTCGCCCGCCAGCCCGGCGTGCCCGCGGTGCTCGTCGGCGTGATGTACAGCGTGCAGCGGGGCGAGCGAGGGCAGTCCGTCGGCGGCCCGATCACGCGGTGGCACTCGCACCTCGTGTGCGCCGTGGGGCGCAAGCGCGGTCTCAGACCGCTCGACGACGGCACCTGCCCTCGCGGCGCGACGGCGCTGCAGGGGAGCGAGATGATGCACGTCTGGTTCACGCGCGACCTCCGCAGCGCGTTCGCGGTGGGCGCGCCCGAGCCCGAGCTGTGCCGCGACGGGCTTCTCTCCGGCGCGTTCTGCCGCTCGCCGGGCGCCCGCCGCGCGATGTGAGCCTCTAGCTCTCGCCGTCCCGGTTGAACGATCTCACGCGTCGGGCTCCTTCCGTTCCGCCGGCTCGGATTGCGCGGCTTTCGACGGCGCCTCGTCGTCGCCCCCCTCGAGCATGCGTCGCGGGTCGACCTCTGCGACCGCGTCCTTCACCTCGCGCATGCTGGTGCCGAGGCGGCGCGCGACCTGGGGCACGCCCTTCGCCCCGAACAGGAGCGCGAGCACCGCGAGCAGGATCACGACCTCCCAGACGCCGAGCCCGAACGGCACGGCTCCATCCTACGGAACCGGCCCCGCGTCGCGAATTGCGCCAGGTGCAGGCCATTCCCCCGGATGAGGGCTTCGCAAAGCGCTCGGGCGCTGTCACGGTGCGAACCATGCCGCTCCTCAAGAAGGCCCCCGGGCCCGTCTTCGACGGGCATCTCACGTACTTCACCGTCGCGCAGGCCAACGAGTTCCGCCGCCTCGTCGCCGCGTCGTTCGCGGACGTCGGCCGGGAGGTGGACGTCTATCCCGACCGGATCGAGGATCGCGGCGGGACGACGATCGGGCTGTGGAACATCGGCGCGCTCTGCGCGGGGACGGACGAGCGCGAGTGGCCCCAGCTGATCGACGACCACGTGCGGCTCGTCGCCACGCCCGCGCGCGAGCTCTCCGACGTCACCGAAGCGGAGCTCACCGCCGGGCTGACCCTGCGGCTCGTCGCAGCCGCGTCCGTGCCCGATCCCGATGCCGTCGGGTACGCCCGCGTCGTTGCGCCGGGCCTGCTCGAGGTGCTGTCGGTCGACCTCGGCGACGCCATCGCCGCTCCGTCCCGCGAGGAACTGAGCGCGCACGGGACGCTCGCGGCGCAGGTCGCGCTCGGGCGCGACAACCTTCGGGCGCTGCTCAACGGCGACACCGTGCGGTCGGGGACGGTCGGAGCCGGGGCGCGCGGCTCGTTCACCGTCGTCAGGGGAGAGTCCCTCTTCACCGCGAGCCTCGCGCTGCTGCTGCCGGAGACGATGATGCGGTTCAGCGGCGACGACGACTGGGGCCGGGGCGTCCTCGTCGCCGTGCCCTCGCGCCACGAGCTGCTCTACCGGCCGATCGACGAGGCGGACGCCCGTCTCGCGCTCCAGTCCATGCTCCAGGCGGCGTTCCTCGGCTTCCACGACGAGGTCGGCCGGTTGAGCCCGGACGTCTACTGGGTGCGCAAGCAGAAGTGGGTGCAGGCGACGTCGTCCGCGGGCGGGAAGCCGCGGGTGCTGCGCGGCACGGGCCTCCGCGAGGCGCTGGCCAGCTTCTAGAACTCGTCTCAGAACGACGCTACGTTGCCGGGGCGCGCGATGGGCGAAAGCGATGCAAGGACGCAGGGAGCTCCGATCTGCGGGCATATCGGTGCGACCGAGGACGCTGCAGCGTGCCGCCCAGCGTGACACGGCGGCACAAGGCTTCATTCTGAAACGAGTTCTCAGGGCAGCGTCCAGTCGACCGGCTGTGCGCCGCCCGCGGCGAGCAGCTCGTTCGCCCGCGAGAAGTGGCGGCAGCCGAAGAACCCGTTCGCCGCGCTGTAGGGCGACGGGTGCGCAGCCGTGAGGACGTGGTGGCGCGTCGTGTCGACGATCGCGCCCTTCTGCTGCGCGTACCGCCCCCAGAGGAGGAAGACGATGCCCTCGCGCCGGTCGGACAGCTCGCGGATCGCCCGGTCGGTGAACTGCTCCCAGCCCTTGCCCGCGTGCGAGGCCGGCGTGCCCGGGGAGACGGTCAGCACCGCGTTCAGGAGCAGGACGCCCCGCTCGGCCCAGGGTGTGAGGTCGCCGGACGACGGCCGCGCGAGCCCGAGGTCGCTCGCGAGCTCCTTGTGGATGTTCTGCAGGGACGGCGGCGGCGTCACGCCCGGCGGGACGGAGAAGCAGAGCCCCATTGCCTGCCCGGCCCCGTGGTACGGGTCCTGGCCGAGGATCACTACGCGCACGTCGTCGAACGGCGTCAGCGAGAGCGCGTTGAAGACCTGGTCGGCCGGCGGGTAGAAGCGCCTGCCCGCCGCGACCTCGGCGACCAGGAATGCGCGGAGCTCCTGCATCGTCGGCTGCTCGAGCTCGTCCTCGAGCACGGCGAGCCAGCTCTCGTGCATCCGCGGCTGCACCGCGGCAGCGTACGACGCCGCGCCGGTGGCGCGCCGCACCTCAGACGAAGGTGATCTCCTTGACGACCAGACGCTGGATGCGGCCCGTGTTCGAGACCGAGTCCTCGTGCGCGTCGCGGTTCTCCTTGCCGTACACGGCGTTGAAGGCCGCCTCCGTCGGGAACCACTCCTCGGCGATCCCGTCCCACTCGCACTCCTCGTCGGGCCTCCCGGCGAGGGTGTCGTCGGTGCGGACGTTGACGATGTAGCGGACGAGGTGCGGCACCTGCTCGTCGACGATGTCCGGCGCGTGGGTCTCCGTCCACCAGCGCTCGAACTCCTCGAGGGTGAGGTGGTCGGCACGCTTGACGAACCACATGACCTTGATCACGGTGACTCCTTCCGGTCGGAGGTGGGCGCCCCGGCGGGCGCCGGCTTCCAGCGCCGCAGGCTCGTCGTCTGCTCCCACGGCTGCGGGGAGGGGTACGTCACGAGCTCGATCACGCCGCCCCAGGGCGCCTGGACGTACAGCCACTGGTTCCCCTCGCCCGCCTCCGGGCCGTTGAGCGACGAAGGCCCCTCCATCGCGGTCGCCCCGGCGTCGACCATGCGGTCCTTCACGGCGTCGATGTCGTCGACGTAGATCGCGAAGTGCTGGACGCCGAGGTCGGTCGGCGTCACCGCGGGCCGGGGGTCCGGGTCCTCGTAGTCGAACAGCTCGATGCACGGCCCGTCGCCGAGGCGCATCATCAGCGCCCCCCGCCAGCGGGTGCCGGGGCGCGTGCCGAGCTGTGCCCGCTCGAGGGCGAGGTTCTCCTCGGTCGGGGGCTGGGACGGCGCCATCTCGTAGAGCGGCTCCGCGCCGAGCGCCTCGGCGAAGAAGCGCGCGGCTTCCTCGATGTCGGGGACGGTGACCCCGACGTGGTCGATCGCGCGGACGCCCGCGCCGCTCCGTTCGCTCATGTCAGCCAACCTCCATCGGCGACGAGGGTGTGCCCGGTGACGTAGGACGCGTCGTCCGACGAGAGCCACGCGACCGCCGCGGCGATCTCGCGCGGCTCAGCGAGGCGTCCGACCGGGATCCGCTCCTGCTCGAGCCGGGCGATCGCCTCGTCGCTCAGCACGGCGCGGACGAGGTCGGTGCCGACGGTGCCCGGCGCGACGGCGTTGACGCGCACCCCGGTGCGGCCGACCTCGCGCGCGGCGGCGGTCGTCAGCATCCGCACGGCGGCCTTCGAGAGGTCGTAGGCGGCCATCGGCGTGCTCGAGGCCGTGAACCCCGACGTCGAGCTGATCGACACGACGCTGCCCGTACCGCGCGGCACCATCAGCCGCAGCGCGGCCTGCATGGTGAAGAAGACGCCCTTCAGGTTCACCGCGAGGAGCCGGTCGAAGTCTTCCTCGCTCGTGTCGAGCGCGCCGCCGAGGAGGCCGAGGCCGGCGTTGCAGACGACGGTGGTGAGGGGCTGCTCGGCATCGACCTCCGCGAGCACGCGGTGCACCTGTGCGACGTCGGTGACGTCGAGCGCGACCGCCGCGACCGGGTAGCCGCGCTCGTCGAGCGCCGAGGCCGAAGCCTCTGCGTTCTCGAGGTCGACGTCCGCGATCGTGACCCGGTCGCCGCGGGCGGCGAGCGCCTCGACGATCGCGAGGCCGATTCCGCGGGCGCCGCCGGTGACGAGTGCCGCGCGCGCGTCGCTCATATGAACGGAGAGCCGACGGGGACGATGTGGCCCGTGACGCCCGACGCGAGGTCGCTCGCGAGGAAGAGCGCGGTGCGCGCGACGTCCTCGGGAGCCGCAAGCCGGCGGAGCGGGTTCGTGCGTGCATCCGCCTCGAGCGACTCCTCGACGCTGCGCCCGCCCGCGTCCTCGCGGGCCTGGAGCCGCGCGCGGTAGGCCTCCGTCGCGACGGAGCCGGGGCCGATCGCGTTCACGCGGATCCCGCGCGGGCCGAGCTCGAGGGCGACCGAGCGGACGAGACCGAGGGCCGCGTGCTTGCTCGCGACGTAGCTCGCGAGGTTCTCGTTCCCGCGCCAGGCGTTCTGCGAGGCGATCACGACGATCGACGCGCCGTCGGCGAGCGCGGGCTCCGCCTCCTGGAGCGTGCGCATCACGCCGCGGGCGTTGACGCGGAAGACGTCGTCCCACACGTCCGGGTCGACGTCGGCGATGCCGGCCCAGGACGGGACGATCCCCGCCACGGCGACGAGCACGTCGATCGTGCCGCCTACCGCCTCGCGCGCCGTCGCGAACGCGGCCGACACCGAGTCGTCGTCGCGCAGGTCGACCGCGACCTCGACCCAGCCTTCTGGTGCACCGCCGTGCCCGAGGGAGGCTTCGAGGTCGAGGACGACGCCGGGTGCGGCGCCGGCCGCGGCGAGCTCGCGCACGATCGCGGCGCCGATGCCGTTCGCGCCGCCGGTGACGACCGCGCGCCGCCCGTCGAGGAGCGGCCACGGGCCGTGGCTACGCGTGCCCACGGTGGTCGTCGGGGGAGGAGGGGAGGCGACGGCCCGTCCGCGTCGCGCGCAGGCGGTCTCCTCGGCCCGTGGCGGTCACCGCGCGAACCTAAAACATCGAACATCGAATGTCAACATTCGTCCGGCGAGTGCGCTAGACTGCGACCCCCGATGGACGCGAACCCGGTCACGCTCGAGCCGATCAGCCCCGGCTCCGTCGTCGACGTGGCGTATCGCCGCATCCGGACCCTGATCGAGGACGGCGAGCTCGGGCCGAGCGCGCGGCTCCGCCAGGGCGACCTCGCCGACGCGCTCGCGATCTCCCGGACCTCGGTCAGGGAGGCGCTGCACCGCCTGACGGCGGACGAGCTCGTCGAGTTCAAGGCGAACCGCGGGTTCTTCGTCGCCTCGTTCCGGCTCGATGCGGTGCTCGAGCGGCTCGAGCTCCGGCGCATCCTCGAGCCCGGGTTCGCCCGGATCGCGACCGAGCGGGCGACCGACGAAGACGTGCGCGCGCTCGAGGGGATCGTCGCCTCGCAGTTCGAGGCCCCGACGTCCAGGCTCGCCCACGACATGAGCCGCGAGTTTCACATCCAGCTCGCCCGTACGACGCGCAACGAGCAGTTCGTCCGCGTGCTCGAAGGTCTCTGGTCGCTCGACATCGGCCGGCAGCTCCTCGCACGGCGGAGCGTCGATCCCGGCTGGCAGGAGGACGACGCGAACGAGCACAAGTCGATCCTCGCAGCCGTCGCCGCCCACGAGGCCGACCGGGCTGCCGACCTGATGGACAAGCACATCGCGCTCACGCAGCAGCACTGGTCGAAGGAGGCGAACGCCGAGGACGCCGGTCTGCTGGACGGGGGCGAGACGTGAAGGTCGAGGCGATCCACCTGCGGGCGCCGGACGCGAACGACGTCCACGCGACAACGTCCGCGAAGGCCGTGGCGGGCAAGGGGCTCGAGGGCGACCGCTATTTCTTCGAGGACGGCGCGCGACCCGGCCTCGCGCTGACGCTGATCGAGGGCGACGTCGTACGCGGCGCGGGCCTCGCGGAGGGCGCGACGCGCCGGCAGGTGACGGTTACCGGCACCGGCCTCAACGACCTCGTCGGCAAGCGCTTCCGCGTCGGCTCTGTCGAGTGCTACGGCGTGATGCTCTGCGAGCCGTGCCTCCACCTCCAGGAGCTGACGCGGCCGGGGATCATCAAGCAGCTCGTTCATCGCGCGGGCCTCAACGCGGACATCCTCACGCACGGCTCGATCGCGGTGGGCGACGAGGTCGTCGAGCTCTAGCCCGGCTGACGACACGCGCGCATGGCCCCGACGCCCGAGCCCTTCCGACTCGACGTCCCCCAGGAGACCCTCGACGACCTGCGCGCGCGGCTCGAGCTGACCCGCTGGCCGGACGAGATCCCCGACTCCGGCTGGCAGTACGGCTCGAACCTCGCGTACGTCCGGCGGCTCGTCGAGCGGTGGCGCGACGGCTTCGACTGGCGCGCGCAGGAGGCCGAGCTCAACGCGTTCGATCAGTACCGCGTGCGCCTCGGCGGGGTCGACGTCCACTTCATCCACCAGCCGGGGGTCGCCCCCGACCCGACGCCGCTCCTCCTCGTCCATGGCTGGCCCGGCTCCGTGTGGGAGTTCCACGAGCTGATCCCGCGGCTGACGGATCCGGGTCGCTTCGGGGGCGACCCCGCGGACGCGTTCACCGTGGTCGCGCCGTCGCTTCCCGGCTACACGCTCTCGTACCGGCCCGGGCAGCCGCGCTTCGACGTCGGCCAGATGGGCGATCTGTTCGCGGAGCTGATGACGGACGTGCTCGGCTACGACCGCTTCGCCGCGCAGGGCGGCGACTGGGGCGGGTACGTCGTCGCCTGCCTCGCGGCCGGCCACGCCGAGAGGCTCGTCGGCATCCACCTGAACTTCCTGCCGATCCGCCAGGACCTGCCGGTGGGGGACGAGCCGTCGGAGGAAGACCTCGCCTACCAGGAGGAGCTCCGCTTCTGGCAGACCGAGGAGACGGGCTACCACGCAATCCAGGGCACGAAGCCCCAGACGATCGCGTACGCGCTGACGGACTCGCCCGCGGGCCTCGCCGCGTGGATCGTCGAGAAGTTCCAGACCTGGAGCGACCACCGGGGCGACTTCGAAGGCTGGCTCGACCTCGACGCGCTGCTCACGAACATCATGCTGTACTGGGTCACCGGCGCGATCAACTCGACCTTCTGGCCGTACTACGCGATCCGCCACGGCCCCTGGCCCTTGCCCGACGCGCGGATCGAGGTGCCGATGGCGTACGCCTCTTTCCCGCGCGAGACCCGCCATCCGCCCCGCCGTTTCGCCGAGCCGTTCTTCGACGTCAGGCGCTGGACCGAGCTGCCGCGCGGGGGGCACTTCGCCGCGCTCGAGGTCCCGGATCTGCTCGCAGAGGACGTCGCCGCGTTCTTCCGCACGCTCCGAACCGAAGGCTGAGCCACGACGCATCCGGGCCGGCGGGGCGCCGTGTCATGCGCCTCCGGCGAACATTGACATTCGATGTTCGATCATCTAGCGTCCCATCGCATGATCCTCCCGGCGTCTCGAGGGCAGGTCGGCAGTCGGATCGCAGGGCCTGCCGTTCGGGCCGGAGGATCGAAGGCAGTGCGGAGGTCGCACCGCCCGTCTCCCCCGGAGACGCCATCGACGCGCCGCCGCGTTGGGCGGCAGAGGAGGTCGTAATGCGCAGGATCACCCTGGCACTCGGGGTCATGCTGGCGCTCCTGCTGTTCGGTGCTGCGATGCTCGGCACGGCACAGAGCGCGAC
>DASSJV010000039.1:0-5695 GCA_035691005.1 Gaiella sp. | reverse complement strand
CGCGACGGTCAAGTGGCGGATCTACAAGGCGCGCGAGGAGGTCGCCGCGGCGCTCGCCCGCGACGGCATCACGGCGCGCACGGCGACCGTCACGCGGCCGGCCGCCGCCGCGGTCGAGAGCGAGTAGCGGCTCCCGCTCGTCCCCGTCCCGCCCGGCCGTACGATGCCGGGATGCCCGTCCGCGACCCGATCGCCTCGCTCGAGCGCGAGCTCGCAGGCGTCGCGGGCGCGCCCGTCGAGCTCGACCGGCCGGCCGACCCCGCCCACGGCGACTATGCGACGAACGTCGCGCTCCGCCTCGCCGGCGGACGGCGCCTCCCGCCCCGCGACGTCGCGACGGAGCTCGCGGAGCAGATCGACGGCCTCGACGGCCTGGCCGGTGTCGAGGTCGCGGGCCCTGGCTTCCTGAACCTCACCGTCGACGACGGGTGGCTCGCAGCGTCTCTCGCCGCGATCCTCGAGGAGGGACGCGGCTTCGGCGGCGGCTCCGCCGCGGAGGCGGAGCGGGTGCAGGTCGAGCTCGTCTCCGCGAACCCGACAGGCCCGATCACCGTGGCCGCGGCGCGCAACGGCGCGTACGGCGACTCCGTGGCGCGGCTCCTCGAGTTCGCCGGCCACGACGTCGAGCGTGAGTACTACTACAACGACTCCGGCGCGCAGATGAACCGCTTCCGCGACTCGGTGGCGGCGATCCGGCGCGGGGAGGACCCCCCGGAAGACGGCTACCGCGGCGCGTACGTCGCCGACCTCGCGCGAGGCGACGGCGACCCGGTGCCCCGGATGCTCGAGCGGATCGAGACAAGCCTCGCGCGCTTCCGGGTCGACGTCGACACGTTCGAGCGGGAGACCGCCGTCGAGGCGGAGATCCCCGCGGCGCTCGCCGTGCTCGACACGTACGAGGCCGAGAGTGCCGTCTGGGCGCGGACGAGCGCGCACGGCGACGACAAGGATCGCGTCGTCGTCCGCTCCGACGGCACGACGACGTACTTCGCGGCCGACGCCGCGTACATGCGGCGCAAGTTCGCCCGCGGGTTCGACCGTCTCGTGTACGTGCTCGGCGCCGACCACCACGGCTACGTCGCCCGCCTCGCCGCCCTCGCCGAGATGCTGGGTCACCCACGCGAGTCGGTCGAGGTGCTGATCTACCAGCTCGTGCACCTGACGCAGGGCGGCGCCACCGCGAAGATGTCGAAGCGGCGCGGCGACGTCGTGTTCCTCGACGACTTCGTCGACGAGATCGGCGTCGACGCGGCGCGTTGGTACCTGCTCTCGCGCGGGCACGACCAGACGATCGAGATCGACGTCGATCTTGCCGCCGAGCGGAGCCAGAAGAACCCCGTCTACTACGTCCAGTACGCGCACGCGCGGATCGCCGGGATCCTCCGAAACGCCGAGGGGCGTCCGGTCGACCCCGACGCACAGGCCCCCCTCTCCCTGGAGGAGCGCGACCTCGTGAAGCGCCTGCTCGAGCTCCCGCACGTCGCGGCCGAGGCGACGGAGCGGCGTGCGCCGCACGCGATCCCGGCCTACGCGATCCGGGTCGCGGACGACTTCCACCGCTTCTACCACCACCACCGCGTGCTCGAGACGGAGCAGGAGGCGTTCCGTCTCGCGCTCTGCACGGCGACCCGCGACGTCGTCGCGACGTGCCTCGACCTGCTCGGGATCGAGGCGCCGGAGCGGATGTAGTCGATCCGTCGAGGCCCGGATAGGATCGTTCCAGCCCGATGAGCGCCGATCCCGCCAGCCTGCCGCCTGATCGGAACCTCGCGCTCGAGCTCGTCCGGGTGACCGAGGCAGCCGCCGTCGGCGCCGCGCGCTGGATCGGTCGCGGCGACAAGAACGCCGCCGACCAGGCCGCGGTCGACCTGATGCGCCTGATGGTCAACACCGTCTCGATGCGCGGCGTCGTCGTCATCGGGGAGGGCGAGAAGGACGAGGCGCCGATGCTCTACAACGGCGAGGAGATCGGCGACGGCTCCGGCTCGGAGGTCGACGTCGCGGTCGACCCGCTCGAGGGGACCCGACTCACCGCGCTCGGAATCCCCGGCGCGATCTCCGTGATCGCCGTCGCCGAGCGCGGGTCGATGTTCTTCCCGGGCGCCGCGGTCTACATGGACAAGATCGCGGTCGGGCCGCACGCGGCGAACGCGATCGACATCGACGCGTCTCCCGGCGAGAACGTCGAGCGGGTCGCCGAGGCGACGGGGAGGACGTCGAACGAGGTGACCGTCGTCGTGCTCGAGCGCGACCGCCACGACGGGCTGATCGCCGAGCTGCGCGAGTCCGGCGCGCGGGTGAACCTGATCCGCGACGGCGACGTCGCGCCGTCGATCGCCGCCGCTCAGCCGGGGACGGGCGTCGACATGGTGATGGGGATCGGTGGCACGCCGGAGGGCGTCATCTCCGCGGCCGCGATCAAGTGCCTCGGCGGCGCGCTTCAGGGCCGCCTCTGGCCACGCGACGAGAGCGAGCGGGCGGCGCTCCTCGAGGCCGGCTTCGACGTGGACAAGGTGCTGACGCAGGACGACCTCGTCCGGGGCGACGACGTCTTCGTCGCGGCGACCGGGGTTACCGGCGGGTCGCTCCTCCGCGGCGTCGTGGTCGGCGAGACGGCCGTCGAGACCGAGTCGATCGTGATGCGCTCGCGCTCCGGGACCGTGCGCACGATCACGGCGCGACATCCTTCGGGCAAGGTGAAGAGATTGCGAACGGAAGGAGGCCGGTGATGGCCGTGGAGGAGCTGAACACGATCGCGCGGGCGATCGTCGCCGACAACAAAGGCGTGCTCGCGGCGGACGAGTCGACGGGCACGATCAAGAAGCGCCTCGACTCGATCGGCGTCGAGTCGACGGAGGAGACACGGCGCGCCTACCGCAACCTGCTGTTCACGACGCCCGGCTTCGAGGAGTACGTCGGCGGCGTGATCCTCTACGACGAGACGATCAGGCAGGCCTCGGACGACGGCACCCCGTTCGCGCAGCTGCTCGAGTCGAAGGGTGTCGTCCCCGGGATCAAGGTCGACACGGGCGCCCAGGACCTCGCCGGCCACCCCGGCGAGAAGGTCACGGAGGGCCTCGACGGGCTCCGCGGCCGGTTCGCGGAGTACCACCAGCTGGGTGCGCGGTTCAGCAAGTGGCGCGCGGTGATCACGATCGGGGACGGCATCCCGACCGACGCCTGCCTGCACGTCAACGCGCATGCGCTGGCGCGCTACGCAGCCCTCTCCCAGGAGGCGGGGATCGTCCCGATCGTCGAGCCCGAGGTGCTGATGGACGCCGACAACACGATCGAGCGCTGTCACGAGGTCACGTCGCGGACGCTCGACCTCGTCTTCGCCGAGCTCGACCGGCAGGGCGTCGCGCTCGAGGGGATGCTGCTGAAGCCGAACATGGTGATCTCCGGCAAGCAGTGCCCTGAGCAGGCGACGAGCGAGCAGGTCGCCGCGCAGACGATCGACTGCTTCCTCCGCTACGTCCCCGCGATGGTGCCGGGCATCGTCTTCCTCTCGGGCGGCCAGTCCGAGGTCGAGGCGACCGAGAACCTGAATGCGATCAACCGACACGGCGGGCCGTGGCCGCTGTCCTTCTCGTACGGCCGGGCACTCCAGGCCTCGGCGTTGACGACATGGGGCGGAGACGCGGCGAACGTCGACGCCGGGCAGGCCGCGTTCCTCCATCGCGCGCGGATGAATGCACTGGCCGCGGCAGGGGACTGGAACGCCGACCTGGAGCAGGCCGTCCCCGCCTGAGCCCGTAAGCATTGCGTTCGGAGCGCGTTCGGCCAGGTGCTGCCACGCCCACGGCTGGGTACGCTCGCAGACGGATGACGGTTCGTCAGGCAGCCCTCGCCGCGACGCTCGCGGTGGCCTCGCTGATCCTTGCCGGAGGGGCCCTCGGCCGGTCGGACGCCGCCGTGCGGGTGACGGTCTTCGGCGACTCCGCTGCGACCGCGATGGCGTACGACGCCGACGCGAAGCGCACGCTCGGCCGCGGCATCGACCTGCGGCTCGAGGTCGCAGCGTGCCGCCGGCTCGGGGACCTGAGCTGCCCGTACGACGGGATCCGGCCGCCGAACGTGATCGACCGCGCGAAGGAGCTGGGCGCGCAACTCGGTTCCGTCGTGGTCGTCATCGTCGGCTACA
Source organism: Gaiella sp. (assembly GCA_035691005.1). Taxonomy (GTDB): domain Bacteria; phylum Actinomycetota; class Thermoleophilia; order Gaiellales; family Gaiellaceae; genus Gaiella. The sequence goes on along the minus strand of DASSJV010000039.1, from coordinate 1,551 downwards.
ACGACTACGAGGCGAACTACGCGCAGAACATCGACGATGCGATGGCGGTGTTTCGCAAGGCCGGCGTCCAGCACGTGCTCTGGGCGACGCTCCGGGCCGGGCGCGAGAGCTATGTCGACATGAACGGCATGATCGTCGCAGCCGCAAAGAAGTACCCCGAGATCTCCGTGCTCGACTGGGACGGGATCGCCCGCCAGAACCCGTCCTGGCTGCAGCCGGACGGGATCCATCTCACGCCGTCGGGCGCAGAGGGGATGGCGGGAATGATCGAGGACGCACTCGTCGGGCTCGGCGTCGTACCCAAGGCGACGCCGCCGCAGCCGCGGCGGCTCCTGTCGATCGCCTCTCGCGCCCTTCCGAAGGCGCACGAGGGCCGCCGCTACGCCGTGGCGCTCCGCGCCGTGGGGGGCAAGGCGCCTTATCGCTGGTCGCGCACCGCGGGCAGCCTCGCGCCGGGCCTCCGGCTCGCTGCGAACGGCCGGCTCACGGGGGTGCCGTCGCGCAAGGGGTCCTTCTCGCTGCGCGTGCGCGTGATCGACGGGACCGGCACCGCCCGCGCGCGCGTGCTCTCACTCCGCGTCGTCTAGGCGCGCGGCGGAGGCCGTGACGAGCCTCAACGCGCTGATCTTCACGCGCGAGCGCGGTCTCCGGCACGGCTGGATCCGCGCCATGCGCGTGCTGCCGACCTCGCTTCGGCGCGGAGCTGACGGCCTTCGCGTTCGTGCTACGTCCTCTACGAGGTCGCTCCGGACGCCCTCGCGGGTGTCGCGACGGAGCTCGGCGCGTAATACGGGGAGTCTCGGCGGATCCCACCTATGAGACGATGGCCGAAGCGAGCGGAGGACGAGCATGAGCGCGGAGAGGGCCACGCTCCACCGCTGGGAGGACCTGCCCAGGGAGGAGCTCAAGGAGGGCATCGGACGGCGCCTCGTCAGCACCGAGCGGATGATGATCGCGCACGTCTACCTCGACGAGGGCGCCGTCGTCCCGCGCCACGAGCACGAGAACGAGCAGCTGACGTACATCCTCGAGGGCTGCCTGCGATTCCGGCTGGGCGACGACGAGTTGGAGGTGGTGGACGTCCACGCGGGCGAGGTGCTGCAGATCCCCTCCTGGCTGCCGCACAGCGCCGAGGCCCTCGAGCCGACGCTCGACTGCGACATCTTCTGCCCCCCCAGGCAGGACTGGCTCGACGGGACGGACGCGTACCTGCGGAGCGCCGGGGACGACCGCTAGGGGCCGTTGCCCCCGCCGCTCGTGACGTAGTCCTCGCACGCCCGCTGGCTGAGCTGATCCCCGCTGCAGAAAGAAAAGGGGGGCGATCTCCCCCGCCGTGTCTCGAAAGAGACGCGCCCCCTGCGCTCAGTCTCTCCATGCTGACGCTCGCCGCAAGTCCCCGAAGCAGGGTTGTGTCACACACGCACCCGGCGGATCGCCGAGGGATCCGCCGGTGGTCGAACTGATCGGATCCCGAAGCGGGCGATGGGGCTCGAACCCACGACCCTCAGCTTGGGAAGCTGATGCTCTACCAACTGAGCTACGCCCGCAACC
>DASSJV010000038.1:0-14064 GCA_035691005.1 Gaiella sp. | reverse complement strand
GACCGCGTGCCCGGCGTACTCCGCTGCGCTCCGTACGTCGAGGAGGACGAAGTCGCGGGCGCCGAGGCGTCCGGCGAGCTCCGCGGTCGTGATCGGCTCGCTCATCCCACGAGCGAGCCGACGGTCTCGATCTCCGCGGCGACCGAGGGACGCTCGGCGCAGGTCTCGACCCAGCGGTCGAGCGCCGGATAGGGCTCGAGCGACACGCCCAGCAACCCGCGGAGGCGAAGCAGCCAGGGCAGGTAGGAGACGTCGGCGAGCCCGAACTCACGGCCGCTGAGGAACGGCGCCCCGCGCAGCAGGGCATCGAGGCCTCGCAGCCCGCCGGCGAGCCACGCCTCGGCGCCCCGGTCCTCGCGGCGGAACGCGTAGTAGGGATCGCCGAGCGTCTCGTCGAACCGGAACACGAGGAGGCGCGCAGCGGCACGCTCGCCCGGGTCGGCGGGGAGCAGCGGCGGGTCCGGGTAGCGCTCCTCGAGGTACTCGTCGATCACGGCCGACTCGGGGAGGATCCAGCCGTCCTCCTCGAGCACCGGGACGCGGCCGTCCGGCGGGTTGTGCTCGAGGAGCCAAGCGGGGCGGGCGCCGAGGTCGACGGTCACGGACTCGTGTGGGACGCACTTCTCGGCGAGGACGATGCGGGTCCGCGCGCAGAACGGACAGCGGGGGGCGTCGTAGAGCGTGATCGCCATCAGGGGTTCTCGCCCGCTGCCCGCTCGTAGCCATGGTCGACGCCCTCGAGTCCGAGCACCTCGCCGAGCGAGGCGATCAGCTCGCGCGCCGGCGGCAGCTCGCCCGGCGTCGCGGCGGTCGTCGCCAGCGCCTTGATCCTTTGCGGGTCGGCCCCGGTCAGGCGCGAGAGCACCGTCGGGTTCGCCGCCAGCCCGATCACGTCGCCCGGCGCGAGCGGCCCGTAGAACTCCGGCACGGAGAGGTACTCGTCGACGATGCCGCCCCGCTCGAACGCCACGAGCCGGACGACCTGCTCGGCCTCGAGCGACAGCGCGACGACCACCGCGCCGAGACGTGACGAGAGCTCGCGGCCGAACCGCACGAGCGCGGTCGGGTCGCGGTCGATCACCTCGTCGTAGACCGTCGCCCACCCGTTGCGCGGGCCCACGACACGCCATGCGCGTGAGCCGATCCGCAGCGTGAACTCGCGCACCGCGCGTTCGACGTCGCCGACGGCGTCGGTCTGGACGTGGATCGAGGCGAACGAGGCAGCGCGGCGCTCGGGCGCGAGTCGCTCGCGCAGAGTCGCCAGCGGGACGCCGAGGACGTGGAGCTGCTCGGTGAACCCCCACCGGCTGTAGACCAGGCGCGCGTCGGAGTTCCCGGCGCGAACCTCGAGATCGAGGTGTTGGACGCCCCGCTCGACGAGCGCCTCCGCCACCGCGGAGACGAGCCTCGCCGCCACGCCGTCGCGCCTGGCGTCACGGACGACGTAGAGGTCCGTCAGCCGTGCCAGCCCCGGCCCGGTGACGCGCGCGAGCGCGAAGCCCACCGGGCCGTCCTGCTCCGCGAGGAAGGCCAGCCCGCTCGCGACGATCTCGCGGATCTCGGCGAGCTCCCGCGCGGGATCGGCCTCGACGTGCTCAGGCGGCGGGACCTCGCGCTCGAAGGCGGTCCACAGCTCCTCGAGCACTGCGAGGTCTGCGTCCGTGGCGCGGCGGACGGTCACGGGGCCGATGGTAATGGACGCATCGATTTCGCCCCTCGCGCGACGGCCGAGTGCGCCGTATGCTTTGTGGAGTCGGCGGCGGTCATCCCCCTCGACCGTCGCCGGCTCATTCTTCCGAGGCGGCGAGAGCCGAGGCGACGTCGTGGAGATCGCCGAACGGCTCGTACGGCACGCCTTGCTCGTCGAGCCACACGGCCAGGCTGCGCCGTGCGAACCGCCGCTCCGCGGCGAGGGACACGCAGCGGTCGGAGATCCCGTCACCCACGTAGGCGAACGGCTCGAGACCCGCGACGGCGCTTCGCTTGCAGGGCTCGCCGCACACCTCGCACACCGGGCGCTCGCGGAACGTCGCGCGCCAGCCGGAGGGATCGGCGGTGACGTTGTTCGCGACCACCCTCGCCGCGACGCCCTCCCGCTCGAGGATGGGGCCGATCAACTCGTGGAACCCGGCCGAGACGATCAGCGGGTCGTGCTCCTCGACGAGCTCGCGGAAGCCCACACGAACCCGAACCTCGGCGCGCAGATAGTCGACGACCTCGGCGAGCGGCGCCGTCACCGTCGCGATCTCGCGCGCGATCACCTCGTCGAGGGTCAGGCGCCGGCCGAGGTCGTCCTCGAGCGCGCCGAAGAGCGCCGGGTCGCCGAAGCGCTCGTTGAGCATGTGGAGCGTGTCGATCTCGGTGACGGTCCCGTCCCAGTCGAGGACGAGCGCGAGAGGAAGCTCGTGTTGATTCGACACAAGCGTTGTCAGCCCGCCGGCAGCGACCAGCCGCCGTCGACCACGACCACCTGCCCACGGATCATCTCGGCGTCGGGCGACACGAGGAACGTGACGAGGCCGGCGATGTCCGCCGGCGTGACGAGCCGTCCGGCGGGGTTCGCGGCGCCCGAGGAGAGCATCTCCTCGCGGTTCGGGAAGTGCTCGAGCGCGCCGGTCTCGACGACGCCGGCGGAGACGGCGTTCACGCGGATCCCGCGCGGCGCGAGCTCGACGGCGAGGTAGCGGACGAGCGCCTCCAGTGCCGCCTTCGAGACGCCGACCAGGGTGTAGTTCTCGAGGACGCGGACGGAGCCGAGGCTCGAGATCGCCACGATCGACGAGCCTGGCGCCATCGCCGGCGCCGCGACGCGCGTCAGCCCGAGCAGCGCGCGGGCGTTCGCGTTGAGCGTCCAGTCCCAGTGCTTGTCCTCGGTCTCGAGCGCTGGCCGGATGACCCCGGTCGCGGCGTTGTGGACGAGGACGTCGAGCGGGCCGAGCGCCTCGACCTGCTCGAACACCCGGCTCGAGGTCACGTTCCCTCGGACGAGCACCGGCTCGGCGCCGAGCGCGCTGAGCTCCTCGGCGGTCTCCTCGGCCGCCGCGTCCGAGCGGAAGTACCCGATCGCGACGCGCGAGGCCCCCTCGCGCGCGAGGCGCAGCGCGATCGCCTTCCCGATGCCGCGCGAGCCGCCCGTGACGAGGACGGTGCCCCGCGGGGAGCTCACTGCGTGGCGTGCGGCAACGGGTCCGACGCCGGCGCGGAGGACGGAATCGTCTCCCAGCCGATCCGTGCGCGCGACTCGGGCCCGGAGTTCTCGGCCTTCGTGGACGAGAGCCCGAGCCGCTCGAGCAGCTCGGCCTTCTCCTCGGCATAGGCGCGGACCGGGTCGTCCTCGGGCAGGTCGGCGACGAGCTCCCGCACGCGGGCGCGGAGCTGGAAGGCGAACTGCGGCGTCGCGGGCCCGACGAGGGCGTCGACGTCGTCGGTGGTCGGCTCTGCCATCGGCCGCCACGATAACCGACTAGCGTCGAGCCGATGCGCAGGCCGACGACGCTCGAGCTGATGCTGCTCGCGACGATCGGACTCTGGTCGCTCAACCTCACCGTCAGCCGCTACATCCTCACGCACGGCCTCCAGCCGCTCGCCTACGGGAGCGTGCGGTACCTGCTCGCCGCGGCGGTCTTCTGCGGGATCACGCTCGTGGCGGAGCGCAGCCTGCGGATCGCCCGGCGCGACTTCGGGCTCGTGCTCGCGGCGGGAGGCGTGCTCTACGTGAACCAGGTCGCGTTCGTCTACGCGCTCCACGAGTCGACCGCGTCGGTGCTCGCGCTGCTGCTCGGCGCGACCCCGATCTTCGCGGCCATAGCGGGGGTCCTGCTCGCCACGGAGACGCTGCCGCGACGGTTCTGGTCGGGCGCGCTGTTCTCGTTCGCGGGCGTTGCGCTCGTCGCGATCGGCTCGGGCGACGAGGTCTCCGGCAGCCTCGTCGGGGTGCTGCTCGGGGTGCTCGCCGCGGCGACCTGGGCCGCGTACTCGATGCTGATCACGCCGCTGATGCGCCGCTACTCGGCGTCGCGGATCTCGACGGTCGTGCTCGGGGTCACCTGCGTCCCGCTGACGCTGACCGCGCTGCCCCAGCTCGCCGACCAGGAGTGGAGCCTCGGCTGGGCGGTGTGGCCGCTCGTCGTCTTCGCGACGCTGGGGCCGCTCGTCGCGACGAACGTCATGTGGTTCCGCTCGCTCGACCGGATCGGCCCCGCACGGGCGACGCTCGCGGCGAACCTGCAGCCGTTCGTCGCGGCGCTGGTCGCGGTCGTCCTCCTCTCGGAGTCGCTCGGCGTCCTCGAGCTCGCGGGCGGCCTCCTCATCGCTGCCGGAATCGCCGCCGCGCGGCGCAGGGCGGTCTCCGCCGCCCCCGGGGAGTGACCGCGGCCGGGGGGAATAGCCTTCGCGCCGTGTCGCCGCTCCGTCGCACGGCGCTCGTGTCGGTCGTCGCCGCGATCTGCCTGATCGCGATCAAGCTCGTCACCGGGCTTGCCGCGGGCAGCCTCGGGCTCGTCGCGGACGCGGCGCACTCCGGCACCGACCTCGTCGCCGCGCTGCTCACCCTCTTCGCCGTCGGCGTCGCGGTGAAGCCCGCGGACGACGCGCACCTCTACGGGCACGGGAAGGCGGAGCACCTGGCTGCGCTCGCCGAGGCCGCCTTCCTCGCGCTCGTGTCGGTCGGGGTGGCGGGGCTCGCCGTCGCCCGCCTCGCCGGCTGGATCGACCTCGACGTCGAGCCCGCCTGGTGGGCGTTTCTCGCGCTCGCGATCGTGCTCGCCATCGACCTCTCGCGGACGGTCGTCTCCTACCGCGTGGCCACGCGGCACAGAAGCGCGGCGCTCCTCTCGAACGCGATCCACTTCGGCTCGGACCTCGTCTCGAGCGTCGCCGTCCTCTGCGGCCTCGTCGCCGCGCGGGCCGGGTTTCCGGAGGGCGACTCGATCGCGGCCCTCTTCGTCGCGGCGCTCGTGATCGTCGCGGCGGCGCGGCTCGCGCGCCGCAACGTCGACGTGCTGATGGATCGGGCGCCTGCGGACGCGGTGGCGGCGGCGGAGGAGGCCATCGCGCGGATCGAGCCGCCGGTCGCGGTGCGACGCTTACGGCTCCGCGAAGCCGCCGGTCGCACGTTCGCGGACGTCGTGATCGGCGTCTCGCCGGGCGCCGCGGTGGGTCAGGGCCACGCGGCCGCCGACCGGGTCGAGGAGGCGGTCCAACGCGTCCTCCCCGGGAGCGACGTCGTCGTCCACGTCGAGCCGGCGGGGCACGAGGCGGAGCTCCGGGAGCGGGTGCGGGCGGCCGCGATGACCGTCTCGCGCGTCCGCGAGCTCCACAACGTCAGCCTCATCGACACGCCTGCGGGAATCGAGGTGTCGCTGCACCTGAAGCTCCCCGGCGAGCTCGACCTCGCCTCGGCGCACGCGCTCGCAGAGGACGTCGAGCAGCAGATCCGCCTCGCGGCGCCGGAGGTGTGCGACGTGCAGTCGCACCTCGAGCCGCTCGCCGAGCCGACGCCCGGCCGCGTGGTCGGCCACGAGCGGGCGGAGATCGCGGGGATCGTCGCCGACATCACCGGCCGCGGGCCTCGAACGGTGCGGACGCTCGACACGGACGACGGCCTTGTCGTGCTCGTCACGCTCGGGCTCGCGGGCGAGACGACGCTGGCGGCGGCCCACGACGAGGCGAGCGAGGTCGAGGAGCGGATCCGCGCGGCGCTCCCCGACGTCGCCGACGTCGTCGTGCACACCGAACCGTAGGGATCCGCTGTCCGACCCCGGGTCGGACACCAGAGGTCAGGTCTCGCGCATGAATCCTTGTCGTGCAGCGGACACGAGGGCGACCGCCTCGGGGAAGAGGACGCGCATCGCGTCGCGGAGCTGCATCGCCTGCTCGTCCGCGGAGCCCGCGGCGTTGACCTGGGCGAGCGCCGCCTTGGTCAGCTCGACGGCGGTGTTCAGCGTGAGCGTCGCGAACTGTTCGCGCTGTGCCTCCTTGACGCCCTCCGCCTGCTGCTCGGCGAATTCGCGCAGCCCGCGCAGGATCTCCTCGGGGTCGCCGCCGAACGGGATGAAGCCTCCGCCTTCCACGTCACCAGGCTACTGGAGCGGGGCCAGGTAGGAGGACTCCACGTCGGCCCACAGCGCGTCCGCCACCTCGACCGCGCTCCGCATCGCCGTCGTGAACGGGGAGCCGGCGGTCGGGTCGAGAGCGCGCTCGAGCCGCCGCGCGGCCTCGCCGATCGCGTCGAGCCGCTCCGGTGTCGCGAGCTGCGGCGGCGCGCCGATCACCTGCTGGAGCGCGCGTGCCGCGTCCTCGGCCTCGCCGATCCCCTCGGGATCCTCGGTGATGCGCAGCGCGACGAGCTGACTGCGCAGCTCGTCGAGGTCGCCGGGGAAGGCCGCCTCCTCCGCGACCTCGCAGAGGACGGCGATCGAGACCGCGTCGCGCGCCTCGCGGCGCTCGTGCACGACCCGCGCGGCGCCGTCGAGCACGAGCCACGACCGGGCGCCGTCGTCGTCCTCGAACGCGCAGAGGTAGCGCCGGAGCCCCGCCGCGGGCTCGGCCGCGAGCACGGCCGTCAGCCTCCGTCCGTCTCCGTACGCCGCGGCCGCCCGCGAGACGCGCTCGAGCTCCTCCGCCAGGGCCACCGTGCCAGGATAGGCCGATGCCCGCGGAGTCGACCCGCGTCCGTCACGCGCAGGAGCTGTTCGCGGCACTCGGGCCGCGGTACGACCGCATGGGCGCGCTCCTGTCGTTCGGCCAGGACCCACGCTGGCGGCGGTTCATGGTCGACCGCCTCCCGCGCGACGGCGGGCACGTCCTCGACGTGGCGACGGGCACCGGCCTCGTGGCGGAGGCGCTCCTCGCGCGTGGGTTCCGGGTGACGGGCCTCGACCAGAGCCCCGGGATGCTCGCAGCCGCACGCGCGCGCTTTGCAGGCCGGGTCGAGCTGGTGGAGGCGTCCGCGGACGCGCTTCCGTTCCCGGATGCATCGTTCGACCACCTCACGTTCACGTACCTCCTCCGCTACGTCGACGACCCGGCCGCGACCCTCGCCGAGCTCGCCCGCGTCGTGCGTCCGGGCGGCACGGTCGCGATGGTCGAGTTCGGCCTGCCGCGCGGGCCCTGGCGGCCGCCGTGGAACCTGTGGGTCGGCGTCGGCCTGCCCTTGGGCGGGCGCCTCGTCTCGCCCGGGTGGCACGAGGTCGGCAGCTTCCTCGGCCCCTCGATCGGCGACTTCTACACCCGGCTGCCGGAGGACGCGCTGCTTGGGCTCTGGCGCGATGCGGGCATCGACGGCGTGTCCGGGCGGCGGATGAGCTTCGGCGCGGGCCTCGTCGTCTGGGGTCGGCGGGCGTGACCGAGCCCGCGCCGGCCTTCTACGCCCTCCGGGGCGGCGGCGCGCGGGACTACGTCACCCTCCTGCACCCGCCGTACACGGCGTGGCATCTGTCCTACGCCGTCGTCGGCGGCTGCCTCGTCGCCGCGGTCGACTGGTGGGTGCTCGGGCTGACGGTGCTCGCGTTCGCCCTCGCGATGGGCGTCGGAGCGCACGCGCTCGACGAGCTGAACGGGCGGCCGCTCAAGACGAGGATCTCGTCGCGCGTGCTCGTCGCGCTCGCGGTCGTCTCGGTCGCGCTCGCGGCGGCGCTCGGGATCGCGGTCGCGCTCGAGCGGACGCTCTGGATCCTCCCCCTCGTCGCGATCGGGGCGGCGCTCGTCCCTGTCTACAACCTCGAGCTCCTCGGCGGCCGCGTCCACACCGACGTCGGCTTCGGTCTCGCGTGGGGCGCGTTCCCGCTCGTCACCGCGTACGTCGCACAGACCGGCGCGGTCAGGCTCGAGACGGCGCTCGCGGCGGCGTGGGCGACGCTTCTCTCGCTCGCACAGCGCAGGCTGTCGCACACTGCGCGACGGCTCCGCCGCGAGACGGCTCAGGTCGAGGGCAGGCTGGTGCTGGAGGACGGGTCGGTCGAGGCGCTGACGCGCACGACGCTGCTCGAGGCGCCGGAGGCCGCGCTGCGCCTGCTGGCGGCCTCGACGGTCGTCCTCGCGGCGGGGCTCGTCGCGCTTCGCGTCTGAGTACCCTGCACCGATGGCCGTGTGGATCGTCGCCGCGTGCCTGGCCGCCGCGCTCGTCGTCGCGGCCGTGCTGTGGCGGGCGCTCCACCGCACGCGTGCGGCGGCCACCGCGACGGACGCGCTCGTCGCGGAGGCGCGCACGGCGGTCCGTGAGGCGATCGCGGCCGAGACGGCGGCGCATGCGGAGGAGATCCGCCGCGTGCTCGCGCGCGAGCGTGCCGAGACGGCCGCGGTGCTGGGCGCCGAGGAGCGGCGACTGGCCGAGGAGCGCCGCGTCGAGTTCGAGGACCGCGAAGGGCACTCGCGCGAGCGGCTGGCAGAGGAGCTCACCCGCGGCGAGCGGCGCCTCGAGGAACGGCTGCGCGGCTTCTCCGAGGATCTCGAGCGCGCGCAGCGCCACCTGGAGACACAGCTCGCGCGCCTCGAACAGAAGAACAAGCAGGCGATCGCCGACGTGGAGGCGCGGCTCGAGCGCGAGGCGAGCGAGCTCGGCTCGACGGCGGACGAGCAGCGCAAGACCGTCCTCCGCCTGCGTGAGGAGCTCGAGCGGGCGGCCGGCCAGGCCGTGAGCGAGGCTCTCGACGAGCTCGAGGCGCAGACGTTCGAGCGCCGTCGCGCGATCGAGGAGACGACAGAGCGGCTCCGCGCGCGCGAGGCGGCGATCGCCGAGTCGATCGAAGAGGGCGAGTCCGATGTGCGCGCGCGGCTCGACGTCGTGCTCGTCGAGTGGGAGCGCCGGCAGACCGAGCGCCTCGCGCGTGTCACCGAGCGCGAGGTCGAGCGACACGCGCAGCTCGCGATGATGCAGCTCGACGAGAGGCTCCGCGCGGCGCGCGAGGAGGCGGTCACCCGTCTCAACCGCGAGCTCGACCGTGCCGTGGAGATGCTCGCGCGGAACGAGATCGCGCAGCGTCTCGACGCTCGTTAGGACTTTGTGCGCAGCCCAACTTTCGGGGGGAGGGATCGTCAGAGCCAGAACGAACAACCGGGCAAACCGTGGCCGAGACGATCGAGACAGCCGTGTGGCGCGAGGACGAGCAGTCCAAGGTGGAGAGCTGGCGCCTCCACGTGCTGATCGAGGCCGGGTTCCCGCTGCCGCTCGCGGAGCGCATCGCGGTGAGCGAGGCAGACCTCCACACCGCCGTCGAGCTCGTCTCGCAGGGCTGCAAGCCGGTCACGGCCGCCGAGATCCTGCTGTAGCGCGCACCGGCCAATAGGCTCCAGGCGTGGAGCCCGAGCCGGCAGCCGAGCGGAAGGTCTACTCCGTCTCCGCGTTCAACCGGCGGCTCGCCGGGTACGTCGGGCGCGTGCGGGACGTGTGGGTCGAGGGTGAGGTCGCCGAGCTCCGGCGCAACCCAGCGTGGGCGACGGTCTTCCTCACGCTGAAGGACACGCGGACCGGCGCCTGCCTCTCCGCGACGATGCAACGGGGCCGTTTCGACCGGATCGAGCCGCCGCTCGCCGAGGGAGAGCGCGTCCAGGCGAACGGCGGGCTCCAGCTCTACGAGGCGCGCGGTGAGCTGAGCTTCCGCCTCGTCGCCGTCGAGCGCGTCGGCGCCGGCGACCACGCGGCCCGGCTCGCGGAGCTCCGGCGGAAGCTCGCGTCCGAGGGGCTCTTCGCTCCAGAGCGCAAGCGCCGCCTTCCCCGTTTCCCGCGCGCCGTCGGGCTTCTCACCGGCGCCGATGCCGCGGCGCGCGGCGACGTGATCGCGGCGATCACGACCCGCTACCCGGCCGTCCGGCTCGTCGTGGCTGAGACGCGCGTGCAGGGGCCGTACGCGGTCGGGGCGATCACGTCGACGCTCGCGCGGCTCGCCGCGTGCGACGGCGTCGACGTCGTGATCCTCGCCCGGGGCGGAGGCAGCTTCGAGGATCTCCTCCCGTTCAGCGACGAGCGCGTGGTGCGCGCCGTCGCAGCCTCTCCCGTGCCGGTGGTCTCGGCCGTCGGGCACGAGCAGGACGAGCCGCTCTGCGACCTGGCGGCGGACGTGCGCGCGCCCACGCCGACGGCGGCCGCGAGGCTCGTCGTCCCCGACCTCGACGAGCTCCGGGCGGGACTCGGCCGCACGCGGCAGCGGCTGCACGCGGGCGCGCGACGCGCCCTCGAACGCGACCGCGAGCGGCTCTCGCGGAGCCGGGAGCGGCTGACGGCGGCGCCGAGCCTCTTCTTCGAGCGCCGCCGGGGAGCGCTCGACCGGGCTGCCGCGCGCCTCCAGGCGCTCTCCCCGCGCGCGACGCTCGCGCGCGGCTACGCGATCGTCCGCACCGCCGACGGGGTGCTCCGCGACGCGGGCGCGGTCGCCGAGGGCGGGCGCATCGACGTCGAGCTCGCCCGCGGCGCGCTCGCGGCGCGCGTCGAGGAGGTGCGCCCGTGAGCGAGGAGCAGACGTTCGAGGAGCTCCAGCGCGAGCTCGACGACCTCGTCGCGCGACTCGAGCGCGGAGACGTGCCGCTCGACGAGGCGCTCGCGCTGTACGAGCGCGGCGAGGCGCTCCACCGGGCGCTCGCGGAGAAGCTCGACCGGGCCGAGCTGACGATCGAGGAGCTTCGCGCAACGGACGAGACCGACCCCCGTGACACGGCTCCCCCGGCAGGGTAAGGTCGCGCCTGATGGCGAAGCCGAGCGCCGACCTGATCCGCGGGATCCCCATGTTCTCCGAGCTCGACGACTCGTCGATCAACCAGCTCGCGGACGACTTCATGGAGCGCGAGTTCGCCGAGGGCCAGTCGCTCGCCACCGAGGGCGAGGGCGGGCTCAACTTCTTCGTCGTCGAGAGCGGCAGCGTGGACGTCTCGATCGGGGGCGAGGTCGTCGCCACCCTCGGGCCCGGCGCCTCGTTCGGCGAGGTCGCGCTCGTCGACAAGTCCGCGCGGTCTGCCACCGTCACCGCCACGTCGCCGGTTAGGGCCTACGGCCTCCCCGTCTGGAGCTTCAGGAGCTTCGCGGAGGCGCGGCCGGTCGTGCTCTGGAAGCTGCTCGAGCTGCTCGCAGAGCGTCTCCGCGCCGCCGAGCACAGGTAGGAATCGGCGGGGCGATGGATCCCGCGTCCGACGCCGACCTCGTCGCCCGCTGCCTCGCGAACGAGCAGGGCGCCTGGGACGCGCTCGTCGACCGGTATGCCCGTTACGTGTACGCGATCGCGGCACGCGCCTACCGGCTCGAGCCGACCGACGCGGAAGACGTGTTCCAGGAGGTCTTCGCGCGCGTGTTCGAGCGGCTCGAAACGCTGCGCGACGTCGACGCCCTCCGCCCGTGGATCGCGCAGACGACCCGGCGCTGCGCCGTCGACACCCTCCGCCGCAACGGGCGTGAGACCTCCGTCGAGCAGCTGCCCGACGAGCCGGACGAGGGTCTGGCCGAGCTCGACGAGGCGATGACCGTCCACGCCGCGCTGACGGGCCTCTCGCCGGACTGCCGCGAGATCCTCGACCGCTTCTTTACCCGGGACGAGAGCTACCGCACGATCGGCGCGGAGCTCGACCTCCCGGCCGGGACGATCGCGAGCCGCATCGCGCGGTGCCTCGCGCGGCTCCGCGACGTCCTCCAGCCCGACCCGGCGCCGCGTGCCGGGAAGAAAGCCGACCGCCCGCGCGTCGGGTGAGAAGGTGGACTTGCCGATGACCCCCGAGGAACGGATCGCCGAGCTGCTCCGCGCCCTCCCCACCCCGCCCCGGGGCTGGGTGGAGGCCGCGAAGGAGCTGCCGACCGCTCGCCGCGAGCTCGACACGATCGTCGAGCGGATCGAGCGCGACGCGCAGTTCCGCGCGCTCGTGCAGGCGGACCTCGAGGAGGCCCTGCGGGGCGAGGGGGTCGAGCCGACCCCCGCGGTCGTCGCGCTGCTCCGCCAGCGCCTCGCCCGGTGAGCGGCGCGTCCACGGACGTCTCGGTCGCCGGCCTCCCGGTGTCGGAGCTGCAGGACGTCCTCGCGAAGGCCGGCCCGGGCCCGGCGGGCGGCTCCGCAGCCGCCGTCGCGGCCACGATGGCCGCGGGACTCGTCCGTCTCGTGGCGCGGGTCTCGAACGACTGGCCCGACGCGCCGGGCGTCGCCGCGCAGGCCTCCGCCCTCGGCGACCGCGCGCTCGCCCTCGCCGACGACGACCACCGCGTATACGCCCGCGCAATGGCGGAGCTCGCGTCTCCCGGGCGCGACGCGACGCTCGGCGCGGCCCTCCGCCGGGCGGCCGAAGTGCCGCTCCAGATCGCGGAGACCGCGGCGGACGTCGCGCTGCTCGCGTCGCTCGCCGCCCAGGAGGGCAGTGAGACGGTGCGTGGCGACGCCTGGGCGGCGGCTGCGCTTGCTGAGGCCGCCACCGTGTCAGCCGCGCAGCTCGTCCACGTGAACCTCGCCACGAAGCCGGACGACGAGCTGTCCCTCCGTGCCGACGACGCGTCCCGGGCGGCTGCGAGCGCGCGGGAGGTCGCGCTCTCGACCTCGTGAGCGCCCGCCCGACCCCTGCGTGGAGCCTGCCCTCGGGAGAGGCGCCCGCGATCGAGGGGCCGTGGCGCGAGGCGCTCACGCGCGAGTGGGCGATCGGCGGCTCCCGCGGCGCGGTCGACGTGTGCATCGTCGACAGCGGCGTCGAGGCCGGGCACCCGCTGATCGGACATCTCGCGAGCGCCCGTGCCGTCGCGCGGGCGGAGGACGGCTCGATCGCGATCGTCGACGACGAGCTCGGCGACGTCGTGGGCCACGGCACCGCCTGCGCCGGGATCGTCCGCTCGATCGCTCCCGACTGCCGGCTCCACTCGGTCCGGGTGCTCGGGGCCGGGAACACCGGCGCAGGCGACCTGATCCTCGCCGGGCTCCGCCACGCGATCGAGGCCGGCCACCGCGTGATCAACCTGAGCCTCTCGACCACGAAGCGCCGCTTCGCGGAGGAGCTCCACGAGCTCGCCGACGACGCGTACTTCAAGGGGACCGTGATCGTCGCGTCCGCGCACAACCTGCCGGTCGACAGCTACCCGTGGCGGTTCGCGTCGGTGATCTCGGTCGGGAGCCACGAGCGGCCCGACCCGCTCGTCTGGTTCGCGAACCCCGAGCCGCCCGTCGAGGTGTTCGCGCGCGGCGTCGACGTCGACGTCGCGTGGCTCGGCGGCGGGACGCTCCGCTGCACGGGGAACAGCTTCGCCGCACCGCACGTGGCGGGCATCTCGGCGCTCGTGCTCGCCAAGCACCCCGAGCTGACGCCGTACCAGGTGAAGACGGTGCTGCGGCTGACCGCGACGAATACGGAGGGAGCCGGATGAGCGACGAGCAGGGCGAAGCGGCCGCGGCCGGCGTGCTCGGCGGCGACGAGGAGACGTACCGGGCGCTCCTCCAGTCCATCGTCGACGTCGCGCGCGCGATTTTCGGGGCCGAGGCGTCGTCGGTTTTCCTCTACGACGAGGACACGGACGAGCTCGTGTTCGAGGCGGTCTCGGGCCAGGGAGGGGACACGCTCGTCGGCACCCGCTTCCCGTCGAGCACCGGGATCGCCGGCTTCGCGCTCGTGACGCGCCAGCCGCTCGTGGTCGACGACCTCTCGAACGACCCGCGCTTCTCGCGGGAGCGCGCCGCCTCGACCGGCTACGTGCCGAACAGCATCGTCGCGTCGCCGCTCCTCCACGACGAGCGCACGCTCGGCGTGCTCTCCGTGCTCGACCACGCAGACGACCGGCTGTTCGGCGTCGCGGAGCTCGAGCTGCTGTCGCGCTTCTCGACGCAGGCGGCGATCGGGCTCGACCTTCTGCTCCGCGCGCGCCGCGCCCGTGCCGCGCTCGCGGGCGACGGGAGCGCGGCGGTCGTCGCCCGGGTCGCGTCGCTCCTCGAGGAGGAGGACGGCGACGAGGGCCTGCGCCTCCTCGAGGCGCTCGAGCGGCTGCTCGCCTCGCATCGGCCCTAGAAACGGGAGACGGCGCCCTCGGGCGCCGTCTCGTGCCGGTTCCGGCCCCCCGCGGGAAGGCCGGTCAGTGGATGACGCTCAGCTGCCGCCCCCGTGGTTCTCGGGCTCGCTGCA
>DASSJV010000037.1:0-5892 GCA_035691005.1 Gaiella sp. | reverse complement strand
GGCGCGACCCCGTGGATCCCCTGCGGGCCGCGGTTGCCGACGACGAGCCCCGCGAGCTCCGTGCCGTGGCGCTCGGGCCGACCCGGCTGCGTCGGGTTCTGCTCGGCCGAGGCGTCGCTGCCCGGATCGAGCTCGTCGATCCCGGGGAGCAGCCGGCCCTGGAGGAACGGGTGCCGCGTGTCGACGCCGGTGTCGAGCAAGGCGACCGTGATCCCGGAGCCGTCCGAGCCGGGCAGCGAGACGTCGACGCGCGTGTCGGCGCCCGGCTCGAGGATGTCCGCGTCCACCGCCGCGTTCGGGAGCGCCGCCGGGTACACCGCGCGCACCTGGTAGACCCCGGCGACGCCGGGGTCGCGCTCGAGCGCCGGGATGAGCCTCGGGTCGAGCGCCGCGGCGAACCCGTTGAGCACGCGCACGTACGTCTGCTCCGGCTGGATCGGCGCGCCGTGGAACGCGAGGCGCAGGATCGCCCGCTGCTGCGCGTCCTGGGCGGCGGTCGTCCAGGCGCGCATCTCGCGTTCGGTGGCGGTCCCACCGGCGCGGAGGACGCGGTCCGCGAGCGACGGTGCCTTGAGCACGACGATCCAGCGCCCGCCGAGCTGCGGCAGCGGCCGGCTGCCGAGCAGCCCCTGCCAGCCGGCGGCTCCGCCCGAGTCGTCGTCCGCCGCACCGGCGCCGCCTGCGATGAGCGCGAGGAGGGCGACGAGAACGGCGCAAAGCACCGCAGCGGCCCGCGCGCTACGCGCTCGCGTACGCATCGAGCGCAAGGTAGCCGGGCGAGGAGAGGGGACGCGCGTACCGGGCGGCAGAGGCGATCATCGCGGCGTTGTCCGTGCAGAGTGCAAGCGGCGCGAACCGTGCGTCCGGCAGCGCGGCGCGAAGCTCCGAGTTCGCGGCCACGCCGCCGACGACCGCGACGGTCCGGTCGCCGGTCTGCTCGGCGGCCGCGCGCAGGCGACCGACGAGCGCGCGGACGATCGCCCTCTGGTAGGCCGCAGCGAGGTCGGCCCGCCGAGCCTCGAGGACGTCCTCCCCACGGTCGCGGACGGTGTAGAGCAGCGCGGTCTTGAGGCCGGAGAACGAGAAGTCGAGACCCGGAACCCTCGCGACGGGGAACGAGAACGCCTCGGGGTCGCCCTCCCGGGCGAGCCGGTCGAGCTCTGCGCCGCCGGGGTACCCGAGGCCCAGCACCCGCGCGCCCTTGTCGAACGCCTCGCCTGCGGCGTCGTCCACGGTCGAGCCGAGCACCTCGAAGCCGCTGCGGTCGCGGACCGCGAGCACCAGCGTGTGCCCGCCGCTCGCGAGGAGGCACGTGAACGGCGGCTCGAGCGGGTCGGGCTCGAGGTAGAGCGTCGCGACGTGGCCGCGAAGATGGTCGACGGGGACGAGCGGCAGCCCGCGTGCCCAGGCGAGGGCCTTCGCGACCGAAAGCCCGACGAGGAGCGCACCGACGAGGCCGGGGCCCTGCGTGACCCCGACGCGCGACACATCGTCGAGTGTCGCCCCCGCCTCCTCGAGGGCCGCGGAGACGACGGGGGCGACGAGCTCGAGGTGGCGGCGCGAGGCGATCTCGGGCACGACCCCGCCGTAGCGCGCGTGGAGGTCGGCCTGGGAGGCGACGACCGACGAACGCACGCGCCCCTCCTCGTCCACGAGCGCCGCGGCGGTCTCGTCGCACGACGTCTCGATGCCGAGGACGAGGCGGCTCACGCGCCGCGCGCCTCGCCGTCGCCCGGGTCGGCGTCGCGCCACATGATCAGCGCGTCCTCGCGGTTGTCCGTGTAGTAGCCGCGGCGGACGCCCTTCGGGCGGAAGCCGAAGCGCTCGTAGAGGCTGATCGCGCCGACGTTGGAGACCCGCACCTCGAGCGTGTACCCGCGCCGCGCGTCGCCGCGCGTCTCGTCGATCAGCTGCCGGAGGAGCGCGGAGGCGATGCCCTCCCGGCGGCGGCCCGGCGCGACCGCGACGTTCATCACATGCCACGCGTCGACGTACCGGGAGAGCACGAGGTACCCGACGAGCGTGCCGCTCTCGTCGATCGCGCCGAGCGAGAGCGAGCTCGGCTTCGCGAGCTCGGTGGCGAACATCGAGCGGGACCACGGGGTCGGGTACGACGCCTGCTCGATCCGCTCGATCTCGTCGAGGTCTCCGAGCTCGAGGCGTCTCAGCTCGATGGCCATTTCCCTCGCGCCTCCCGCGGCTTCGCGTCGGGCTCGCGCACGTACACGGGCACGATCGCCGCGATCGGCCCGAGCTCGCGGGCGAGCGAGGCGTGCAGCGCCGCCCGCGGCACGTGCCGCGGGTCGCGGTCCGGCGGGATGCGCGCGCCGTGCGTCTCGAGCACGTCCCGGTAGCGGAGCGCGCCGCTGCCGACGCAGACCCTGCCGTCCGCGACGACCGTCTCCGGGGTCCGCGCTTCCGGCCCGGGGACGAAGACCTCGCCGCGGCGGGCGTCGATCACCGGGAGCGCACCCTCGGCGCCCGCCGCGAGCGCGTCGAGCGTCGAGATCCCGACCCCCTCGACCCCGAGCGCGAGCGCGAGCCCACGCGCGACCGAGAGCCCGACGCGGGTCCCCGTGAAGCTGCCTGGCCCCGTGCCGACCACGAGCCCGTCGAGGTCGGCGGGGCGGGCCGACGCCTGCCGGAACAGCGCGTCGACGTCCTCGAGCAGGGTCGACGCGCGCGACGTGCGCTCGCCGAGCAGCTCGCCGTCGGAGACGAGCGCGCTCGTCGCGACGTCCGTCGCGGTGTCGAAGGCCAGGATCAGCACCCGTCGAGAGCTTGTAGCAGCGCGTCGTCGCGTGCGTCCACGTGGATGCTCCGCCGCTCGGGGGCCACGTGCGCCAGGGTGACACGGGCCCGCTCGGGCGGGAGCGTGCCCGCCCCGGCCTCCGGCCATTCGACGAACACGACGGCATCCTCGAAGTACGGCTCGAGGTCGCCCCACTCTGCCGCCGAGAGGCCGCGGAACCGGTAGAGGTCGAGGTGCGACACGTCCGGCGCGCCTCGGTACCGGTGCCCGATCGTGAAGGTCGGGCTCGTCACTCGGCCGGTCACGCCGAGCGCCCGGCAGGCGCCGCGGACGAACGTCGTCTTCCCCGTGCCGAGGTCGCCGGACACCAGCACGACGTCGCCGGGCGCGAGCCTTCGCGCGAGTCGCCCGGCGAGCGCCTCCGTCTCCTCGGGCGAGGCGGACTCGAGCTCGATGCCCGGCACCGCTAGAAGAGGCCGAGCTGGGCCGGCTCGCGTGCCGCCGGCCGCTCCGCGGGGAGCGGCGGCGGTAGGCGCGCGAGCTCGACCGGCGGGGCCTCGCGACCGAGCAGCCGGCCGAGCCGCGCGACGTCCTGCTCGAGCATCTCGAGCATCGCCGGCGCGTAGAGGGCCGCGGCGGGGTGGAAGAGCGGCACGAGCGTCACCGAGCGGCCGCCGAGCGTCACCACCTGCTCCTGCCCGTGGACGCGGGTGATCCCGAGCGCCCGGCCGGAGAGCAGCGTCGTCGCAAAGCTCCCGAGGCTCGCGACGATCCGCGGGCGAACGAGCTCGAGCTGGCGGTAGAGGTACGACTCGCAGGCGGCCGTCTCCTCGGGCGCCGGGTCGCGGTTGCCGGGCGTCCTGCACTTGAGGGCGGTGGCGAGGTACACCTCGTCGAGCCCGAGCCCGATCCCGGCGAGCAGGCGCTCGAGGAGCTCGCGGGCGCGTCCCGCGAACGGGACGCCCTCCCGGTCCTCGTGGAAGCCGGGCGCCTCGCCGACGAGCGCGAGCTCGGCGTCCGGGTCGCCCTCGCCGAACACGACCGCGGTGCGACCCGCCGCGAGCGGGCAGCGGACGCAGCCGGCGGCCTCGGCGGCCACCGCGCGCAATGCCGTTGCGCGCTCCGACGCATCCACGACGTCCACTCTACGGACGGGCCCGGTCGGCCGCGGCGAGCCACTTGACCGCCGGCGATCGATGTCGGAGGATCGCTGCGCGGCCAACCATCTCGAGGAGGGGAACACTTGACCTGGTACGAGTTCCTGCTGTTCGTCCACGTCTCCGGCGCGATCGTCTGGATCGGGGGCGCGTTCGTGTTCCAGGTCTACGGGATGGTGGAGCTGCGCAGCGGGGACACGGCGGCGATCGCCCGCTTCGCCGGGAACGCCGGGCGCATCGGCGAACGCCTCTTCACGCCGACCTCGCTCGTGGTCGTGCTCGCGGGAATCGGGCTGATGATCGACGGCGACTGGCCGTGGGGCCGGCTCTGGGTGGTCTTCGCCCTCGTCGCCTTCGCGGGGTCGTTCCTCCTCGGCGCCGGTGTGCTCGGCCCGACGGCGAAGCGCATCGAGGTCGTCGGGCCGGAGACCGACGAGGGGCAGCGGTTGATCCGCCGGGTCTTCGCGCTGCTGCGCGTCGACCTGCTGTTCCTGTTCGCGATCGTCTTCGCGATGACCACCAAGCCGACGGCGGACGACGTCTGGTCGATCGTCGTCGTCGGCGCGATCCTCGCCGCGGGGAGCGTCGTGTTCCTGCGCGGCCTGCGCGAGACCGCCGCGCCCGAGGCGCCCGCCACGTCGACGAGTTGATGGGGGGACGCGGCGACCGCTAGTGACCGCAGCCGCAGCTGCCGCCGCAACAACCACCGCCGCCGCCCGAGCCGGTGACCGTGCTCGGCTTGGGCGTCGAGCCGTGGATCGCAAACGACGAGAGCTGCTTCAGCACCTTCGCGGCGCCGCAGCTCGGGCAGGTGACGACCTGCTCGCTCGAGCGGACGAGCTCCTCGAAGTGGTCCTCGCACTCCATGCAGGCGTACTCGTAGATCGGCATGACCGTAGTGTAGTGCCGTGGGCGGCACGCGCTGGGAGGCACCGAGGCTCGAGGGTGCGCACGTGCGCCTGGAGCCGCTCTCCGGCGCCCATGCGGACGGCCTCTGGGAGGCGTCCCGCGACCCGCGTACCTGGCGCTGGCTCTCGACGCTCCAACCGGCGACGCCGGCCGAGCTCGACGCGTGGCTCGGAGGGGCGCTGACGGCGGCCGAGGCCGGGACGGAGCTTCCGCTCGCGACGCTGCGCGACGGCACGGTCGTGGGGTCGACACGGTTCCTCGCGTTGCGACCCGAGCATGGCTCGCTCGAGATCGGCTGGACGTGGCTCCACCCCTCCGTCTGGGGCACGGGCGTGAACGTCGAGGCGAAGCTGCTGATGCTCCGCCACGCGTTCGAGACGTGGGGCGTGCGCCGCGTCGAGCTGAAGACCGACGCGCGGAACGACCGCTCGCGCGGCGCGATGGAGGCGATGGGAGCGGTGTTCGAGGGAATCCACCGCAAGCACATGCTCGTCCGGGGCGGCGAGAACCGGGACAGCGCCTGGTACTCGATCGTGGACGACGACTGGCCCGGGGTTCGCGACGGCCTCGAGGCGCGGCTCGCAGGCAGCTAGCCGCCCCAAATCGACTATCGTTCCGGGTGCCCGGTATCCGCGAGGAACTGGAGCCAAGGATGATCGAGAACGTCGACGTCATCGGTGCGCGCGGGCGCGTCGGCAGCGCGGTGAGCGCGCATCTCGCCGCGCGCGGGCTACTGGCGTCGGGAAAGGGCGCGGACGTCGTGCTGCTGTGCGTCCCCGACCGGGCGATCGCCGAGGTCGCGGCAGGAATCGGCCCCGGTCCCTGGGTGGGCCACGTCAGCGGTGGGACTCCGCTCGCGGCGCTCGCCCCGCATACGCGGCGCTTCTCGCTCCACCCGCTGCAGACCTTCACGCACGACCGCGGGCCCGAGCAGCTCGACGGCGCCTGGGCTGCAGTGTCCGGCGAGAGCGCGGATGCGCTCGCCGCCGGTGCCGAGCTTGCGAGCTTCCTCGAGCTGAAGCCCTTCGAGCTCGACGACGAGATGCGCCCCCTCTACCACGCCGCCGCGAGCTT
>DASSJV010000036.1:0-25163 GCA_035691005.1 Gaiella sp. | reverse complement strand
CGTCGAGGAGGGCTACGACCCGGCGATGGGCGCGAGGCCGCTGCGCCGCGCGATCCAGCGCCTGATCGAGGACCCGCTCGCCGACTTCGTGCTCGGCCGCGAGCTCTCGGAGGGCTCGACGATCGTCGTCGACCGCCGCGAAGACCCGGGTCCCGAGGATCCGAAGGTCGAGATGCGGGTAATCGAGGGCGAGCCGCAGCCGGAGCCGGTGACCGTGCCGCCCGAGGCGCCTGGCGAGGACGACGAGACACCCGAGTAGGGCACTCGTGTCCGACGCCGGTCGGGCACCGCCGAAGTACGGCTAACCGCCCGGCCGCGGGCGCCGACCCGTCGTAGCGTGCCGTCTCATGAGCGCAACCGAGCACCGCGCGCGGTACCGCGACGCGCTTCCGCAGCTCCGCGACACGCCGTTCCTCACGGACGGCGGCCTCGAGACGACGTTGATCTTCCACGGGGGCCACGAGCTCCCGTACTTCGCCGCGTACGACCTCCTGACGCGCGAGGGGGGCGAGGACGCGCTTCGCGCGTACTTCGAGCCGTACCTACGCATCGCCCGCGAGCGCGGTGTCGGCATCGTCCTCGAGACCGCGACGTGGCGGGCGAATCCGGACTGGGGCGCGCGCCTCGGCCACGGCCCCGAGCAGCTCGCGCAGCTGAACCGGCGCGCGGTCGAGCTGCTCGACGAGCTGCGGGCGGAGTACGAGACCCCGCCGGTGCCGATCGTCGTCTCCGGCTGTGTCGGCCCCCGCGGCGACGGCTACGTCGTCGGCGAGGCGATGACCGCGGAGGAGGCCGAGACGTACCACGCGACCCAGGTCGGCGCTTTCGCCGAAACCGCAGCCGACCTGGTGACTGCGATCACGATGACGTACGCCGACGAGGCGGTCGGCATCGTCCGCGCGGCCCGCGCCGCCGCCGTGCCTGTCGTGATCTCGTTCACCGTCGAGACCGACGGGCGTCTACCGAGCGGCCAGCCGCTGCACGCTGCGATCGAGGAGGTCGACGGGCGCACGGACGGCTACGCCGCGTACTTCATGCTCAACTGCGCCCACCCGTCGCACTTCGACGGTGCGCTCGAGCCGGGCACGGCGTGGACCGATCGCGTGATGGGCCTGCGCGCGAACGCCTCGCGCATGAGCCATGCCGAGCTGGACGAGGCCGAGGAGCTGGACGCCGGGAACCCGGAGGAGCTCGCCCTCGAGTACGTCGCGCTCCGTGAGCAGCTGCCGCGGCTCACGGTGCTCGGGGGCTGCTGCGGAACCGACCACCGCCATGTCGCGGCGATCTGCGAGGCATGGGTCCAGGAGACCGGCGCCTGACCGGCCTCCGGCCGTCGCAGCGGTCCGCCTAGTCTGCGGAGGATGGAGATCCGCCATGCGCAGCCGGCCGACTACGGCCGTGTCATCTCGCGCGTCAACGCCTGGTGGGGCGGCCGCGAGATGGCGCCGATGCTGCCGCGCCTCTTCTTCGTCCACTTCGAGGGCACGAGCTACGTCGTGGACGGCGAGGACGGCCAGCTCGCCGCGTTCCTGATCGGCTTCCACTCGCAGTCGGTGCCCGACGAGGCGTACGTCCACTTCGTCGGGATCGCGCCCGAACGGCGTGGGGAGGGTCTCGGTCGCCGGCTCTACGAGCGCTTCTTCGAGGACGCGCTCGCGGACGGCAGGACGATCGTGCGGTGCGTCACGTCCCCGGCGAACGGGGGGTCGGTCGCCTTTCACAAGGCGCTCGGGTTCGAGGTGGAGAAGGTCGCGGAGGACTACGACGGCCCCGGAGAGGACCGGGTGCTCTTCGTGAAGCGCCTCGTCTGAGGGCGGCGCCCCGCGACGCATGCCCGGCCCGTCCCTGTCGGTCGCGCGCCGGTCGCCGCGCCGCTCGCGCAGGCAGCTCGTGCTCCTGCTCGTCGTGTTGGCTGCGCTCGCCGCGGCCACTGCCGCGTTCGGTGTGCTCGCCCTGACGGAGCGCGGCACGATCGCGCGCGGCACGACGATCGGCGGCGTCGACGTCGGCGGGCTGAGCGAGGCGGATGCCAGGCGCGTCCTGCGTCGTGCGGCCGGGCTACAGCTCGAGCGTCCGATCGAGCTCGTGGCGCCGTCCGGCCGGTTGACGACGACAGGCCGAATGCTGGGCGCCGAGCCTCGCCTCGGGGCGGCCCTCGAGGAGGCGCTCGACCCAGGGCCGTTCGACAAGGCCCTCGCACGCCTCGGCGTGCGCGACGGCCCTCACGTGGAGCTCGCCTACCGGCTCGGCCCCGTGCGGGCCGCGAAGCTCGCCGATCGCGTCGACGCGCGCTTCGGCGACCCGCCGCGCGACGCCGACGCGGTGGTCGGAGACGACGGAGTCGAGGTCGTCGACGCAGCGCCCGGCACGGCCGTCGACCGCGGTGCGCTCCGCCGCTCGCTCGCGTCGCTCCCACGCCGCGTCGAGCTCCCGATCGCGCCCGCCGCCCCCGTCGTGAGCACTGCGGAGGCTCGGCGCGCGGCGGCCGGGATCGAGCGGCTCGTGTCGGAGACGCGCCGTGTCCGGTTCGAGGACGCCGAGGCGACTCTCACGCCACAGCGCCTCAGAGCGCTCGTCCGCACGGAGCGCGGGGACGGGACGCTGCGCGTCACGCTCGACCCGAGAGGCCTGGGCGCCTCGCTGCGGGTGCGGCTCGGCCGGTTCGAGCTCCCGCCTCGGGAGGCGAGCTTCTCCGTGGACGGCCGGCGGGCGCGCGTCGTCGCCTCGCACGCCGGCCGCGTGCTCGACCTCGAGCGGATCTCGCGCTCGCTCACCGCCAACCTCGCGTCGACGACGCACCGGGCGCGGTTCACGAGGGAGGAGCCCTCCCTGACGACCGAGGACGCCGACGGCCTCGGGATCCACGAGCTGATCTCGGAGTTCACGACGTACTACCCGTGCTGCGCCCCGCGCGTGACGAACATCCAGCGGGGCGCGGAGATCCTGGACGGGACGATCGTGCGCCCGGGGGAGCGGTTCTCGCTCAACGAGGTGCTCGGCAAGCGGACTGTCGAGCGGGGGTTCGTCGAAGCGCCCCAGATCTACGCGGGTCGCCTCGAGGACGCCGTCGGCGGCGGCGTGAGCCAGATCGCGACGACGACGTACAACGCGGCGTTCTTCGCGGGCGTGCAGATCGTCACGCACCAGCCGCACGAGTTCTACATCTCGCGCTACCCCATGGGCCGTGAGGCGACGGTCTCGTGGGGCGGCCCCGAGCTGATCTGGCGGAACGACTGGCCGGCGGCGATCCTCGTGAAGGCGAGCGCGGACGCCGACTCGATCACCGTGCAGCTCTACTCGTCGAAGCTCGGCCGCCGCGTCGAGACCGAGACCGGCGAGCCGACGCAGTCCACTCCGCCGCGCACGATCGTCGTTCCGAACCCGTCTCTCCCGCCCGGGACGCGGCACGTCGTCCAGTCCGCGGGGCCCTCGGGCTTCCTGATCAGCTACACGCGGAAGGTCTACGAGGACTCGAAGCTCCGCCGCAGCGAGCGCTACACGTGGCGCTACAAGCCCGAGAACGAGATCGTCGAGGTCGGGCCGCCGAAGCCGCGTGCCGAGAAGCCCGCGGGAACGCCGAAGCCGGCCCCCGAGGACGGTCCGACAGGCGGCTAGGCCCGTCGCGACACGGACGGCGGCTCGAGCTCGATCAACGTCTCCGCCGCGTCGTGGTCGACCTGGAGGGTCGTGTGCGTGATCCCGAACCGGTCGCGCAGCGCGACCTCGATCTCGCGGCGCAGGCCGTGACAGTCCTCGCCGCGCCCGACGAGGACGTGCGCGGCGAGCGCGTCGAACCCCGACGTAATCCGCCAGACGTGCAGGTCGTGCACGCTGGTCACTCCTTCGACCTCGACGATCGCCGCCGCTACCGCCTCTGCGTCGATCCCCGACGGCGTCGCCTCCATCAGGATCGAAATCGAGTCGCGGAGCACCCCCCAGGCGCTCGCGACGATGAGTAGTGCAATCCCGATCGAGACGAGCGGGTCGACGAGCGTCCACCCGGTCGTCACGATCACGAGTGCGGCGACGAGCACCGCACCCGAGCCGAGCAGGTCGGCGACCACGTGGCGCAGCGCGGCCTCGACGTTGAGGCTCTCGCGGCCCGCCCGGATCAGGATCGTCGCCGCGAGGACGTTCACGAGCAGCCCGACGATCGCCACGACGAGCATCCACCCCCCGAGGATCTCGGGCGCGTCCCCGAAGCGCTGGATCGCCTCCCAGACGATCCAGCCGCTCACCAGCACCAGCGTCAGGCCGTTGACGAAGGCGGCGAGGATCTCCGCCCGCTGGAGACCGAAGCTGCGGGTCGGCGTCGACGGACGCCGGGCGAGCGTGACGGCGACGAGCGCGAGCACGATCGCGACGTTGTCAGACACCATGTGGCCCGCGTCGGCCAGGAGCGCGAGGCTGCCGGTCCAGATCCCGCCTGCGATCTCGACGGCGGTGAAGGCCAGCGTGAGCAGGAGCACCCAGAGGAGCGCCCTCCGTGACGCGCTGCGGTGATCGTGCGCCTGGTGGCCGTGGGCGTGCGCCGAGCTCACACGAGAGAGGATAGGGAAGCCGGCGGCGCGGTCCGGCTCGTGATGGTTGTCAATGCTGACTACATGTCGTCCGATGCGTGCTCTACCCTGTCGGCATGGCGAAGGTGGTGGTGCAGTTCACGTGCAGCGAGTGCGGGGCGACCGCCGGCAGGTGGCTCGGACGCTGTCCGGGGTGCGGTGCGTTCGGAACGCTCGTGGAGGAGCTGCACGGGTCGGACGGCAGGCCCGCCGCCGGCGCTCCGCGCGCCCCGGAGCGGCTCGGCGACGTCGAGGTCGCCGAGGCGGCGCGCCTGACGACCGGCGTGGCCGAGCTCGACCGCGTGCTCGGCGGCGGGCTCGTTCCCGCCTCCCTGGTCCTGGTCGGCGGCGAGCCCGGGGTCGGCAAGTCAACGCTCCTGCTCTCGGCGCTCGGAGCGGTCGCGCGCTCGGGACGGCAGGCGCTGCTCGTGACGGGGGAGGAGTCGGTCGCGCAGGTCCGGCTGCGCGCCGACCGGCTGGGCGGGGCGGACGACGTCTCCATCCTCGCCGAGACGGAGCTCGAGTCCGTGTGCGCGACACTCGAGCGCGAGCGGCCGGCGGTGTGCGTGATCGACTCGGTGCAGACCCTCTACGCCGCGGAGCTGGGGTCGGCGCCCGGCTCCGTCGCCCAGGTGCGCGAGGCGGCCTCGAGGCTGCTCCGGGTCGCGAAGCAGAGCGGCGTCGCGACGATCCTGGTCGGCCACGTGACCAAGGACGGGGCGGTCGCGGGCCCCAGGGTGCTCGAGCATCTCGTCGACTGCGTCCTCCAGTTCGAGGGGGACCGGTACCACGCACACCGCGTCCTGCGGGCGGTCAAGAACCGGTTCGGCTCGACCAACGAGCTCGGCGTGTTCGAGATGACGTCCTCCGGGCTGGTGGGCGTGCCCGATCCCTCGACGCTGTTCGGCGCCACGCGCGCCGGCGAGGTGGGCGCCGCCGTCGCGGTCGCCCTCGAAGGCACCCGGCCGATCCTCCTCGAGATCCAGGCGCTCGTGTCGCGCACCGACCTCGCGATGCCGCGTCGCGTCGGCACCGGCGTCGATCCCAAGCGGCTCGCGATGATCGTCGCCGTGCTCGCACGTCATGCGGGCGTGCCCCTCGGGTCGGCGGACGTGTTCGTCAACGTCGCAGGCGGGGTGCGCATCGACGAGCCCGGCGCGGACCTGGCAGTCGCCCTCGCGATCGCGTCGGCCGCGCGGGGCGCCCCGGTCAAGGACGGCGTCGCGTCGTTCGGGGAGCTCGGCCTGACGGGACGGTTGCGCGCGGCGGCACAGGCCGAGCGACGGCTCGAGGAGTGCGCGAAACTGGGCGTCACGATGGCCCTGGTGCCGGACGGCACCGCCCCCCGCACCCGCGGGCCGAGGCTCGTCGCCGCCGAGACGCTCCGTGACGCGCTGCGGGGCGCCCTGACAGCTGTCGCGAAGAGCCGTAGGGACGAGGGAGAGGAAGATGCGAAGGCAGCCTGAGCGTGGCTCTCGTGCCCGACCGGCGTCATCGATTCTCCCGGCGAACGCAGGGATTCTTTCGGGTACAATGGGTCGGACACGCCGGCACATCGCAGCCGGCGCTTTTCGTGAGTCAGGCGCAACCAAGACCGGACGACGGGAGGGCTCCAGGCGTGTTCGATGTCGGCGACAAGGTCGTGTACCCCCACCACGGCGCTGGGACGGTGGTCTCCAAGGACGTGAAGCTCGTCCTCGGTGAGGAGCGCGAGTACCTGACGATCAAGATCCTCCACAACGAGATGACCGTCAACGTCCCGGTGGACAACGCAGAGAAGGTCGGCCTCCGCTGGGTGATCGACCAGGAGATGGTCGACGTCGTCGTCAAGGTGCTGCTCGGTGGGTCGACCGAGATGCCGAAGAACTGGAACCGCCGCTTCAAGCACAACCGCGACAAGATGAAGACCGGCGACATCCTGGAGCTTGCCGAGGTCGTCCGGAACCTCGCGTTGCGCGACCACGAGAAGGGCCTCTCGACGGGCGAGAAGCAGATGTACGTCAAGGCGAAGAAGATCCTCGCCTCGGAGCTCATGTACGCGAAGGACCTCAGCGAGGACGACGCGCACGCGTGGCTCGAGGAGGTTCTCGCCAACCCCGCGAAGGGCAAGCGCGCCAAGGCAAAGCCGAAGACCGCGGCCGCGGCGACCGCGTAAGCGCTCCCAGGTCGACGAAGAAGTAATCGACGCGTCTCCGCGCGACGCGCGCGATACGGTCCCGCTGATGGACGACGGCGCGCCGCAGACGACGTGGGCGATCCTCGTCGCTGCCGGCACGGGCGAGAGGCTCGGCGGCGACCGCCCGAAGGCGTTCGCGGCGCTCGCCGGCCGGCCCCTGCTCGCGGAGAGCGTCGAGCGGCTCGAGGTGTCCGACTGGATCGACGCGATCGTCGTCGCGGCCCCGCCCGGCTGGGAGGAGCCCGCGATCCTGCTCGCGGAGGAGCTCGTCGCCTCGAAGGTTTCCTCGGTCGTCACGGGCGGCGCGACGCGCGCTGAGTCGGTGCGGAACGCGCTCGCGGAGGTTCCCGAGGAGGCGCTCGTGATCCTGGTGCACGACGCGGCGCGCCCGCTCGTGGACGACGCGGTGATCGAACGGCTGCTCGGGCGCCTGGACGGCACCGTGGAGGGCGTCGTTCCCGGAATCGAGGTGCGCGACACCGTGAAGCGGGTCGAGCGGGACCTCGTCGCCGAGACCGTGGCCCGGGACGGGCTCGTCGCCGTCCAGACACCTCAGGCATTCCTCGCCGACCGGCTGCGCGCGGCGTTCGCCGGCGATCTCGGGGACGCGACGGACTGCGCCTCGCTCGTCGAGCGTCTCGGGGGCCGCGTCGCCGTCGTCGAGGGCGACCCGCGGCTCGTCAAGGTGACGACCTTGGGCGACCTCGCGCACGTCGAGAGCCTGCTCGAGGGGGACCGGGAGTGACGCTCCGCGCGGTGTTCTTCGACGTGGGAGAGACGCTCGTCGACGAGGAGCGCTACTGGCGCGAGGTCTCGCGCATCGCGGGCGTCCAGCCGCACGTCGTCTGGGCGGCGCTCGGCAAGACGATCGAGCGCGGCGAGGAGCACTGGGAGCTCTGGGCACATCTCGGCATGGAGCGCCCGGCGGCGACGGTCGGCGTGGTCTACTCCGACACCGACCTTTACCCGGACGCGCGCCCGGCCCTCGCAGAGGTGCGAGCGTCCGGCGTGCTCGTCGGCGTCGCCGGGAACCAGAGCTCCGCGATGGAGGAGTGGGCGCGCTCCGCCCGGTTGCCCGTCGACCTCGTGACGAGCTCCGCGAGCCTCGGCGTACGCAAGCCGGCCCCGGCGTTCTTCGAGCGACTCGCGAAGCTCGCAGACGCGCGCCCCGCGGAGGTCGCCTACGTGGGGGACCGTGCGGACAACGACGTCCTCCCGGCCCTCGCCGCGGGGCTCGTCGCATTCCACCTCCGGCGGGGGCCATGGGGTCGGCTCCAGGAGACGCCGGAGGGGGCGGTCGCGATCGACTCGCTCCTGGAGGTGCCCGCACATGTCGGCGCAACGTCCGCGGTGGGCGCATGAGCGACCTGCGGATCGGGCTCGGGGTCGACGCGCACGCGTTCGGCGACGGCGTGCCGCTCGTTCTCGGTGGGGTTGCGGTCGACCATCCGCGAGGGCTCGTCGGCCATTCGGACGGCGACGTACTCGCGCATGCCCTGACGGACGCGCTCCTCGGCGCGGCCGGGCTTGCCGACATCGGGGCGCTGTTCCCGTCCGACGACGAGCGCTACCGCGGTGCCGACTCGCTCGAACTCCTGTCCGAGGCCTATCGGCGCGTCGTCGAGGCCGGCTGGGAGCTCGCGAACGCGGACTGCATCCTGATCGGCGAGGCGCCACGCATCGCGCCTCACCGCGACGAGATGCGCGACCGCCTCGCTGAAGCCCTTGGCGTCGGCCGGGATCACGTCAACGTTCGCGCGACGACGACCGACCGCCTCGGCTTCACCGGTCGCGGCGAGGGCCTCGCTGCGCAGGCGGTCGCGCTGCTTCGCCCGAGCTGAGTTCCCCGGACGGCACCGTCGCGAGCCACGCGTCGACCGCTCGCTGCGACCGGAGGCGGACCACGTGGAACCGCGCGAGCTCCGTGGGGTATCTGGCGCGGCGGCGGGGATAGTTGCGCCAGGCAAACGGCAGGAGCCCGTCCCGGCGGAGGAAGCCGTCGCGAACCGTCTCGCGGTTTCCACCCCAGAGTTCCTCGCGCGTGACGATGCGGCGAAGTGTCCGCCGGACGAGCCGCGGCACCCACGTCCGGCGGGGAAGGTCGAGCCAGACGACCGTGTCGGCGGCTTCCAGCACGAGGTCGCCGAGCTTGCCGCGGTACCCGCCGTCGATCACCCAACCGTCCGTGGCGACGATCGGTGTGACGCGGGCCCGTAGCTCGGCCGCAGTCGCCTCCGTCCAGCCCGGCCCGTGGTTGAGCGCGTCGAGCTCGACGAACCGGACCTCCAGCCGCGCCGCGAGCGCGCGCCCGACCGTCGTCTTCCCGCACCCGCTCGCGGAGGCGATCACGGCGACCTTCCGCATGCCGGCGTTGCTCTCCACCGAAGGCGGTCAGAGCACCCTGGTCTCGAGCGGCTCCTCGCCGTCCGGGCCGACCCGGTAGGCCCCGGCGCCGGGCTCCCGCGCGACGACCTCGACGAGCTCGGTGCCCTCGTAGAGCGCCGCGGCCGCGTCGTCGCAGGCGATCCCTGACGGGAAGCCGTCCCGCACGAGGCTCGTATAGACCGGTCGGCGCCGGGCCTCGCCGTCGTAGTGTGGGCACGCGCTCCCGGGGAGGAAGCCGAGGCCGTCGCGCATGCCGGCGAGCGCGGGGCCGAACGAATCGGTCACGCTCGCCTCGAACCAGCAGATCATCCCCGCGCTCCAACCGCAGAGCAGCGCCCCGTTCTGCCAGGCCTCGCGGAGGATCGCGTCGAACCCGTGGACGCGCCACACGGCGAGCGCGTTCGCGGTGTTCCCGCCGGAGACGTACACGACGTCGTGGGCGAGCACGACGTCGCGCAGGTCCGTCGGTGGCCAAGGGTTGAACGAGAGGTGCGCCGGCTCCGCGCGCGGCCCGAACGACTCGTAGAAGTCGGTCGAGACGCGTCGGGCGTCGTCGGCCGCGGTCGGCACGAAGAGGACGCGCGGGCCGCGCGCGAGGTCTAGCACGAGGTCGTCGAATCGCGTCCCGAGGGAGAAGCCGCCGATCGCGAGGATGCGTCCCGGCACCTCGCGGAGTATCGCAATACGTCCGGCTCGGCTCGCCGACCACCCCTCGGCGCGCTATGGTCGTGGGTGAACCCTCCCGTTAGGAGTGGAAGGGGTAATTCGTTGGAGCTGAGCCCACCGGACTAGAGCCGGAGCGCACGATCCGTCGGCGGACGGTGCGTGCGCAGGCCGCGGCGCCCGTCCGCGGTCGACACCGAGACACCGGAGCGCTCCGGGATCGCGGCGCACGGCGCGCGACACGGACGTTCCTCCGGCCCCGAGGGCGCCAACGGGCTCGACTGGCGCCCCCGGGGCCGTCTCTCTACCCGTCGAGGTGACCATGCGGATCGAGCGCGACCAGGTCTTCGACGTCCCTCTCGCAGCGGGGTTCACGTACATCACCGATCCCGCAAATTGGACGTCGTACTGGCCCGGCATCGTCCGGGTGGCGCCCGAGTCGCGCTGGTCTGCCCCCGGCGACGAGGCGCGAATCGTGATCGAGCTCCTCGGCCGCGAGGTCGAGCTGCGCATGACGCTACGGCGCTTCGAGCCGAACCGCCTCGTCGAGTACGAGAGCGCTCAGGCCGGTCTTCCCGACGCCCGCCACGAGAGGCACTTCGAGCCCGTCGGGAACGGATTTCGCTACCGGCTCGTCGTCGAGTACGAGCCGAGGTCCGGTCTCACGGGCCTCTACGACCGCTTCGTCGTGCGACGAGGGGTCGACCGGGCGCTTCGGCGCACGATCGCCAAGCTGGAGCAAGCCCTGTCGCGGTAGCGCCGCGCCGGTCGATAGGCTCGAGACGATGGCGGCGCTCGTCACCGGAGGCTGCGGGTGTGGGACGGTCCGGTTCGAGATCCACCGGCCGCTCCTCTCGGCCTCGTACTGCCACTGCACGCGCTGCCAGCGCAGGACGGGGACGGCCGCGGCGGCGACCGCCCGCGCGGAGCCGGGGTCGGTAAGGATCGTCGCCGGAGCGGAGTCGCTCCGCGGCTGGGCCCCCGAGGGCGGGCGGGAGAAGGTCTTCTGCGTCGAGTGCGGCTCCGCCCTCTTCAGCTGCGAGCCGGGCTCGCAGGACTACACCGGCGTCCGGCTCGGTGCGATCGACGGCGACCCCGGCGTCCGCCCCGAGAGCCGGCAGTTCGTCGCGTACGCCGCGTGCTGGGAGGACCTCCCGAACGACGGCCTTCCCCGGTACGAGGAGTCGCGCCCCGGCTACGCAGACGGCCGCTGAGGCTAGACGGGAAGCGACACGCGACCGTCCGCGACGACGACGAGCCCGTCGCACTCGAGCGAGCGCACGGCGTCCGCGTCCAGTTCCGACTCCGTCCGCGTCGCCTCGGCGACGAGCCGCAGCGCGGCGGCGCGCCGTTGCCGGAACGAGCCCTCGAACCGCGACTGCCGCCGCAGCGGCTCGTCGCGCGTCCCGCGGGAGGGGCACGTGCTCGCGAGGGGACAGCTCTCGCAGCGGGGGATCCGGGCGAGGCAGACGGTCGCGCCGAGGTCCATCAGCGCCTGCGCGGCGCGGCCGGTGAAGGTGTGACCGGTACGGCGCCCGACGCGCTCGACGTTGACGTCCCGCGGCAGCACGTCCTCCCCGAAGGCGAAGTTCGCGAGCGCCGCGGCCGTGTAGACGCCGACGCCGGGGAGTCGGGTCAGATCGTCGGGCCAGCCTTCCTCGGCGACGTGGCGCGCGGCGCGATGGAGCAGGAGCGCGCGGCGGTTGTAGCCGAGCCCCTGCCACTCGACGATCACGTCGCCAGCAGGCGCCGCCGCGAGCGCGTCCACCGTCGGCCATCTGGCGAGCCAGCGCTCGTAGCGCGGCCCGACGCGGTCGACCTGCGTCTGCTGCAGCATGACCTCGGAGACGAGGATCGCGTACGGGTCGCGAGTGCGCCTCCAGGGCAGGTCGCGCCCCGACGCCTGGAACCAAGCCAAGAGCAGCTCCTCCACTACCGCGAGCCTAGAGACTCGCCCGGCGGGCCGAGATTCTCAGATGTCGCGCTCGTCAACTCGGCCATGCTGCTCTCCCAGACCCTCGAGCCGAGGCCGCCGGGCGCCACGGAACGGTGCGCAGCTAGGGCTTTCTCGAGTGACGCGTCGCGGTGGACGACCTTCGCGTTGCGGTCCTCAGTGGCTGTGTGCGTGATCGTGCCCCGCCAGGGCCTCCATGCGCTCGAGCACGGCCTGCGTGAGCTCCGGCGGGGCAGCGTCGAAGGCGGGAAGCTGGATGTCTTCTTCCTTCCGGAAGTGCACGCTGATCAACGCATGCAGGCCGTAGAGCAACTCCTGCAGCGTGTCGACATCGTCCGGGTCTGCGCGCTCGAGCCGCTCGACCCTCTCGACGATCGCCTGGTGGTCGTGCACCATCGGCGCCGCCGCGTCGGGGGATCCGACGAGCTTCGCCCACTCGGGGTACAGCACTTCCTCCTCGGCCTTCGCGTGCGGGAGGAGCGTGCCGGTGAGGAAGTCCACGATCCTCCCGACGAGCAACTCTCGCTCACCGCGGTCGAGGCGCGGAATCTCCCGTGCAGCCTGTCCGATGTGCTCGATGTGCGCGTGCAGCTCTGCGTGCTCGCGCCGGAACGGCTCTGTAGGACGCATGCCAATCCTCCTCTTCTCGACTCTTAGAACAACTCCGGGATGAAGGCGCCGATCCACCTCCGGGTGATTCGTGAGCTCGTGCTCCTCGTCTTCGATCTCATTCCTGAACAGCTGATTCTCGGCCTGGCTCGCGAGGTACGCCCCCGAGCCCATCGCAACCGCGCCCGCGGCGGCCTCGGCCAGCCCGCCGACGAGGACCGTCTCGGACGCCACGTCAGCGCCCGCGAGGCCGGTGACCACGGCGAGCGGCACGAGCAGCCCGTCCTGAAACCCGAGCACGAGCTCGCGGACACGCGACCTGCGCGAGATGCGCTCCCGCTCCCCGAGCACGAACGCACGAAGTGCCGCTCCGCCCGTCGGATGCGGCCCACGCCGCGACGGCGCGCAGGCAGCCGCTCGACTGGAATCTCCACCATCCGCGGATCACCTTCGCTGGCACGACACCACCACCGCATCGGTGTGCGCGCTGATCCGAGAGCGGGAAAGCCACACGCTTGTGGCGGCGCCGGGCGCTCGCTGACGATCGCCTCGGCGGCGCAGGGCTCCTCGCCGCGGCGCGGAAGCTCAACGGTCTGCTCGCGCTCTCGCCAGGGGAGATCACGCGCGGTCGAGGCGTGCCAGGCGGGGCGCGAAGCACCTCCTCCACGACCCCGATCCTTCGTCCGCTTGCGACGGTTCCCGTTGTCCGGTCCTCGCACACGTCGTACGCTGAGACGGGGTCCGAGAAGGAGCTGCGGTGGCGGAAGCCGAGATCGGAATCATCGGGACCATGGCCGACAACTCGCCGTTGGACGACGGCGAGGAGCTCGTCGTGGATACGCCCTACGGCTTTCCGTCCTCGCCCGTCACCATCGGCGAGGTGGGCGGCAAGAGAGTGGCGTTCCTCGCACGACGCGGCGAGGACGGCCAGATCTCGCCGCCCCGCATCCCGAGCCGCGCGAACATCTGGGCTCTGCGCGAGCTCGGCGTGCGGCGGATCCTCGCGCCCGTCGTCTCCGGCGCGCTGTCCTTCGACTTCGACCTCGGCGACATGGTCGTCTGCGACCAGTATGTCGACCGGACCTGGGGGCGGGAGGACACGTACTACGACGGCCCGGGCGCCGTGCTCGTCAGCACGGCGAGGCCGTTCTGCGACGACCTCGGCGACGTGGTCGTGCGCGTCGGGCACGAGCTCGGCCTGCCCGTGCTCGGGGGCGGGACCGCGGTCGTGATCCAGGGGCCGCGCTACTCGACAACGGCGGAGTCCGTCTCGTTCCGGGCGATGGGCTGGGACCTCGTCAACATGGTGTCCTACCCCGAGTCGCACCTCGCCCGCGAGCTCGAGCTCTGCTACGCGAACATCTCGATCGTGACCGACCACGACGTCGGCATCGCGGGGATCGGGGCGCGCACGACCCGAACCGTCGCGCGGTCGCTCGCCGAGAGCAGCGGCATGCTCAAGCAGCTGCTCCTCGCGGTCGTGCCCGAGGTCGGGCCGCAGCCGGACGACGACTGCGCGAACGCGCTCGGCCACGCGCGACTCTGAGCGCGTCGGGCCGCCGGGCCGCCGTGCCGGTCTGCGAGGATCACGGCGTGCTGCTCTACAACTCCCCGGTCTCTGGCAACTGCTACAAGGCGCGGCTGCTGCTCGCGCATCTCGGGATCCCCTACGAGCGGCGCGACCTCGACGTCGTCGACCGCTCCGACCGGCCCGAGGTGCTCGGCGGCCTGAACCCCGACCTGCGTGTCCCGACGCTCGTCCTGGACGACGGGAGGCCGCTCGCGGAGTCCGGCGCGATCATCTGGTACTTCGGCGAGGGCTCCCGCTTCGTGCCCGCGGATCGATACGACCGCGCGAAGGTGCTGCAGTGGATGTTCTTCGAGCAGTACACCCACGAGCCGGCGCTCGCGGTCGTGCGCTTCCTCGTGGCGTATTCGGGGCGCGCGGACGAGCACCGCGAGACGATCGAGGCGCGGACGAAGCAGGGCTACCGCGCGCTCGACGCGATGGAAGCGCATCTCGTGGACGCCGACGGCTACCTCGTCGGTGACGGGCTGACGCTCGCGGACATCGCGCTCTACGCCTACACGCACGTCGCGCACGAGGGAGGCTTCTCGCTCGAGCGGTATCCGGCGATTCGAGCCTGGCTCGACCGGGTCGCCGCCGAGCCGGGGCACGTCCCGATCGACGCGTGAGCGTTCGCGTCCGCTTCGCTCCGAGCCCCACCGGGTCGCTCCACGTCGGCAACGCGCTGACGGCGGTCGCGAACAGGCGGTTCGCGGACGAGCACGACGGCGTCCTCGTGCTGCGGATCGACGACACCGACCCGACGCGCACGGTGGATGGCGGGGAGGCGGCGATCCTGGAGGACCTCGCGTGGCTCGGCGTGCGCTGGGACGAAGGGCCGGTCAGGCAGAGCGCGCGCGGCGAGCTCTACGCGGAGGCGGCCGAGCAGGCGCTCGAGCACGGCGCGGTCAGAGACGCCGACGGGTCGATCCGCCTCCAGGGCACGACGCTGGTCCGGTCGGACGGGACCGCGACGTACCAGCTGGCCACCGTCGCCGACGATCTCGCGCTCGGGATCACGCACGTGATCCGCGGCTCCGACCATCGGCCGAACGAGGCGCCGCAGCGGCTCGTTGCCCGCGCTCTCGGCGGGGAGCTCCCCGAGGTGATCCACCATGGCCTCCTCGTCGGCGACGACGGCAAGAAGCTGTCGAAGCGGCACGGCGCGGTCGCCGTCTCCGAGCTTCGGGACGAGGGGATCCCCGCCACGGCGGTGCGGGCGTATCTCGAGGAGCTCGGCCTGCCGGCGCACGACGTACGCTTCGACCGTGCGCGGCTCGGGCGCCTCGCGATCGACGCCATCGCGGCCATGCCGGACGATGAGCTCGCCGGCGCCGCCGGCGCGCCCGTCGAGTACGCGCGCGCGCTGCGCGGTGCGCGGACGCTCGTCGAGGCACGGGTGATCGGACGCCAGCTCGCCGAGCCCGAGGCCGTGTCGCTCCCGGACGAGGCCGTTCCCACGCTCGAGCGCTTCGTCGAGCTGCGGGTGGGCGCGGGCGAGCTCGACGAGGCGGGCGCTCGGGCGATCGTGCGGGAGCTGAAGGCCGTCGGCGGCGACCTCCGCGTGCTGCGCCTTGCACTGACGGGTGCGGAGCGCGGGCCCGAGCTGTGGACCGTCGTGGCCGCACTCCCGGCCGGCGAGGCGCTGCGTCGCGTCGGGCGGGCACGAGTCGGCGCCTGAACAGGGGCCGGGCGCCGTCTACGATCGCGGGATGCGCCTCCAGGACACGCTGACCGGGTCGCTCGTCGAGCTCCCCGAGCCGCCCGAGCCCATCGGGATGTACGTCTGCGGCCCGACGGTGTACCAGCGGGCGCACATCGGCAACGCACGCCCGTTCGTCGTCTTCATGTGGCTCGCTCGGTGGCTCCGGGAACGGGGGCACGAGGTGCGATTCGTCCACAACATCACGGACGTCAACGACAAGATCTACGAGGCCGCGCCCGGGCACAGCGCGGAGCTTGCCGTGGACGCGACGCGCTGGTACCTCGAGGACACCAGTGGGTTCGGCCTCGGACTGCCGGACGCGCAGCCCCTCGCGACGGCGACGATGCCGGACATCGTCGCAATGATCGACGAGCTGATCGCGTCCGGTTTTGCGTACGCGGTCGACGGCGACGTGTACTTCCGAGTCGCGCGGTTCCCCACGTACGGCGCGCTCTCGGGGCAGCGCCCCGACCAGGTCGAGGAGCAGGAGCCGAATCCCGCGAAGGAGGACCCGCGCGACTTTGCGCTGTGGAAGGCGACGAAGGAGGGCGAGGACACGTCGTGGGAGGCGCCGTGGGGCGTCGGGCGACCCGGGTGGCACATCGAGTGCTCCGCGATGGCTGCGAAGGAGCTCGGGCCAAAGTTCTGGATCCACGGCGGCGGGCTCGACCTCGTCTTCCCCCACCACGAGAACGAGCGGGCGCAGTCACTCGCGGTCGGCCACCCATTCGCACGGATCTGGATGCACAACGGGATGCTCCGCTTCACCGGGGAGAAGATGTCGAAGTCGCTCGGCAACGTCGCGACGATCAGGGAGGTGCTCGACGAGTGGGGCGCCGAGACCGTCCTGCTCTTCTTCCTCACGGCGCACTGGCGCAAGCCGATCGACTTCTCCGAGGAGACGATGACCGCGGCCCGCGCGCAGGCCGAGACGCTCCGCAACGCGCTGCGCGGCGAGACGCGGACGACCGGCGACTGGCAGGCGCTCGTGGACGCCCTCGAGGACGATTTCAACACCCCAGCCGCGCTCGCCGTCATGCACGAGTGGGCCCGGGCCGGCGCGCTCGACGAGCTCCGCCGCGGGCTCGCGATCTTCGGTCTCGGGGGCCTCGCGGCGGCCGACGAGGCACCCGCCGCCGTCATGGCGCTCGCCGCGCAGCGGGTCGAGGCGCGTGAGGCGCGAGACTTCGCGGAGGCAGATCGACTGCGCGCAGAGATCGAGAACGCCGGCTGGGAGGTGCGCGACACGAGCGGGCCTCCGTTCTTCCAGCTCGTGCGTCGTGCCGCGTGACCCGCGACCTCGTCTACGGGCGGAACCCGGTTCGCGAGGCTCTCCGAGGGCGTCGCGCGGTGCTCGAGGTGTGGGCGGGCGAGCGGGCCGTCGCGAGCCTCGACTGGCTGGCCGAAGGGCCGCGACCGCGCGTCAAGCGCGAGCGCGAGCTGACCGAGGCGGCCGGGTCGCCCGACCACCAGGGGCTCGTTGCCTGGTGCGAGCCCTACGCCTACGCGGACGCCTGGGAGCTCGCCGCCTCTCCCAACCCGCTGCTGTGCTGCCTCGATCAGGTCACGGACCCCAGGAATCTCGGCGCGGTCGTCCGCAGCGCCGCCGGAGCGGGGGCGACCGGCGTCGTGCTGCCTGCCCACGGCGCTGCCGTCGTCACGCCCGCAGTCGCGCGCGCGTCGGCGGGGGCCGTCGAGCACCTGCCCGTCGCGGTCGTGCCGAATCTTGCGCGTTACCTCGCCGACGTGAAGAGCGACACCCTGTGGGTGTACGCGGCCGTCGCCGACGGGGAGACGACGCTCTGGGACGCTGCGCTCACGGACGGGGTCGCGCTCGTCTTCGGGGCGGAGGGAAAAGGCGTGCGCCCGCTCGTCCGCCGTACCTGCGACGCGACGATCGCGATCCCGCTCGCCGACGGCGTCGAATCGCTGAACGTCAGCGTCGCCGCCGCGGTCGCGCTGTTCGAAGCGCGGAGGCAGCGCGTGGTCTATAGCTCGACTCGAGGTTGAGGTGGATCCAACGCTGTACTTGTTCGACGGCTCGAATCTCTTCCACGCCGGGTCGTTCCGCGACAGGGAGGAGCTGGCGGACGCGCTCGCGAGCTTTGTCGCGGTCCGCGGCGCCAAGGGCGTGGTCGTGTTCGACGGCGTGGGCGCGGATCGCCGGATCGGCCCGCTGAGCGTGCGCTACGCACCGCACGCCGATGCCGTGCTCGAGCGACTCGCGGCCGAGCATCGCGGCAGCGAGGCCGTGCTGCTGGTCACCAGCGATGCCGCTGTGCGCGGAACGAGCGGCCAGGAGGTGCGTCACCGCGCATCGAGCTCGTTCCTCGACGAGCTCGTACGCGTCGCGCACACCGAGGCGTCCTCGAGCCGGCTCGGCGATCGCCTGGACGACGAGACCAGGGAGCGGATGGAGCGGCTCCGTCGCGGGCTCCCGTCGTAGCCCGCAGCGGCCGAGCGAACATGCGTTCTTATTACAATGGAACTTGCGCAAAGGGGTTGTAACGCGCGCACGATCCTGCTAGCTTCTCCCTCGACTTCAGGGTGAGACTCGCCACGAGGTCGCTCGAGACCACCTTCGGAGACCAGGGGAGAGAGACCATGGCAGCCCGGACAGCCACAGCGCCGAAGAGCCCGCAGAAGCTGCAACGGGAGCTCGAGGATCTCCAGCTCGTGCTCAAGGTGAGAAACGGCTCCAAGGCCGCGCAGGACGAGCTCATGCGGCGCTACTACGGCTTCGTGCGACTCAAGGCGAGCTCGTACTTCCTCGCCGGCGGCGACTCGGACGACTTGGTGCAGGAGGGGATGATCGGGCTGTTCAAGGCGGCCCGCGACTTCCGCAGCGACAAGGAGACCTCGTTCCGCTCTTTCGCCGAGCTCTGCGTCACGCGGCAGATCATCACCGCGATCAAGTCCGCGACCCGCTACAAGCACGCCCCGCTCAACACGTACGTGTCGTTCAGCCACACGCCGGCGGGACAGGACGTCGAGGGCGAGTGCACGCTCGGTGACGCGCTGCCAGGGCCGTCGATCGACGACCCGTCGGTGCGGGTCATCTCGACCGAGGAGCTCCAGGCGCTCGTCGGCTGCCTCGGCACGACGCTGTCCGGCCTCGAGTCGGAGGCGCTCCGCCTCTATCTCGACGGCAACTCGTACGAGCAGATGGCCGAGGTGCTGGGCTGCGACTGCAAGACGATCGACAACGCCCTGCAGCGCGTGAAGCGGAAGATCCTCGCCCACCAGGCCGAGCGCGCCGTCCCCGCCTGAGCCGCCTCCGTCCTCAGGCGCCGGCGAGCGCCACGAGCGCGACCCCGGCCGCGACGAGCGTCGCACCGGCGACCCGCGAGGGGCGCAGCCGCTCGCGGGCGACGAGCGCGGCGAGGACGGTCGCGATCACGACGCTCGTCTCCCGCACGGCGGAGACGCTCGCGGCGGGCGCCTCGCGGAGGGCCAGCAGCACGAGGACGTACGTGCCGGTCAGGAGCACGGCGACCGTCGTGAGCCGAGCCGTGGCCTCGCTGCGGAGCACGGCCGCTCCCTTCCAGCGCAGCACGACCGCCCCGTAGACGACCGCGGGCCCGACGAGGACGAGCTCGATGTACGGAATCGCCGCGGCGTGCTCGAGCCCTTCCTTGTCGACGAGCGTGTAGCCCGCGATGAAGACCGCGGTGACGACCGCGAGGACGACGCCACGGCGGTCGGACGACGCGTCCGCCACGCCGACGCCGCAGACGAGGAGGATCCCGGCGGCGACCGCGACGACGCCGGCGATCTGGCCGGCGGACGTCGGGCGGCCCATCACGAGCACGGCGCCCACAAGGGCGAGCACCGGGGCGCTCCCGCGTGCGACCGGATAGACGAGGCCGACGTCCGCGGCGCGGTACGCCGCCGCGAGGAAGGCGAAGTACCCGAGCTCGAGGACCGCCGAGGCGGCGATGTAGGGAATGGCCGCCGCCTCGACGCGCCACGTGAGGGCCGCGAGCGGCGCGAAGGCGGCGACCCCGATCAGCAGCATCAGCGCGACGGCCGCCTCCGGCTCGGCCCGTCGCCCGAGGAACACGTTGCCGCCGGCGTGGAGCCAGGCGGCCGTGAACGCGAGCAGGAAGGCCGTCCCGGACACCGGGCAACCCTACGCGGGGGCGCCGGCGGCTACGGTGCGAGACGATGCGCGCTCGGCGCGGAGGCGGCGTCGGTCGCGCTGCCGAGCTCGCGCTCGACCGTGTCGATCCACTCACGGTGGAGGTCGAGCAAGCCCCGGAGGAACTCCACGACGAGCACCAGGTATCGCTCGCGGTGCGGGTAGAGGCCCGCGCGCCCCGCGCTCGCGTCGAGCTGTGCCTCCAGCTCGGCGAGCTCCGACCGGATCGCGGTGACTGCCTCGACGGTGGGCCGTTCGCCGACGAGGTCGGCGATCAGCAGCCGGAGGAGAAGGTCGCTCTTGAACGGCACGAAGGTCGCGGGCTTCTGCGCGTACTCGCGCAGCGCCTTTCGTCCCTTGTCGGTCAGCGTGTAGACCGTGCGTTCGCGTGTCTTCCCGGGCGCCTTGCGGGCGGCGAGGTAACCGAGCCGGGCGAGTCGCTTCGGCTCGACGTAGTACTGGCTCTCGCCCGCCCAGTCGAGCATCCGGCCGGCCCGCGCCATGCGCAGGAGGTCGTGCGCGCCCGCGCCGCCTTGCCCGACGAGACCGAGGATCTCGTAGGAAAACAGGCTCAGCTCGGCGCTTGACAAGCTACGTTCCATAGGTTAAAGCTACAGAACATAGCTTAGCGTACGGAGGTGGAACATGGCGTCCACGACGACCGCAACAGGAAGCGCCGAGCGCTGGGGGCCGCGTTGGGGCGTCCGGGCCGCAGACTGGGCGACCACGGAGGAGCAGCAGGTCCCGACGTACGACGCGGCGATCCGGCGGCTCGGGCTGGCGCCGGGTAGTCGGGTGCTCGAGGTCGGGTGCGGCTCCGGTGTCTTCCTCCGGGCGGCCGCAGACCGCGGTGCGCAGGTCTCCGGTCTGGACGCGGCGCCCGAGCTGCTCGAGCTCGCGCGCGCACGGGTGCCGGAGGCAGAGCTGCGCCTGGGCGATCTCCAGTTCTTGCCGTTCGGCGACGACGCATTCGACGTCGTGGCGGGGTTCAACGCGTTCTTCTTCGCCGCGGACATGGTCGCCGCGCTGCGCGAGGCCGGTCGCGTGACGGTGCCCGGCGGCAAGATCCTGATCCAGGTCTGGGGACGGCACGAGCGCTGCAGCCTCGACGCGATCAAGCCGATCGTGCGGCCGTACTTCCCGGGGGCGGACCCGGACGCCCCGCCGCCACCCGACCTGTCGCTGCCCGGGGTCCTCGAGGCGGTGGCGTCGCAAGCCGGGTTGACGCCGGCGAGCGCGTTCGACGTAACGTGGGCGTACGAGTACCGCGGCGACGACGAGCTCACTCGTGGCCTACTCGCGGCTGCGGGCGTCGGGGACGCGGCGGGCGACCGCGAGCCGGAGGTCCGCGCCGCGCTGCTCGACGCCCTCGCGCCGTATCGCACGCCGGAGGGCGGTTACCGGCTCGAGAACGAGTGGCATTTTCTGATCGCGCATGCCTGAGCTTGTGGCTACCAGGGCTCCTCGACGATCGTGAGGACGCCGGAAGGCGCCTCGAGCGCGGCGACGGTGCGACGGGCGGCCTCTTCGACCCAGATCCGCGGCGGCGCAGGGAGCTCGTCCTCGTACCACGTGCCGGGCCCGTAGAAGCGGCCGTAGCGCAGCACGACGCCGCCGACGGCGAGCGTTGCCTCCTCGAGGTACGCCACGGCAGCGGCAGACGCGCCCTCTGGGCGCCACGCGACGCTCTGTGCCAGGAAGCGGGTGACCTCCGCCGCGCAAACCGCAGCGAGGAGGTTGTCGGTTCCCTCCCGGCGGATGCGTGCGTTGGCGAGCCCGATAGGCGAGAGGTCGCGCTTCGCGTCCGGGAGGTCGGTCAGCTGATGGAGCACCGTGTCGGGAGCGAGCGCGACGACCGCGCCGACGAGGGCATCCCTGTCGTACACGTCGCACACGACTGGCCTGGCCCCGAGTGCGCGCAGCGCGTCGGCCTTGTGCGGGGAGCGCGTCATCGCCTCGACCTCGTGGCCCGCGGAGACGAGCAGCGGGACGAGCCGTATCCCGATCACGCCGCTCGCCCCGGCCACGAATATCCGCATCGCCGTGACGCTACCCCGGCGACGTGGCGCGGTGGTCAGGTGGGGCGCGCGATTCACTCGAGCCGCTCGGGGTCGAGAAGCACGTCGATCGCGGCGATCCTGCCGTGCGTCACGGTGAATGCCATGACGGCATAGAGCGAGCCTCGAGGGGCGATGACCGCGCCGGCGGCTCCGTTGACGAGGGCGGGCACGACATAGGGGTGAAGTTTCGAGTACGTCGTCGTGTGGGACGCGACCGCCTCCGC
Organism: Gaiella sp.; assembly: GCA_035691005.1. GTDB lineage: Bacteria > Actinomycetota > Thermoleophilia > Gaiellales > Gaiellaceae > Gaiella. The sequence continues at coordinate 3,120 of DASSJV010000036.1, read as the reverse complement.
GCCGCGGAGGCTGCGCGACTCCGCCGTCGCAGCCTGCCGCCGTCGACCCGGAGCACGACGTCGGGATCGAGGACGTGAACGAGCGCCTCGAAGTCGCCGTCGCGCGCGGCGGCGAAGAAGGCGTCGACGACGCGACGCTGTCGCGCCGGGTCGCGGTCCGGCTCGGGAGAGTCATCGCCGCCGACTCGGAGCGTTCGAGGGCGTCGAAGGGCTGTGACGAGCCGGAGAAGGGATTCGAACCCTTGACCCCGCGCTTACAAGGCGCGTGCTCTGACCAGCTGAGCTACTCCGGCGCTCGGCCGATGGTAGTCGCCGTTCCCTACGAGACGCAGGGCGCTGGGTGCTCACGGCGCCCGTAGTCGGACGGCTCGCCCACCAGGAGCCGCGCCACGAGCCAGCCCGCGAGGACCACGACCGCGCCGAGCGCCGCGTCGAAGACGAAGTGGTTCCCGGTGGCGACGATCACGAGCAGCATCACGAGGGGGTAGACCGCGCCGACGACCCTGACCCACCGCCTCTCCGCGAGCGTCGCCAGCACGACGCCCACGATCAGCGCGTAGCCGAAGTGCAGGCTCGGAACCGCCGCGAACGGGTTGTAGAGCGCCCCGAGCAGGTCGGAGCTCAGGTTCAGCCCCGTATGGCTCGTCACGGTGTCCGCGAAGCCGAGGTCGGCGAGGCGCGGCGGCGCGGCCGGGTACAGGACGTAGCCGACGAGCGCGAGCCCGGTCGCCGCGACGAGGGTCGTGCGCACGATCGGGAAATGGTCCGGATGGCGGCGGTGGAGCCAGACGAGCGCCGCGGTCGTCCCCACGAAGTGGAGGAGCAGGTACGCGAGCCCCAGGACGGTCGGCAGGCCCGGGACCGCCTCGAACGTCTCCTGGATGCCCCTCTCGACGTAGATCCCGACGCCCTGCTCGAGGGAGACGATCTCGGACGTGTGACGCATCGCGGCCTGGACGTTCTCGCTCGGCACGCCGCGCACGACCTCGTAGAGGCTGTAGAGCACCACGAGGGCGCCGAGCTCTTGGAGCCCCGAGTGCGAGCGTGAGAACCAGGACCGAAACATGGCTCCATCATCTCCACCGCGATCCCCGCTCCGCGTGTGGCCGCCCCGCTTGTCACCGTGCGGAAAACCGCACCTTCGCAGCGAAGGCTAGCCCCGGAGGTAGGCGAGCACGGCGAGGACGCGGCGATGGTCGTCGGTCGACGCCGGCAGGCCGAGCTTGGTGAAGATGCTCGTCACGTGCTTCTCCACCGCGCGGAGCGTGACGAAGAGCCGCTCCGCGATCGCCTGGTTCGAGCGGCCCTCGGCCATCAGCTCGAGCACCTCGCGCTCGCGCGCCGTGAGCTGCTCGAGCGGGTCGTCGCGGCGCTTGCGCCCGACGAGCTCGCTGACCACGGCGGGGTCGAGCGCAGAGCCGCCGTCCGCGACCCGGCGGACGGCCGTGCCGAACTGCTCGAGGTCGGCGACGCGGTCCTTGAGCAGGTAGCCGACGCCTTCGGCGCTCGACTCGAGGAGCGCCATCGCGTACCCCGGCTCGACGTACTGGGAGAGGACGAGCACGCCGACGCCCGGATGACTCTCCCGGATCTCCTGGGCCGCGCGCAGGCCCTCGTCCGTGTGGGTCGGAGGCATGCGGATGTCGACGACCGCGACGTCCGGCTTGTGCATCGCGACGTGGCGCAGGAGGTCGTCCGCCGTGCCGGACTGCGCGACGACGTCGAAGCCGGCCTCCTCGAGCAGCCGCGCGACGCCCTCTCTGAGGAGCACCGAGTCGTCCGCGAGGACGACGCGGCGCGCGTCACCGAGCTGTGAGACCGTCCCGCGGAGCGGCGGGAAGTCGCGCGGGAGCCCGTCCACGAGCACCTGATGGATCGTCTCGGGGTCGGGGAGGCCCTGGAGGCGGTGTGTGCCGAGGTCGCGGGTCTCGACCTCGGTGACGAACGGAGCCGTCGTCGACGAGAGCAGCACCTGCCCACCGTGTCCCGACGCGGCGATGCGGGATGCCCGGATGACGTCGAGGCCCGTGTAGCCCTCCTCCCCGAGGTGCGGCAGGCCGGTGTGGAGGCCCATGCGCACCTTCACGACGATCCCGTCGGGCCAGGCGTGGTCGCGGATGCGCTCCTGGCTCGCGAGCGCCGCACGGAGTGCCGGCTGGACCTCCTGGAAGACGGCGGAGATCTCGTCGCCCGTCGCGTCGACCTCGGCCCCGCCCTCCCCGGCGATCTCCGTGCGCAGGAGACGCCGCACGTCGGCGATCACGTCGGCGTACGCGCCGCCGGCCGTCCGGACGAGCTGCGTCGACCCCTCGACGTCGGAGAAGAGGAACGTGACGGTTCCGGTCGGCAGCGCGTTCATCACGGGCAGTCTAGGAGGACGGCGGCAGTCGCTCCGGCAGACGAAGACGCCGGCCGGGGTCGGGGGCTCACAGCGGCAGGACCCTACGGGCCGTGGGAATTCTCGCACGGATCCGCGTGCCCGCGCCGGGTGGGCTCTCGACCTCGAGCGTCCCGTCGAGCGCCTCCACACGGTCCTCGAGTCCCTTGAGCCCCGAGCCGCGCGACGGGTCGGCGCCGCCGATGCCGTCGTCCGTGACCTCCACGACCACGCCGTCGTCGTCGTCGTCCACGGCGATGCGGACGCAGGCCGACGCCGCGTGCGCGTACTTCGCGACATTGGCGAGGGCCTCGGCTGCGACGTAGTACGCGGCCGCCTCGATCGCGGGCGCGAGCCGCTCCTCCGGGGCGTCGACCTCGACCGGGAAGGGCGAGCGGACGACGAGGGACTCGAGCGCCGGGCCGAGCCCCCGATCGGTGAGCACGTTGGGGTGAAGCCCGCGCGCGAGCTCTCGCAGCTCGTCGAGGGCCCGGGCGAGCTCGTCCCGCGCGGCCTTCAGCAGCTCGGCCGCCTTCTCCGGCTCGTCCGGCAGGCGCGTCTCGGCGAGGCGGAGGGAGAGGGAGAGCGCCGCAAGCCGCTGCTGCGCGCCGTCGTGGAGGTTTCGCTCGAGCCGGCGGCGTGCGGCATCCGTCGCGTCGACGATCCGTGCGCGCGATGCGCGAAGCTCCTCCTCCTGCCGCTTGCGCTCGCTCACGTCCGCGCCCGAGATCAGCACGCGCGCG
>DASSJV010000035.1:0-11947 GCA_035691005.1 Gaiella sp. | reverse complement strand
GCAACCATCTTCATGCCGGAGTCGTCTTCGACCATTCTGCTCGTCGACGACGAGGACGCAATCCAGTCCCTGCTCACGTACCCCCTCGAGCGCGACGGCTACCGGGTCGTCCAGGCGCGCGACGGCGACGAGGCGCTCCAGCGGTTCGCCGAGGAGCCGATCGACCTCGTCGTCCTCGACATCATGCTCCCGAAGGTCGACGGGCTCGAGGTCTGCCGGCGCCTGCGGAGCGAGAGCACCGTGCCGATCATCATGCTCACCGCCCGCGACGACGAGCTCGACAAGGTGCTCGGGCTCGAGCTCGGCGCCGACGACTACATCACGAAGCCCTTCTCGATCCGCGAGTTCCGCAGTCGCGTGCGGGCGCTCCTCCGCCGCGCCGCGAACCCGCACTTCGCCGGTCGCCGCGAGGACCTGATCGACCGCGGCGAGGTGGTCGTCGACCTGCCGCGTCGCACGGTCGAGGTCCGCGGCGACCCGGTCGCGCTGACGTTCGTCGAGTTCGAGCTGCTCGCGCTGCTCGCGTCCGAGCCGGGCGTCGTGTTCAGCCGCCGGCAGCTGCTCGAGCGCATCCGCGGAAGCGCCGACTATCGGGAGCCACGGACGATCGACGTCCACGTCCGCCACCTCCGGGAGAAGATCGAGCGGGATTCCCGCGACCCCGAGCTGATCCTCACAGTCCGGGGCGCCGGCTATCGCTTCCGGGACGGCGCGTGAAGCTCCGGCTCCCCGGCGGGATCCGGACCTCCCTGACCGTCGCGCTGCTCTTGATCGTCGGCGGCGCGCTCGGCGCGGCATACCTCATGGTCGTCCCCTCGCTCGAGCGCCGGCTCGTCGAGGACCGGCTGGACGAGCTGCAGCGCAACGGGGTCGAGCTCGCGGCCGCATATTCGACCCGCGACTTCAGCCAGCCGTTCGCGCTCGACAATTTCGTCGCGACGTCCGCGCTGGTCTACAACGCCCGGACGGTCGTCTACCAGGTGTTCGGGCCCTCGCCGCTCTCCCTCCGGCCGCTTGCGGACTCGGGGGTCTCGGCCAGGTCGGTTGCCGACGACTCGATCGCGCTCGAAACAGCGCGGACAACGGGCGTTGCGCGTGGCCGCGTCGAGCACGACGGCAGGCCCTATGCCGAGGTCGCCGTTCCGCTCGTCACGACCGGGAATGTCCTGCTCCTCTCGGCCTCGATCGACGACCAGCTCGCGACGGTGCGGGTCGTCAAGCGGCGCCTGCTCTACGCGACCGGCGTCGCGCTCCTGATCGCCGCGATCCTCGGCAGCGGGGCCGCCGCAGTGCACGCGCGGCGCATCCGGCGGCTCGAGCGCGCCGCGAACCGCATCGCCGAGGGAAGGTTCGACCAGCCCGTCGTCGACCAGGGCGAGGACGAGCTCGGCGAGCTCGCGGCCGCCTTCGAGCGCATGCGCGTCCAGCTGGCGCAGCTCGACACCGCCCGCAAGGAGTTCGTCGCGAACGCCTCCCACGAGCTGCGCACGCCACTCTTCTCGCTGGGCGGGTTCCTGGAGCTGATGTCGGACGAGGACCTCGACGAGGAGACGCGCGCAGGATTCCTCGCGACGACGCGCGAGCAGGTCGACCGCCTCACGCGACTCTCCGCCGACCTGCTCGACCTCTCACGCATCGACGCGGGCCGGCTGCACGTCGAGCAGGAGGAGGTCGTGCTCGCGGACGTCGCACGGGCCCTCGTGGACGAGCTCCAACCGATCGCCGAGCCGTCCGCGCACACGCTCGTCCTCGACGCCGCGCCGGACGCCTGGGCGCTCGCAGACGAGGAGCGGGTGCTGCAGATCGGGCGGGCGCTCGTCGCGAACGCGCTTGCCCACACGCCGCCCGGAACGCACGTCGTCGTCCGGACCGAGCGCGCGGACAGTGCGGCGGTCCTCCAGGTGCGCGACGACGGCCCGGGGATCCCCGACGAGCATGCCGATCGCATCTTCGACCGCTTCTACCGCGTCGAAGGCCCGCAGGCATCCGGAAGCGGGCTCGGCCTCGCGATCGCGCGCGAGCTCGCCGAGCACATGGGCGGCACGGTCGGTCTGGCGCGCGACGACGGGTGGACGACGTTCACCCTGACGCTGCCCGCCGTCACCGTCGCGCCGGAGCCCGTTCCCGTCTCCTGAGTCGGAGCACGACGCCGTTTTCACGTGGAAACGGCGACGGCCGCGCGAGGGTGCGCTGGTACCGTGGCCCGTATGCGTCCCTGGGCCGCAGTCGGCCTCGCGCTCGTCGCCGCAGCGCTCGGGGCGGGAGCGGCCCTCGTCGTCGCGCGCGAGACGGACGACGACGACCAAGCGCCTTCGAGGGTGACCCGCGTCGCGAGTCCTGCACCTGCGGCCGTGCCGACGCGGCGCGTGCCGCCCTCGGCGTTCGACCCTGCCGCGCTGTACGCCGCGCGGGCGGACGGCGTCGTCACCATCTACGCGAACCTCGGCGCGGACGGCAGCTCGCAGGGCTCGGGCTTCGTCGTCGACGGCGGCGGGCTCATCCTCACGAACGCGCACGTGATCACGAACGTCACGGAATCCCGCGCGGTGCACGGGGCGAGCGCGGTGTACGTCGAGTTCTCCGACGGCGACCGCGTCGCCGCCGACATCGTCGGCTGGGACCTCTTCAGCGACGTCGGCGTCGTGCGCGTCGCCGCGGCCGACCACAAGCTCGCCCCCGTCCCGCTCGGCAACTCCTCGACGGTGCTCGTCGGGGAGCCCGTCGCCGCGATCGGCAGCCCCTTCGGGCAGCAGACCTCGCTCTCGGTGGGGGTCGTGTCGGCGACCGGCCGCTCGATCGACTCGCTCACCTCGGGCTTCGCGGTCGCGAACGCGATCCAGGTCGACGCGCCGATCAACCGCGGCAGCTCGGGCGGCCCACTGTTCGACGCCTCGGGGAAGGTGATCGGGATCAACGCCCAGATCGAGAGCACGTCCGGCACGGCCGAGGGCGTCGGCTTCGCGATCCCGATCAACGTCGCGCGGCGCTCCCTCGACCAGCTCGTACGGACGGGCACCGTGCGGTACGCGTACATCGGGATCCGCACGCAGGACGTGACGCCCGGGATCGCGCGCGCCTTCGACCTCGGCGCCCGCCAGGGCGCGCTCGTGACGCGGGTCGACGACGGCACGCCGGCCGCCCGCGCAGGCCTGCAGGGCGGCTCGAAGACCGAGATCTACAACGGCCTCGACGTCACGCTCGGCGGCGACCTCATCGTCGCGATCGACGGCACGCCCGTGACGAGCACCGAGGACGTCTCGCGGATCGTGTCGACGGAGCTGAGGCCGGGCCAGACCGTCCCCTTCACCGTGCTGCGGGGCGGCACGCGGCGCGCGACCGTCGACGTGACCCTCGGCGAGCGTCCCGCCGGGACCCGGTAACGCGTGGCGCAGCCGCTCGTCGTCGTCTCGAACCGGGGCCCGGTCACCCATCGACACGGGACCGACGGCTCGCTCGACGCGGTCCGCGGGGCCGGCGGCCTCGTCGCGGCGTTGGCCCCGCTCGCCGAGCGCCACGACCTCGCCTGGGTCGCGAGCGCCATGGGCGAGGCGGACCGCGAGGTCGCGGAGGCGGGCCCGCGCGACGTGCTCACCGCCTCGGGCGCGCCTCTGCGGCTCCACCTGGTCGCGCACGCGCCGGAGGCGTACCGCCTCTTCTACACGGTCGTCGCGAACCCCGTCCTGTGGTTCGTGCAACACGGCCTCTGGGCCCTGAAGCACGACCCCGACGCCGAGCTCACGACACCCTGGGAGCGCGGCTACGTCGCCGTCAACCGCGCGCTCGCGGAGGCAGCGGTGACCGAGCTCGACCGGTCGCCCGGCGCGCCGCTCCTCGTCCAGGACTACCACCTGTACCTCGCGCCCGCGCTCGTCCGCTCCGCGCGGCCCGAGGCGCGGATCGCGCAGTTCGTCCACATCCCATGGGTCGAGCCGGCCGCCTGGCGCGTCCTTCCCGACGCGGTCGTCACCGCGATCCACGAGGGGCTGCTCGCCTGCGACAGCGTCGGGTTCCACACGGAGCGCTGGCGCGGCGCCTTCGTCGAGTGCTGCGACGCGTTCCTCGGCCGAGGAGACGACGCGGCGGCGCGGTCGCACGCGAACCCGATCGCCGTCGACGCGGCCTCGTTCGCCCGGCTCGCGGCGGGCGACGGCGTGCGCGAGCGGCGCGCGTCGCTGGCCGTGGAGAGGCCGGAGCGCCTAGTCCTCCGGGTCGACCGCACCGATCCGTCGAAGAACGCGGTCCGCGGGTTCGAGGCGTTCGGGCTCCTCCTCGAGCGCGATCCGTCGCTCCACGGGCGCGCGGGTCTCGTCGCTCTCCTCGACCCCTCGCGGCAGGAGATCCCCGAGTACGCCGAGTACCGCGTGTCCACGGAGCGCGCTGCGGAGGCGGTCAACGCGCGCTTCGGCCGTCCCGGCTGGGAGCCGATCCGGCTCGACGTGCGGGACGACTTCCTCGCCTCGGTCGCCGCCTACACCGAGTACGACGTCCTGCTCGTGAACCCCGTGATGGACGGCCTCAACCTCGTCGCGAAGGAGGCGCCGCTCGTCAACGACCGCGACGGCGTCCTCGTCCTCTCACGCCAGGCGGGCGCGTTCGACGAGATCGGCGAATGGACGATCGGCGTCGACCCGCTCGACGTCCCGGGCCAGGCCGACGCCCTCGCGCGCGCGCTCGCCCTCCCGGCCGCCGAGCGCCGCCGGTGGCTGACCGAGATCCGCGCCTCGGTGCGTGACCACGACCTCGACGCGTGGGCCGAGCGCGAGCTCGAGGAGCTCGAGCACCGTGCCCCGGCGCCGGTCGTCTGAGCCCGGACGGGGCTACGATGCGGCCGTGATCCAGCCATCCGTTTGCAATTCCGACAACAGAGGCGTCAAGTGAGCGAGCTGTCCCACGTCGACGAGGGTACGGGGGAGGTTCGCATGGTCGACGTCGGCGGGAAGCCCGTCTCCCGCCGCCGCGCCGTGGCCCGCGGTCGCGTCCGCATGGCCCGGGAGACCGCCTCGCGGCTGCGGTCCCTGCCGAAGGGCGACGCGTTGACAGTCGCGCGCATCGCAGGCATCCAGGCCGCGAAGCGCACGAGCGAGCTCGTCCCGCTCTGTCACCCGCTGCCGCTGACCGTCGTCGAGGTCGGCCTGGTGGTCGACGGCGACGGCGTCTTGATCGAGGCGGCCGTGGAGACGACCGCGCAAACCGGTGTCGAGATGGAGGCGCTCACCGCCGTGACGGTTGCAGGGCTGACGGTGTACGACATGGCCAAGGCGATCGACAAGGAGATGCGGATCGACGACGTCGTGCTCGTCTCGAAGACGAAGGAGCCCGCGTGACGGCGTTCGCCGCCCCGCTCCCCGTCCGGCTCGCCCGGCTCGTCCGGATCGAGCACACGGTGTTCGCCCTGCCGTTCGCGTATGTCGGTGCGCTTCTCTCCGTCGACGGATGGCCCGGGCTAGCGACGATGGGGTGGATCACGCTCGCGATGGTCGGCGCGCGGACACTCGCGATGAGCCTCAACCGCCTGATCGACGCGGAGCTCGACGCCGCCAACCCGCGGACGGCCGGACGCGAGCTGCCGTCGGGTGTCCTGACGCACGCCCAGGTGCTCGCGCTCTGCGGGGTGTCGCTCGCGGTCTACGTGCTCGCGGTGCTGCAGCTCGAACCGATCGTCCGCTGGCTGTGCCCGATCCCGGTCGCGCTGTTCGTCGCGTACCCGTACCTCAAGCGGATCACGTGGCTCTGCCACCTGTGGCTCGGTGCCTGCCTCGGCCTCGCGCCGGTCGGCGCGTGGGTCGCAGTCACGGGCGAGCTTCCGTGGGAGGCCTGGGCGCTGGGCGGCGCCGTCTGCCTCTGGGTCGCCGGCTTCGACCTCTTCTACGCCCTGTTCGACCGCGAGCACGACCTCGCGGTCGGGCTCCACTCGTGGGCCACGCGGTTCGGCGTGCGCGGCGTTTTCGGCGGCGCCCGCACGATGCACGCCGGGGTCGTCCTCCTGCTCGCCGCGGCGGGTGCCGGCCTCGGCGTCGGGCTCTGGTACTGGCTGGGCGTCACCGTCGTCGCGGCCCTCCTTCTCTACGAGCACCTGATCGTCCGGCCCGACAACCTGCGCCGCCTCGACGCGGCGTTCTTCACCGTGAACGGCGTCCTGTCGATCGCGTTCCTCCTGTTCGTCGCGCTCGACACGCTCACCTGAGGTCACACTTCCGGCACGATGCCGGCACGCATGCGTCAGCGGCTCCGCGATAGCGTGACATCAGGGCACCGGGGGTGCCTCTGGGGGCAGTTGGGCCGGCCGCGAGCGCGTCGGGCGCAGGGCGCGCGCCCGTCGGCGACTGCCGCCGCGGCCGGGTCGGCACGGCGTGGCTGACGCGCCGCTCGTCGTCGCACGCGGGGTCGAGCGGCGCTACGGCGCCCGCCGCGTCCTGCACGGCCTCTCGTTCGAGGTCCACCGCGGCGGGGCGCTCGTCGTCACCGGCCCGAACGGCTCCGGCAAGACGACGCTTCTCCGCCTGCTCGTCGGCCTCGCCGTCCCGTCGCGCGGGACGCTCGAGGTCGGGCTCGACCGCGGCCGGCTCGGGTTCGTCGGCCACGAGCCCCTCGTCTACCGCGAGCTCACGGCGCTCGAGAACCTCGACCTCTTCGGTCGCCTCTACGGGGTGCCCGAGCGGCGCGAGCGCATCGGGATGCTCCTGGAGCGGTTCGGCCTGTGGGACGCGCGCGCGGAGCGGGTCTCCGCGTTCTCGCGTGGGATGACGCAGCGCCTCGCGCTCTGCCGGGCGCTCCTCCACGAGCCGGAGCTGCTCGTCCTCGACGAGCCGCACTCGGCCCTCGACGCGCAGGGCGCGGCGCTGCTCGACCAGGAGCTCGACGAGCTCGCCGGAACGAGCACGATCGTGGTCGCGACACACGAGCCGGACCGCGTGGATGCGCTCGCGACGTCGTGGCTCGCGCTGGGGGCGGCGTGACCGGGTATCTCGCTGCAGTCGCGGCACTCGCCCGCAAGGACCTGCGGGTGGAGCTTCGCGGACGGGACACGCTCCCCGCGATGCTCCTCTTCGTCCTCGCGACGCTCGTCGTGTTCCACTTCGCGCTCCCTGCGGACGTCGGCGACGACCCGGCCTACGGGCTTCTCTGGGTCGCGCTCGTCTTCACCTCGCTCCTCGGTCTCGCGCGCGCGTGGGTGCCCGAACGCGAGGCAGGCGCGCTCGACGGCCTGGTGCTCGCCCCGACCGACCGGAGCGCGATCTGGCTCGGCAAGACGATCGCGTCGCTCGCGTTCCTCGCCGCTGCGGAGGTGGTCGCGCTTCCGGCATTCGTTCTGTTCTTCGCGCCACTCGACGCGAACGCCCTGGCGGGCGTGGTGCTCGCGTCGGTCGGGATCTGCGCGGTCGGATCGCTCGTCTCCGCGATGGCTGCCGCCTCGCGCGGCCGCGAGGTGCTCCTGCCGTTGATCTTCCTGCCGCTCGCGATCCCGATCGTCGTGGGCGGCGTCGGCTCGAGCATCTCGGAGGAGCCGGCGAAGTTCCTCGCCTTCCTGGGCCTCTACGACGCAGTCTTCGCGATACTTTCGTGGGCCGCGTTCGAGTACGTCGTGACCGAATGAGCGCCGCCCGATGAGCATGCGGAAGCCATCCCTCACCCTCCTCGCGTCGCTTGCCACGGCACTCGCGGCCGTCGCGGTCGCGTTGATCTTCTTCGTCGCCCCCGAGGATGCCGACCAGGGGCTCTCGCAGAAGATCTTCTACGTCCACGTCCCCATCGCCCTGACGGCGTACGCGTGCTTCGGCCTCGCCGCGTGGAAGGCGTTCCGGCTGCTCACGACGCGGGGGGAGCGGTACGACCTCGAGAGCTACACGGGCGTCCACCAGGGGACGATCTTCGGGGCACTCACCCTCGTCACCGGCGCGATCTGGGCGAAGGCGTCGTGGGGCGTGTGGTGGACGTGGAGCTCGAACCAGCTCGTGCTCTTCCTCGTGCTGTTCCTCTTCTACTGCGCCTATTTCATGCTGCGCTACTCGATCGAGCCGGGCCCGCGACGCGAGCGGATCTCCGCCGTGTACGCGCTCTTCGGCGTCGCCCTCGTGCCGGTGAGCTTCCTCGCGATCCGGCTCGCGAGCGACTTCATCCACCCGACGGTCTTCACCCGCGACGGCCCGCAGATGACGGGCGAGATGTTCACCGCGTTCTGCGTCTCGTGGGCGGCGATCACGCTACTCGCGTATGTCATGTACCGCGTCGAGCTCGCCGGCAAGCGGACGGATGCGAACCTGCGCGAGCTGCGCGAGGTGCTCGCGCCGTGAGCGCCGCAGAGAAGTACGTCGCCGCGGCATACGGCGTGTTCCTCGTGTTCGTGCTCTGCTGGGTGGTGATCATCTCGACGAAGCTCTCGCGGCTCGAGCGCGAGACCGGCGAGCTCGTCCGCCTCGCACGCACGCGGGTCGCGGGAGGCGACTCGACGGATGGCTGAGCTGCTCGTCTGGCCGATCGTGATCGCCTACGGCGAGGCCGCGCTCGTGTACGCCGGCGAGCTGCGCGGTCACGGGCGGTACGACAGGCTCGGGATCTGGGGCGTGCGGGTCGGCTGGCTCGCGCAGACAGCCCTGCTGCTCGCGCAGGCGCGGTCGGCCGACGGCTTCCCGTGGGGCACCTGGGCGGGCGCGCTCAACCTCCTCTCCTGGCTCGTCGTGACGGGCTACCTCGTGTGGGGCTGCCGGCCGAGGTACCGGCTGGTCGGGCTCGCGGTGATGCCGCTCGCGGCGTGCCTCGTCGTGCTCGCCTGGGCGGGAGGTGGGACTGCCCTCGACGCCCGCGGCGACGGGTGGGCCCTCGCGGTGCACGCCGGGTTGATGCTCGCCGGGCTTGCCTCGTTCACGGTGGCCGCTGCGATGGCCGGCCTCTACGTCTTCGAGGATCGCCGGCTGAAGCGACACGACGCGGCGGTGCTGCGTCTGCGGCTTCCCTCGCTCGAGGCGCTCGACCGACTCGCGGCGCGCGCGACGCTGGTGGGCCTGGTCCTCCTCTCCGCGGGAATCGCGGTCGGCCTTGCGTGGCTCGACGTGAACGGGCTCGACGCGGCGATGACGGTCGCCGTCCTCATCTGGGTCGTCTACGCGCTCGCGCTCGTCGTGCGCTGGGAAGCCGGCGTCCGGGGCCGGCGCTTCGCCCGGCTGCTCCTGGCCGGTGTCCTGCTGGTCCTCGCCGTCCTTCCCCTGACGCACTTCGCGGCGTGAGACTCGCGCTCGCAGGCGTCTCGCACCACCGCGCGCCGCTCGACGTGCGCGAGCGCGTGGCGGTCGACCTCGAGGGGGCCCGGGCGCTCGCGCGGGCGCTCGCCGCGGGCGGCGGCCCGGCGCACGAGGCGGTCGTCCTCTCGACGTGCAACCGGACCGAGCTGTACCTCGCCGGCGACGACGCGGGCGTCGCGGAGCACGCCGACCGTGCGCTTCTCGCCCTCGCCGGCCCGGGCGCACCGGCCCTGGCGCCGGCCGCGTATCGGCTCGCGGACGAGTCTGCGGCACTCCATCTCTTCCGGGTCGCCGCGGGGCTCGACTCAATGGTGCCGGGAGAAGGCGAGATCCTGGGCCAGGTTCGGGACGCCTTCGAGGCGGGGTCGCCGGGCCCGCTCCTCGGCCGCGCCTTCCGGATGGCGCTCCGGGCGGGCCGACGGGCACGGGTCGAGACTGCGATCGGAGAGAGCCCGGCGTCGATCCCCGCTGCCGCGGCCGCGCTGGCCGAGCAGGTGTTCGACGGGCTCGAGCGACGGCGGGTCGTGCTCGTCGGGGCAGGTCGCACGAGCGAGTCGACGGCGCGAAACCTTCGCTCGCGCGGGGCGACGATCGAGGTCGTCGCGAACCGGACGCTCGACCGCGCCGCGCGTCTCGCCGAGGCGCTGGGCGGCCGCGCCGCGGCGCTCGAGGCGCTGCCGGCCGCGCTCGAGGACGCCGACGTCGTCGTCTCCTCGACGAGCTCCGCCGGTGTCGTCCTCACCCACGACGCCCTCGCCCCGGTGCTCCGCGCGCGCCGCGGGCGACCGATCCTGATCGTCGACCTCGCCGTCCCGCGCGACGTCGACCCGTCGCTGGGCGAGATCGACGGCTGCTTCCTCTACGACCTGGACGCGCTCGAGGGCGTGGTCGCCGCAACGCTCGAGGGGCGGCGCTCCGAGGCCGTCCACGCGGAGCGGATCGTGTCCGAGGAGGCCGAGCGCTTCCGCGTCTGGCGTGCCTCGCTCGCGGTCGTGCCGGCAATCGCCTCGTTGCGCGCGCATGCGGAGGAGATCAGGTCGGCGGAGCTTGCGCGGCTCGACGGGCGGTTGGCCGAGGGCGAACGCGACGTGGTCGACACGCTCACCGCGCAGATCGTGAACAAGCTTCTCCACCTGCCGACGGTTCGGCTCAAGGAGGCAGCGGTCACGGCCGACGGCCTGCTCTATGCTGACGTCGTGCGTCACCTGTTCGGGCTGGAGGAGGAGGACGGGGCATGACCGGCGCGGTGGAGATCCGCCCCGGGCGCCCGCTCCCGCTGCTCGTGCCGACCGCGTTCGTCCGGATCCGGCCGCCCGGCCGGCGTCGGTGCGGTGTGCCGGCGACGCAGGCCCGAGGACGCTGCCGTGCTGCTTCGCGTCGGGTCGCGCGGCAGTAGGCTCGCGCTCACCCAGGCCGAGCAGGCGGCGGAGGCGCTGCGCCGGCCGGGGGTCGAGATCGCGCTCGTGCCGATCACGACCGCGGGTGACCGCGACCGCACGCGGCCGTTCGGCGAGATCGGCAGCCGGGGGGTGTTCGTGAAGGAGCTCGAGGAAGCGCTCCTCGCCGGGCGCATCGACGTCGCGGTGCACTCGGCGAAGGACATGACGTCGACGGACACGGAGGGCCTCGCCGTCGGGGCCTACCCGGCGCGGGAGGACCCGCGCGATGCGCTCTGCGGGGCGAGCGAGGTGCGCCCCGGGATGCGGATCGGAACCGCCTCGGCGCGCCGCCGTGCGCAGCTGCTCGCGCTCGAGCCGACGCTCTCGGTCGAGCCGCTCCGCGGCAACATCGACACGCGGCTGCGGAAGCGCGGCGAGCGGGGCCTCGACGCGGTTGTCCTCGCGGCCTGCGGGCTCGACCGACTCGGTCTCGGCGCCGAGATCGGACGCCGCCTCGATCCGGAGATGATGCTCCCCGAGGCAGGGCAGGGTGCGCTGGCGCTCCAGGTGCGGGCGGGCGAGGAGGCCCTCGTCTCGCCGAGCGACGACCCGGAGACGCGTCGGCGCGTCGAGGCGGAGCGGCGCTGCGTCGCCGAGGTCGGCGGCGGGTGCCTCGCCCCCGTTGCCGCGTACCACGACGGCGCGACCCTGACCGGGCTGATCGCCGCCGACGACGGGAGCTGGCTCGAGCGCCGGACGGGCGACGATCCCGCGGAGCTCGGTCGCGCGCTCGCCGCGCTCGCGCGATGAACGGGCGCTGCGGACGCGTACCCCGGCGATGCGACGCCGCGTTGTCCCGCGACCGTGACACAGTCGGCACGGACGAGGCACGGAGACTTCACGGTGCGGCGCATACCGTTCGTTCCCCGTGGGCGGGTGGGGGTTGGGGATGGTGAGCGCACCCCTCCCTCGCGCGCGTCTCCGTCCGCTTCCGCGATCGGTCGAGCACCCGTGGCCCGCATCGTCGTGACGCGGCCCACAGGGCGTGAGGAGGCGCTCGTCGCCCGCCTCCGCGACGACGGGCACGACGTCGTTCACGTCCCGCTCGTGGCGCTCGAGCCGCTCGGCGACGAGCCGGTGGACGTCGAGGGATACGACTGGGTCGTGCTCACGAGCGTCACCGGGGCGCGCGAGCTCCGCCGCCGCATGCGCGGGACGCCACGCCGGGTCGCCGCGATCGGGGCCGCGACCGCCGAGGCGTTCGGCGGCGCCCACGTCGTCGCCGCGACCTCGACGCAGGAAGGGCTCCTCGAGGCGCTTCCGCCGTCGCCC
>DASSJV010000034.1:0-13688 GCA_035691005.1 Gaiella sp. | reverse complement strand
TGGTAGAGGGCCGTCGTCGTTCCCATGCGAACGCGGCTCTGCTCCATCGCGACGCCGCCGTCCTCGAGCGGGATGCCGTGGATGAGGATCTCGAGGTGGTCCCTCGTAGCGCCACTGAGAGCTCCGTCGATGCGTACGGTGACCCGTCCCTGGTCATTCATCGGGTCGACGGTGAGGCGGCCGGCGTACCGCGCCGTGAACGGGACGTGGACGACGGCCGACGGCCTCGACCCCCGCGCCGCCGGAGGGAGGTGTGGGTGGGCGATCGCAGCTCGCGCCGTGGCGCCCCCTGCCCGCACGGACCAGCCGGGTGCCAACGGCCCGGAGAGCGACCAGACCGCGGCTGCCACCACGGCGACGGCGGAGGCGAGGCCGGCGAGCGGGCGCGGGCGCGCATCCCGGCCCGCCGGCGCGAGGAGCCTGATCGCGAGAAGCGTGCCTACGAGGCCGACGCTCGTGGCGTACAGCGCGACGGCCCAGGCGGTACGGGTGTCGCTCCCGGTGCCGAGGCCGTGGAGGGTCGCAGCCGCGTAGACGGCAAACGCCAGGACGTGGATCTGCCGCCACAGGCGATGGCCGATCCGGCGCCGCAGTCGCGTGCTGACCCACACGGCGAGCAGCAGATAGAGCCCGACGATGCCGAGTCCCATCCAGATCGGCCGGTAGTGGCTCGCGAACGGGACCAGGACCGCCGCCAGCCCGAAGTGCGTGAACGGGTCGACGGCGACCGCAACGACGTGAACAGCGATGAAGACGAGGGCGAGCAGCGAGACGTACCCGTGCAGCTCGTTCGTGATGAGACGCGGCCAGCGGCTCGACTGCCAGCGGTTGCGGAGGACCAGCCCGAGGGACACCGACGTCGTCAGGAGCACGTACGAGACCAGGCCGCCGGCCCGCGCGGTGTCCCACGTGACCGCGTTCCAGCCGCTCATGCGGCGTGGGGCACCCCGCGGCTGGGCCAGCGCCCGACGACGATCCGTTCGTCCGCGGCGGTCACGAGCAGTGCGGCGACGCCCAGCCGTTCGAGCAGCGCCGCACCGAGCCGCGGTCCGGCGATGAACGCGACCGTCGCGCCGACCTCCGCCATCCGGCAGGTGCCTGCAGCGACCGTCGCTTCGCTGAGTCCGCTCGCGGCGGGCTCGCCGGTGCCGGGGTCGACGAGATGGTGTCGCGCGACGTTCCCCTGCCGCCAGCGGCGGCGGGCGCTCCCCGAGGTGGCGAGTGCGCCCCGGACGAGCGGCACGACCGGTCCGTGGGGATCACCTCCGACGAGCACGTCCCAGGCCCGCCTGCCGGGAGGCAGGCCGAGGACGGCAAGGTCGCCGCCCGCGCTCACGAGCGCCGTCTCGATCCCGAGGCTCCTGAGCAGCTCGAGCGATGCGTCGACTGCCATGCCCTTCGCGATCCCGCCCAGGTCCAGGGCGCTGTCCGCGGGCACGGTGACAACCCCTGCGGAGCGGTCGACGACCACGGTGCGCCAGGCGCCACCGCCGCGCGGGCGCCCGGTCGAGGCCGGGAGGTCGCCGATCTCCTCGAACGATCGGTCGTAGCCCAGACGGACGAGCTCGCGGCCCAGTGTCGGATCGAAGAGCCCGCCGGTCGCGCGTGCCGCCGCGACAGCGGCCTCGACCGCGTGGAGGAGGATCGGCCCGGCGCTTACAGCGGTCCCGGCCCGCGCGTTGAGTCGGGACAGCTCGCTCTCGGGCCGGAACCGGCTGAGCACGTCCTCCCATTCCGCGAACAGGCTCTCGACGGCCCGCGCCGCATCGCTCGCGCGGCGGGCGGGGAGCAGCAGGTGGACGTCCGATCCCATCGCGCGAAAGCGGCGCGACCACAGCCCTCGCGGGACTGCAAGCTCAGGAGACATTGGTCTGGGCGACGGGCGGCAGAGGCGGCTCGGACGAGCCGTCGTCGAACGCAAACCCGTCGCCCTGCTGGTCGAAGTATGCAGCCGGTCGCGCGACGGGAGGAGTGGTCGGGGCGGCCGCCCGCTTGCCCGATCCGACTGCGTGCTGCGCCGCAAGGCCGAGGAACGCCGCGAAGGCGAGTGCGGAACCGAGCACGGCGCGACGGCGCAGTCGCCCGAGCCGCTGCTCCTGGCGGCGCCTCGTCTGACCGCGCGCGTCGCCGGGTGCCATGCGCTCACGGTAGGAGGACGAGATGAGACGGTGATGAGAGCGCTTCAGTGCGCCGGACTGGCCGGCAGCGAGATCCACACGTCGGCCCCGGTCCCCGTCCCGTTCCGCGCGATGCCCGTCGTGCCGCCGTGCGCGTGTGCGACCGTCTCGACGATCGCGAGGCCCAAACCGCTTCCGCCGCGAGCGCGCGCGTCCTCGCCCCTCGAGAACCGCTCGAAGGCGCGCGCGGCGACGTCCGCAGGAAACCCTCGCCCCTCGTCGAGGACGTGAAGCTCCGTGGCATCGCCGGCCGATCGGGCGGTGATGGTGACCGTTCCTTCGCCGTAACCGAGCGCGTTGTCGACCAGGTTCCTGAGCGCCTGCTCGACGCGCAGCCGGTCCGCATGGACCTCGGTGCCCGGCGGAACGTCGACCACCACGTTTCGGTGCTCGCTCGCGGCGCGCTCCGCGAATCGTTCGGCGGTGCCACGTGCCAGCTCGCCGAGGTCGACCTGCTCGATCCGCAGCCCGAGCGCATCCTGGTCGGATCGGGCGATGAGGAGGAGGTCGTCCGCGAGGAGGGCCAGCCGGTCGGTCTCCTCGGCCGCGGAGCCGACAGCCGCGCGGAGCTCGTCCGCGTCCCGCGGGCGGCGGAGCGCGAGCTCGAGCTCCGCCTTGAGCAGGGCCAGGGGCGTACGCAGCTCGTGGCTCGCGTCGGCGACGAAGCGCCGCTCGTGCTCCAGGGCGGCCTCGAGGCGCGCCAGCATCTCGTTCAGGGTCAGCGCGAGACCGCGGATCTCGTCGCGGCTCGGGGGCACCGGAAGCCGGGCACCGGGCGTGGTCGCCGAGATCGCGCTCGCACGGCGCCGCATGGACTCGACGGGGCGGAGCGCCGCGGCCGCGAGCAAGTAGCCCCCGAGCGTCGCGAGGAGCAGTCCGACCGGCCCGGCCACGATCAGCCCGCGGAACACGTGGCTGAGCGTCTCCTCCGTCTGGCGGAGCGGTCGTGCGACCACGAGTACCCGCTCGCCGTCGGGGACGGCCAGCGCGCGCCAGCGGTTGTGCTCCCCGGGGCCGAGGGTGATCGTCGTCAGGAACCTGCCCCGCCGTGCCGCGGCCACCGAGTCGGCGGGCAGGAGGGCGCGCAACGACGTTGGATCCGATCGCGCGAGCCGGTCGTCCGGGCCGACGATCTGGACGACCATGCCCGACTGTCGCGCGTCGGCATCGAGCAGCGAGCCGTCCTCCGGGTGCGAGAGGGCCTCCGCCGCCTGGGCACTCAGTGCATCGTCGACGGAGCTCCGGAGCGCGTCGTCGACCCGGAAGTACACCAGCGCCCCGAGGGCGACGAGGAGCGCCGCCATGGACACCGCGAACGCCGCGGCCAGGCGCCACCGGATCGGGATCGCCCTCAGCACGCGTCCGACTCGCGCAGCCGATAGCCGACGCCGCGTACCGTCTCCAGCGAGTCGCAGCCGAACGGTCGGTCGATCTTTTCGCGCAGGTAGCGCACGTATACGTCCACGACGTTCGAGCGCGTCTCGTACGCCATGTCCCACCCGCGCTCGAGCAGCTCCAGGCGCGAGAGCACCTTCCCGGGCTGCCGCATGAAGACCTCGAGCAGCGTGAACTCCTTCGCCGAGAGCTCGATCTCGGCGTCGCCACGCCAGACGCGATGCCCTGAGGGGTCGAGGCGGAGCGATCCGACCTCGAGGACGGTCGGCCGCTCGACCGGGCCGCGTCTCGTCAGCGCGCGGAGCCGCGCAAAGAGCTCGGGGAACGAGAACGGCTTGACGAGATAGTCGTCGCCTCCGACGTCGAGGCCCTCCACCCGATCGTCGACGCCGTCCCGCGCCGTGAGGAAGAGCACCGGCGTCCAGATGTTCCGCGCGCGGAGCTCGCGGCAGACCTCGAACCCGTCCTGCCCCGGCAGCATCACGTCCAGGACGATCACGTCGTAGGGATTCGCCCGAGCCATCCAGACTGCATCGTGTCCGGTCGTCGCGACGTCGGTCGGGTGTCCCTCCTCGCCGAGGCCCCGCGCGAGCAGGCCCGCGAGCTTCGGCTCGTCCTCGACCACCAGCACGCGCATCCCGCGCATTGTCGCCGCCGAGCCAGGGGCCGCACGGCTCTCATCGTCATCTCATCCGTCTCCGCTCCAATGCGTTGCATGCTCGACGTCTCGCGAGAGGGTGAGAGAACGGCTGCTGCGGCCGTGCGCTCCGCCGTGCGCACGGGCGGCAGCGAGGGCAACCGGCGGCTGACGGGCTCGACCGCAGCCGTCTTGCTCGTCCTGCTCGCGGCGGAGGGCGTGACGCTCGTCGCGATCCGCCCGCTCGTATCCGCGCACGTATTCATCGGGATGCTGCTGCTCCCGCCGGTCGCTCTGAAGCTCGCCACCACCGGCTACCGCTTCGCCCGCTACTACGCGGGCCACGAGAGATACCGCGCTGACGGTCCTCCGCACACGCTGCTGCGGCTCCTCGGCCCGATCGTCGTGCTGTCCACGGCAGCGCTGTTCGCGAGCGGCGTGGCGCTCGCGGTCCTCGGACCGGCGGGCGGCGCCGTACTGGGCCTGCACAAGGCCAGCTTCGCAGTGTGGCTCGCCGCCATGGCGGCCCACGTCCTGGCGCACGTGCTCCGCGTACCGCGGCTCGCGTCCGCGGACTGGCGCCGGGCCGACCCCCTGCCCGGCGCCTCCCTGCGTCGCTGGCTTCTCGCCGGCTCGCTCGTCACCGGGCTTGTCCTCGCGGTCGCCACCGTGCACCTCGCCGGCCCGTGGCGCCATTTCGTCGGATTGGACGGATGAGACCGTAGGCGGGCGTTCCGGCCGGCCGGGCCATCCGCGTCTCGGCCGGCGTCGTCGCTCCGTTCGGTCGCCGCGAGGATCGCCTCGCGCTGTGTGCCGTAGCCGCGGGAGATCCGGCCCGCACATCTCGTGACGTGCTTCCATCCCGGGAGCGCATGACCGACACGGCAGTACTCGAGATCGAGCGCCTCGTGACGCAACTCCACGTCGGGTCACAGCTCACGGGCCGTGGCGGGACGCCGCGCGACGTCGTTGGGCCGAGCGGCGAGGCGCCCTCGGTGCGCGACCTCGTGGGCGGTCACGCGTGACGGGCTTCACGACCCGCCCCGAGCTGCAGGGCAGCTTCGGCATGGTCGCCTCCACCCACTGGCTCGCGACGGCGGCCGGGATGGCGGTGCTCGAGCGCGGCGGCAACGCGTTCGACGCGGCCGTCGCGACGGGCTTCACGCTGCAGGTCGTCGAGCCGCACCTGAACGGCCCCGGCGGCGACCTCCCCGCGGTCTTCTGGTCGGTCGACCGCGACGAGCCGCTCGTCCTCTGCGCCCAGGGCGTCGCGCCCGCGGCGGCGACCACCGAGCGGTACCGCAGCGAGGGGCTCGAGCTCGTCCCGGGCACGGGACTCCTCGCGGCCTGCGTGCCCGGCTCGTTCGGCGGCTGGCTGGCGATCCTCGGCGAGTTCGGCACGTGGCGCCTCGCGGACGTGCTCGAGTTCGCGATCGGCTACGCGGAGCAGGGCTATCCCGTCGTGCCCGGGATCCCGTTCACGATCCGCCGGGTCGCGGAGCTCCTGCGGACCTGGCCGGGTTCGGCCGAGCTGTATCTGCCGCCGCCCGAGCCCGGCTCGAGGTTCCGCAACCCTGCGCTCGCCGCCACGTACCGGCGCATCGTCGATGAGTCCCGGGGCGGCTCGCGCGAGGACGAGATCGAGCGGGCGCGCGCTCTCTTCTACGAGGGCTTCGTCGCCGAGGCGATCGACGGGTTCTGCGCCGCGAACGGGGGTCTCCTCACCGGGGGAGACCTCGCCTCGTGGCGCGCGACGCTCGAGGCGCCGGCGACCTACGAATTCGCGGGACTGACCGTCTGCAAGACCCCTCCCTGGGGGCAAGGTCCCGTCTTCCTGCAGCAGCTCGCGCTGCTCTCGGGCTTCGACCTGACCGGACTCTCGCCCGCCGAGTACGTCCACATCGTCGTCGAGTGCGCGAAGCTCGCATTCGCGGATCGCGAGGCGTTCTACGGCGACCCCGCATTCACAGACGTCCCGCTCGAGCGGCTGCTGTCGCCGGAGTACAACGACGAGCGCCGGCGGCTCGTGGGCGAGGACGCATCGGGGGAGCTGCGTCCGGGCGGCGGGCGCCTGCCGACCCTCGTCCGGGTCGAGGACGAGGTCGGGGCCGGCGAGCCGACCCGCGCCGTCGGGAGCGGCGACACCGTCCACCTCGACGTCGCCGATCGCTTCGGGAACCTCGTCTCCGCCACGCCGAGCGGGGGCTGGCTCCAGAGCTCCCCGGTGATCCCCGATCTTGGCTGGCCGCTCGGCACGCGCGCGCAGATGTTCTGGCTCCAGCCCGACCTGCCGTCGTCGCTTCGGCCGCACAGCCGTCCGCGGACGACGCTGTCGCCGTCGCTCGCCCTGCGCGACGGGCGTCCCTACCTCGCCTTCGGCACGCCGGGAGGCGACCAGCAGGACCAGTGGACGCTCAACGTCTTCCTCCGGCACGCCGTCTTCGGGGACGACCTCCAGGCCGCGATCGACGCGCCGAGCTTCCACACCGACCACTTCCCCGCGTCGTTCCACCCACGGCAGGCCGAGCCCCGCTCGCTCTCGCTCGAGGCGCGGTGGGGGGCGCAGGTCGCGGACGACCTCCGCCGCCGCGGTCACGACGTCGAGGTCACCGAGCCCTGGTCGCTCGGCCGTGTCAGTGCCGTGTCGCGGAGCA
This sequence comes from Gaiella sp., assembly GCA_035691005.1. Lineage (GTDB taxonomy): Bacteria > Actinomycetota > Thermoleophilia > Gaiellales > Gaiellaceae > Gaiella. Next base: position 6,825 of record DASSJV010000034.1, on the reverse strand, counting down.
CCGACGGCACGTTGCGGGCCGGCGCCGATCCCCGCGGGATGCAGGGGTACGCCGCCGGGCGCTGAGACGAAGGAGCAGGGGCGTGACCGCGCCCCTGCTCCCTCTCCCCCGGACGCGACGGGGCCTGTCGCGTCCACGACATCAGCGCGCGGCGAGCCCCGCCGCGGCGCTGGGGACGGCGGACTCCGCGCCGAGCGGTGTCAGCGTCCCGTCGTTGCCGACCTCCAGCTCGACGATCCCGTGCGAGCCCGCGGCGAGGACGTAGAGGTACCGTCCGCTCTCGCCGAGCGCGAGGTCGAGCGGCGTCATCCCGGGCACGGTCACCGAGCCTTGGTACGCGAGCGAGCCGTCCGGGGACACGGCGTACGTGGAGACCGACGCGCTCGCCGCATTCGCGACGAACGCGAAGCGCCCGCTCTTCGACACGACGAGCCAGCACGCAGCCTGCTGACCGCTCGCGATCGGGCTCGTGATCGTCGACAGCGACCCGTCGGCGGCGACGTTGTACGACGCCGCGCCGCTGGAGGCGCCGACGCCCGCGAGCGAGACGAGCAGGTGGCCCTTGTTGTCGAAGTCGAACCCGAACGGCGTCCCGGCCGGCGCCACGTCGAAGCTCGTCAACGACCCGAGCCGTCCGTCCGGGCCGACCGGGAACGTGTCGATGCGGTTCGAGCTGCGGCCGGTGACCACCAGCGTGTCGCCGTCGGGCGTGAACCTGACCTGCGCGGCGTCGGTCGCGCCCGGGGACAGCTGCCGCGTCGAGCCGGCGATGGGGGCGAGCCCCGCGGAGCCGAGGGTGAAGCCGCTGACCGTCGCCGGGGCGGCGTTGTCCTTGTTCAGGACGTAGACGAGGCCGCCGTGGACGGCCACGCTGACGGGCCGTGACCCCCCGGACGGCGCGGTGTTCAGCAGGCGCGGGCCGTCGTGCCCCACGGCGAACGCCGCGACCGAGCTAGAGCCCGGGTTGACCGCGAGCACCGTGTGGCCGTCGCCCGTCAGCGTGACGGCACCCTGCGACGCGAGCCCGCCGCCGCTGCCGAGCCCGCCGGCAGAGACCGCGCCCGCAGGCGTCAGCGAGCCGTCGGCGGCGCGCGTATAGACGACCAGCTCGTTGCCCGAGGCGGCGTTCGAGATCGTGTAGGCGGCCCCGACGACATTGCCGTCGCCGGCGCCGGTGGCCCCGCCCGCGGCGAGCGCGCCGAGGGCGAGGACGAGAGCGAGTGCGGTAACTAGCCGTTTCACGTGACGTGCCTCCCTGCGTCGATGTCGGACGGGCGCTTTAGTCACGGCTCCGCCTACGGCGTTACGCGGAGCTCGCGCCGGCGCGCCAGCCGCGGAACGCCGCGAGGAGGTCTGCCTCCGCACGGGACGAGAGCGACCGCTCCGTCAGCCTTCCGACGAGCGCGATCGTCAGACGCATCTCCGCGAGGTGGTGCAGGCACGCCGGGCAGTGCGCGAGATGGGCGTCGAACCGGGCGGCCTCGGCGGGCGGGAGCGCGTCCTCCAAGTACTCGGTGACGAGGTCGACAAGCTCGCGGCATGTGAGGTCGTCGGCGGGAACCGTCATGGGTCGTCCGTCGTCGCACGCGCACGCCGCGTTACAGCTGTAACGCCCGGCGCCCGGCAGGGACCGGAAGGCGTGGCCACCCGCGTCGTAGACCGCCCCGTCGCGAGGGGGTAGCGTGCTCGCGATGCCCGAGATCGAGGCGCCGCTGCCCGAGGAGTCCGTCGCGTCGCGGGACGACGCCGCCCTCGTGGCCGCGCTCCGGACGGGCGACGAGGCCGCATTCACCGAGCTGGTCGGCCGTTACGGTGGGCTCATGCTGCGGGTCGCGCGCCTGTACGTCCCCACGCGCGCCGTCGCCGAGGAGGTCGTCCAGGAGACGTGGCTCGGGGTCTTGCGCGGCATCGGGCGCTTCGAGGGCCGTTCGTCGCTGAAGACGTGGCTGTTCCGCATCCTCACGAACACGGCGCAGACCCGCGCCGCGCGCGAGGGACGCTCGCTGCCGTTCTCCGCGCTCGCGCAGCGCGAGGTGGGCGCCGACGAGGTGTCCGTCGATCCCGATCGGTTCATCCCGCAGGGCGAGCGGTGGGCAGGGTACTGGGCGTCGTCACCGCGGCGCTTCGACGACCTGCCGGAGAGCCGCCTCATGTCGGCCGAGACCTTCGCCGCCGCGAAGCAGGCGATCGACGGGCTGCCCGCCGTGCAGCGCGCCGTGATCACGATGCGCGACATCGCCGGGTTCGACTCGGAGGACGTGTGCGACGCGCTCGGGCTCAGCGCCGGCAACCAGCGGGTGCTGCTGCACCGCGCGCGTTCGAAGGTGCGCGTTGCGCTCGAGCGCCACCTCGACGAGGAGGGGGCCGCCTGATGGCGTCCGAGCTGAGCTGTCGAGAGCTCGTCGAGCTCGTGACGGAGTACGTGGAGGGCACGCTCCCCGGCGACGAGCTCGAGCGCTTCGAGCAGCACCTCGTCTACTGCGGGCCGTGCGCGACGCACGTCGAGCAGATGCGCGAGACGATCCGCGTGACGGGCTCCTTGCGCGAGGCCGACCTCGACGCCGCGGTAGCCGACGGCCTGCTCGAGGCGTTCCGCGGCTGGCGGGATGGCCGGTCGTGACGGCGTACAAGTTCCTTCGTGCGGGCCGGATCGCCCCGTTCAGCGGATTCGAATGGCCGGTCGGCAGCTGGGTCGAGGCCGAGACGCGGGTGGCGTGTGGCGCGGGGATCCACGCCTGCCGCGTCGCCGACCTGCCGTTCTGGCTCCTCGACGAGCTCTGGGAGATCGAGCTCGGGGACGAGATCACGCAGGGCGCGCACAAGGTCGTGGCGAAGCGGGGACGGCTCGTGCGCCGCGTCGACGCCTGGGACGCGGAGGTGTCGACCGAGTTCGCGGCGGCGTGCGTCGACCGGGTCCGGCGCCTGACGGAGGGCAGGCCGGAAGCCGAGGGTCATCTGGCGGATGTCGTGGCCTGGGCTCCGCACGCGAGCGCGGCCGCCGTTGCCTCGCTCGCGGCGCGCGCCTGGGAGGCTGCGGAGGGCGGCGACGGGTACGACACGGAGCGCACCGCGCAGTCCGCGTGGCTTGCCGGCCGGCTCGGGCTGCACCCGGCCGGCGCCTAGACGGGAAGCTCAGCGAACGTAGGTCCCGCTCGGCCGCACGACCAGCCAGTCACCGCCGAACTCGTTGACGGCCTGGCAGAGGATCTGACCCGGACGCCGGTCGCCGACGTAGTAGTAGAGCGGCTTGCCGTCGTACGTCGCCTGCAGCCTCCCGTCCCGCCGCCGCACGACGCCGAGCAGTCGTTCGCTCGTCCCTGCGCCGGCGCTGGGGCGGCGCTTCACGATCAGCGGCGGCCAGGCGGCTGCGCAGGGGCCGTTGCAGCGTGAGCGGTTCGGACGGTCGGCCGTGAACCCGTAGAGGACGAAGCCGCGTCCGTCGAAGAGGACGCGCCCGTACCGGGACTGCTTCGCGACGAGCGTGCCCCGCTCGCCCGCGGCATCGGCCGGTGCCGCGAACGGCACGAGGAATGCGAGCGCGAGGAGCGCGGTCATCGCGGCGAGCAGTCGCATGGCACTCCGTCCCGCGGACGGCGCGATTCGTTACACGCCGGAACCCCGAGCACCCCTCCCGGCGCCGCCTCGAGGCTCAACCGCCGCTCGCGTCCGGCCCGGCGCGCACGCGCGGTCCCGCGCCGCCGACGCGGGCCGTGCCGTCGGCGGGCCGGCCGCTGAGCTGGGCCTGGCGCCAGGGCACGACGACCTCGCGCACGACGATGTCGACGATCGCGGCGGCCGGCACCGCGACGAAGGCCCCGGCCGCCCCGCCGAGGCTCGCGCCGACCAGGACGGCGACGAAGACGAGCAGCGGGTGGATGTCGAGCTGGTCCCCCTCGACGACCGGGGAGATCACGTAGCCCTTGAGGTTCTCGATGAGAACCGAGGCGACGAGCGTGAGGACGAACGTGCGCGGGCCGTCGAGCGCGGCGATGGCGAGCAGCGGGATGCGGGCGAGCCAGGGGCCGGCGCGCGGGATCAGCTCGCCGAAGGCGACCACGATCGCGAGCGGCACGGCGAACGGGACGCCGATCGCCAGCAGCGCGAAGTACATGAGGACGCCGACGATCGCCATCACGATCGCCTTCGCCCTGAGATAGACGCCGATCCTCGACCAGATCCGGTCGAGGAGCGTGCCGACCTCGTCGCGCCGGGCGGGCTGCACGAGCGAGAGCACGAAGCCGCGGATCCGGGTGCGGCTCGTGACGAGCAACAGAGAGATGACGAACACGCTGAGCAGGTCGAGGAACAACCCGAAGAGGTTGCCGGGGAGCGCGGCCGCACGCTCGCCCGCGCGGTCGAGGATCAGGCTCCCGAGCCGCGACACCTGCTCGTCGAACGGCGGCAGCGCGGGGAAGTCCGCGCGGAGGTTGCCGTAGGCCTCGCGGATTCCCTGGTAGCGGTCGGCGTACTCCGGCGCGCGGTCGGCGAAGTCGGCGACCTGCCCGAGGAGCGGCGGGACGACGAGCCAGCCGAGCCCGACGAGCACGGCGAAGACCGCGACGTAGATGAGCACCGCCGCGAGCCCGCGCGGGAGCCGCAGCCGGTCGTGCAGCCACTCCGACGGTCCGGTCAGCGCCGCGGCGAAGAGGATGCTGACGAACAGGATCAGGAGGACGTGGCGCAGGAGGTAGAGCGTCAGGAGCCCCGCCAAGGTCAGCAGCGCGAAGAGCAGGCCGACGTAGATCGGCATCGCGCGGCCTACGACCGTGTCGCGCCGCGCGGGGGTTGGAGCGGCCATGGGAGCGGGATACCCGTCCGTCGCCCGCCGGGAAACGGCCGAGTCGTCTCGCGCGGGCGAGCGGGATATGATCGCCGCGTGTCAGCGGTCGTCGACGAGCTCGGGGCGGTGAAGCTCTTCGGCGGCCTGAGCCAGCGCCAGCTGCGCCAGCTCGCGCGCCTGATGAAGGAGCGAACCTTCCGGCCGGGCGTCGCGGTCGTCGAGGAGGGGACCATGAGCGGCGTCGGGTTCTTCATCGTCGCGGAGGGCGAGGCGTCGGTGACCGTCGACGGACGCGAGGTCGCGCGCATCGGGCCGGGCGACCACTTCGGCGAGCTCGCGCTGATCAACGAGGACGCGCGCACGGCGTCCGTCACCGCGGTCACGCGGCTTCGCTGCCACGTGATCGCGTTCTGGGACTTCCGGAAGTTCGCGCGGGACAACCCCGACGTCGCCTGGCGGCTCCTCCAGCACGTCGCCGCGCTGCTCGTCGCGGAGCGGACGCGGAACGTCCGCGCGCAGCTCGCGCTCGCCTGAGCCCCCGCGCCCGGGTGCGGGAAAGCCGCATCGGGCCTGTCGGGAACCGCTGACGTTCCGCGTGGAGCGGCCGCCTACCGTCGTCTTCGACACCGACGAACGGAGGAACGAACGATGTCGAGCCACCCCGCGACGATCGGCGCCCCGCACCGGGATACGGGCCCCCGTGGCACGAGCGCAGTCTGGAAGGTCGCCGTGCTGCTGCTCGGCATCGCCGTCGGTGTCCTCGCGATCGCCGCGGTCGCAGCCGTTCAGGCTGCCGACGAAGCGCGCGACGACGTCGGGACGGCCGCGCAACAGTCCGCCACTGCGACGCCGGCCGTGCACGACCACTCGGCGACCGCGAACCAGAGCCTCCCCATTCAGAGCTTCGCCGGCGCGACCGGCGTGAACGCCGACGCGCTCGCAAAGGCGCACGCCGCGTACGACGCGACACTGCCTGCCGTCCCGCCGGGCGACCTCGTCAAGATCCACATGACCCTCAAGAACATGGTCGTCGAGGTCGCGCCGGGCGTGAAGTACAACACCTGGGCCTTCGACGGGCACGGCGCCCCCGGGCCGATCCTCCACGTCCGCCAGGGCCAGACCGTGCAGATGACGCTCACGAACGGCGGCACGATCCCGCACTCGATCGACTTCCACGCGGCGCGGATCGCGCCGAACCTCGCGTTCAAGGACGTCGCGCCCGGCGACTCGTTCACGTTCCGCTTCAAGGCGAGCGACCCGGGCGTGTTCATGTACCACTGCGGCACGAAGCCGGTGCTCGCGCACATCGCGAACGGGATGTACGGCGCGCTCGTCGTCGATCCCGCGACGCCACTCCCGCACGCCGACCACGAATACGTGCTCGTCGCGAGCGAGTGGTACCTGAACGGCGACGGTGTCTCGACGCCCGCCTCGCTCGACATGAGCAAGGCGCACGCGATGATGCCCGACTGGACGACCTTCAACGGGTACGCGAACCAGTACGTGACGCACCCGCTCACGGCGAAGCCGGGCCAGACGGTGCGCTTCTACGTCGTGGCCGCCGGCCCGACGCTCGACACGAACTTCCACGTCGTCGGGACGATCCTCGACCGGGCCTGGGTGGACGGCGACATGACCCGCTACGAGACCGGCGTGCAGACGGTCGCGGTTCCCGCGGGCGGCGGTGCGGTCTTCGACGTGAAGATCGACCAGGAGGGCCTCTACCCCTTCGTCAGCCATGCCTTCGCGCACGTCGACCTCGGCCAGGTTGGCCTGCTCAAGGTCGGCAACCCGAAGGGCACGATGACCCACTGAGCATCGTGCGCTTCCCGAGGGTTCCCGTCCGAAGGCGGGCACCCTCGGGCGTTCGCCTCTAGTCCAGCCCTTCGGAGCTCAGGCGCGCACGGGCTCCGTGTCGCCGCGGCGCACCCACAGCGCGACCGCAACCGCGGCGCCCGCCGCGAGACCGATCCCCGCGAGGAGCCCACGCCGGCGCGGGTGACCCCCGACGGCCCGCACCAGGCGGTGCTCGAAATTCCGCCGCG
>DASSJV010000033.1:0-5626 GCA_035691005.1 Gaiella sp. | reverse complement strand
GAAGCGGACGCCGGCGATCGCGGTCTATCCGGACAGCGACAAGGTCTCGATCTTCCCCGGGGACGACCGTGACCGCCTGACGATGCGGCGCGACACGCTCGACTACTGGGACGGAGAAGTCGAGACCTGAGTCGCGCTCCTACGCCGCCTCGCGGAGGTCGGCGGGCGGTTGCGTGAGGAGCGCCCGGAACGACTCCGACTCGAGCAGCGACCGCGACGGCCCGTCGGCGGCGAGGCCGAGCTCGGCGAAGATCGTCCTCGCGTCCGGCGTCCACGCGCTCTCCCCGGCCCGCCACTCCGATGCGAGCCATGCGCGAAGCTCCTCGTAGGCCTCGGGCGCGTCGAAGAGCCTCCGTACGACGAGCTGGGGGGCGACGGTGCCGTTCCAGCGGTTCTCCTTCAGGCGGAACGCCACGTCGAACCGGCTGTCCGGCTGGACGCGCTCCAGCTGCGCGCCGAGACCGAACGCGATCGCCGACCCCCCGTCGCGACCGTGCTGCCGGACGCGGAAGCGGAGATGGCGTCCCTCCCCCACCGTCGCGGGTGTCGTCGCCTCGACGCTCGCGACGAGGAGCGTCGGCTCGGGGTTCCCGAGACCGAACGGGGCGAGGCGCTCGAGCTCCTGGGCGAGCTCGAGCGTGAGCCCGCCGGCGGGGACGACCGCGTCGACGACCGTGAGCGGCCGAAGGTCGATGTCCGCCAGCGCCGCGTCGGCTTCAGCCGCGAACGCGTCGGCGAAGGCGTCGAGACGTTCCTCGGCGATCGTCAGCCCTGCCGCCGCGCGGTGGCCCCCGAACCCGTCGAGGTGCCGCGCGCACGCCGCGAGACCGCCGTGGAGGTCGAACTCGGCGATCGACCGGCCCGATCCCTTCCAGCCGTGCACGCTCGGCGCGACGAGCACCACCGGCCGGTGGAATCGCTCGACGAGCCGCGACGCGACGATGCCGATCACGCCCTCGTGCCACTCCTCGTGCCAGAGGACGTAGCCGCGCCGCGCGCGTCGCGCCTCGGGCCACGAATCCACGAGCGCCGTCGCCTCACGCAGGATCCGCTCCTCCACCCCCTGCCGCTCGCGGTTCAGGTCCTCCAGCTGCGCCGCAAGGCCGTCGGCCTCGTCCCGGTCGTCCGTGAGCAGGAGCTCCAGCGCGAGATCGGGTCGACCGAGCCGGCCCGCGGCGTTGATCCGAGGGGCAAGCCGGAACGCGACGGCGGTCGAGTCGACGGTCGCGGGATCGACCCGCGCGGCGCGCATCAGCGCCTGGAGCCCGGGCCTGCTCGTCCGGGCGAGCGTCCGCAGCCCCGCCGACGCGAGCGAACGGTTCTCGCCGACGAGCGGGACGACGTCGGCGATCGTCGCGAGCGCGACGAGGTCGAGCGCGCGCGTGACCGCCGGGTGGTCGTCACCGAGGAGGGCGCGCGAGAGCGTGTGCGCGACTCCGGTGCCGCAGAGGTCCGGGCACTCGTAGTCGGACGGACGCGTCGCGACGACGAGGGAGTCCGGCAGGGCGTCCCCCGGCCGGTGGTGGTCGGTGACGATCACGTCGAGGCCGAGGGCGCGGGCGCGGGCGACCTCCTCCACCGCCGTGATCCCGCAGTCGACCGTGAGGACGAGGTCGACGCCGTCGGCGGCGAGCTGCTCGATCGTCTCCGCGGCGAGCCCGTAGCCCTCCTCGAACCGGCTGGGCAGCCGCCACTCGACGTTGGCGCCGAGCTCGCGGAGCGTCAGGAGGGCGACGACGGTCGCCGAGATCCCGTCGACGTCGTAGTCGCCGTGGACGCAGATCCGCTCGCCGTCGCGGACTGCCGCGCGGATGCGCTCCACCGCAGCCGCCATGTCGCCGAGGCGAAAGGGATCGTGGCCGGGGGGCTCGGCGTCGAGGAACGCGCGCGCTTCCTCCGGGTCGCCGAGGCCGCGCCTGACGAGCACCGTGGCGACGGTGTCGCTCAACTCGAGCTCGCGGGCGAGGGCGTCGACGCGCTCCCAGTCGCACGGTGTCGTCGTCCAGCGGCCGTCATGCATGGCCCTCTCGACGGTACGGCCGTCGTCGGACGGAGGGCTCGGGCTTACGCCGCGCGGCGCTCGTTGCGCTCGCGGCGCGCCTGGGCGATCACCTTGATCCAGAGGATCACGATCGCTGCGGTCGCGCCGAGCACACAGACGGCGAGGGGCGCGAAGAGCGCCATCTGCTCGATCGAGTAGCGGGTGACCGCCGCGCCGACGAGCCAGATCGCGAGCACGACGACCACCATCACGGAGACGAGCTTCCAGCTGCCCACGACGAGAGGCTAGCCTCTCGGCATGTCAGGGGAGCTGCGCAACTACTCGTCCGGCGACGCATACGCGCTCGAGTTCCTCGGCTACCAGTTCTCGTTCGGGGAGCGCGACTTCGAGGAGCGCGTCGCCGCGGCGGCGGTGAAGCTCGGGCTCGTCGCCTCGAACGACCTCGACGCCGACGAGCTGGCGGACCTCGTCGAGCTCGCCGCCGACGCCCGGGTCGCGGACCCGCGCAGCCCGCTCGGCGCCTACCTCGTACGGCACTGGGAGCGGGTGGCGCTCGTCGACGGCGAGTCGCTCATCTACTGGCTGCGCAAGCTCGTCTTCCGGAGCGCCTACCTCGACCATCGCGTGAAGGAAGGGCTGCTCGACGTCAGCTGGGACGAGTCGAGCGGCGAGTTCGCATACGCGGAGCCGGAGGGAGGCCGCTCGCTGCTGGAGCTCGCGCCCACGCCTTCGTGGCACGCCGTGCAGTACCGCCGCTGACGGTCGTACGGCGGCCTGCGCCGGCGCGGCACGGATCGGGCACGCGGCCGGCGTATCGTTGTCGTAGCGTGATTCGTCGCTCGCCGCCGGCCCGGCAGGGGAGGGGATCGATGCTCGAGCGTGCGCGGGCCGTTCGGCTCGTGTCCGTGAGCGTCGGACGGCGCGTCGCAGCGCGCCGGAAGGTCTGCTTCGCGCTCCTGGTAGCGATTCTTCTCACCTCGGTTGGCTGCGGTGGCTCCGAGGACGGCGAGCCCGTGCACTTCCTCACGGTCGACACGGACCCCGACTGGTCTCCGGACGCCCAGCTCATCGCATTTGCGAGCAGCCGAAGGTTCGGCGGCCTCTTCGTCGTCCGGCCGGACGGAACCGGACTCCGACGGATCTTCCACGGGAATGCCAGCAATCCGGACTGGTCGCCCGACGGGCGTCGGATCGCGTTCCAGGGGTCGAACGGCATCTACCTCATCGCCAGGGCCGGAGGGCGACCGAGACGCATCCTCCGAGGATCGCGGTTCTCCCTCCCTGCATGGGCACCCGACGGTCGCACGATCGCAGTCGTGAAGTGGGAGAACGATCAGTCGACCGCGATCTACGCCTTCGAGTCCGCCGGGAAGCACCTGCGGCGCCTCAGTCCGCCCCGCACGGGCGACGTCATCGCCGGGTCGGAGACCGAGCCCGCCTGGGCGCCCGGCGGGCGCCGGATCGCCTTCCAGCGGGGCAACGGCCGGATCGTCGTGATGGACATCGCGAGCGGACGACGTCGGGTCATCGCGGTCGGAAGCGACGAGCCGGCATGGTCACCGGACGGCACGACGATCGCCTTCGAGTCCAACGGCGCGCTCTGGTCGACGAGTGCCGACGGGGAACGTGACAGGCACCTCCTGACGTCGAACGGCGGGGATGCGTCGTGGGCGCCCGACTCCCGCAGTCTCGTCTTCGAGGTCCGCCACTGGTTCGGTCGCTTCTGGCGGAGACCGCAATCCCTGTCGATCGCAGATGCGACCGGCGGCGGCCTCCGAAAGCTGACGTACGGCGGATCGGTCTACGACGATCTCGGGTGGCGAGGCGATCGAGCGACGCCATAGCGCCAGACCGCTCGCGTGCTCCTAGAAGAGGCTGCCCTCGTCCCGGACGGCGCCGAGGTGCTCGCGACCGAGCTCCGTGATCACCCGGCCGCGCGGCGTGCGCTGGAGAAAGCCGAGCTGGAGGAGATAGGGCTCGTAGACGTCCTCGATCGTGTCCGTCTCCTCGCCGAGCGCGACCGCGATGGTCGAGAGCCCGACCGGTCCACCGCCGAACTTCGAGGCGATCGCGTCGAGCAGCTCCCGGTCGATCCGCTCGAGTCCCTGCTCGTCGACCTCCAGGAGCTGGAGCGCCTCCTGCGCCACCGCGGTCGTGATCGCGCCGGCATGCCGCACCTCCGCGACGTCACGGACGCGCCGGAGGATGCGGTTCGCGATCCGCGGCGTTCCACGCGAGCGCGAGGCGATCTCCTCTGCCGCGTCGTCCGCGATCTCGACGTCGAGGATCCCCGCCGACCGGCGGACGATCGTCGCGAGCTGCCCGGGGTCGTAGTAGCCGAGCCGAAAGGTCATCCCGAACCGGTCGCGGAGCGGCGTCGTGAGAAGACCGGTGCGGGTCGTCGCGCCGACGAGCGTGAACGGCGGCAGGTCGAGCGTCAGGGTCCGCGCCGCAGCGCCCTGGCCGAAGACGATGTCGAGCCGGAAGTCCTCGAGCGCCGGATAGAGGATCTCCTCGGCCGCCCGGGCCAGGCGGTGGATCTCGTCGACGAACAGGACGTCCCGGGGCTCGAGTGCGGTGAGCACGGCGGCGACGTCCTTCTTCTCCAGCGCGGGTCCCGCAACCGTGCGAAGCCCGACGCCGAGCTCCTCCCGGACGATCTGCGCAAGCGTCGTCTTGCCGAGCCCGGGGGGCCCGGCGAGCAGGACGTGGTCGAGCGCCTCGCCGCGCGCCTTTGCGGCGTCGAGCGCGATCGCGAGCTGCTCCTTGACCCGCTCCTGGCCGACGAAGTCGTCGAGCCGCCGCGGACGCAGTGACCGCTCCGCCTCGTCCTCCTCGGGCCGGAGCGCCGGTGCCATGAACTGGCTCATGAGCCGACTCCTGTCGGCTCACGAGCGTGGAGGGGTGTGGCGAACCGGGAGGTTCCCCACGTTCTCCAGAAGAAGGGGGCTCGTACGGGAGACATGGTTTCCCCCGCGACCGCGAGTCGAACGCGAGCGGTGCTCATGCGGCGGCTCCGCGCAGCGCACGCCTGACGCGCTCCTCGGCGGGCAGCTCGGGGTCGATCTCCGCGAGCGCCCGCTCCGCGTCGAGCACGGAGTACCCGAGCTCGACGAGCGCGTCGCGCGCGACGAGGTGGCTCGGCGCGTCGCCGACCGCGGCGAGGGCGGGCTCCGGGAGCGCGCCGAGCTTCTCCTTGAGCTCGAGCACGATGCGCTCGGCGGTCTTCTTGCCGATGCCCGGGATCGCCTGGAACCGCGCGTGGTCGCCCAGCGCGATCGCCTTCCGGAGGTCGGCCGCGGGCGAGCCGGAGACCACCGCGAGCGCGACCTTCGGGCCGACGCCGCTCACCGTGAGCAGGTGCACGAACAGCTCCCGCTCCTCGCCGTCCGCGAAGCCGTAGAGCTGGAGCGCGTCCTCGCGGACGTGCATGTACGTCTCGACGGTCACCTCGGAGCCGGTCCCGGCGCGCCTCAGCACCGACGGCGTCGCCGCCACGAGGTACCCGACGCCGTTCACGTCGAGCACGAGCCCCTCGTTCGTCCTGGCGACCGGGCGTCCTCTGAGGCGTGCGATCACGGGCTCCTCCTCACGCGATGCGTGCGAGCGGCGGCATCGAGACGT
>DASSJV010000032.1:0-12803 GCA_035691005.1 Gaiella sp. | reverse complement strand
GACCTCCTCCGTCTCCTCGAGGGCTTGGTGGAGACGCACGGCCCGAGCCAGCGCGGCTTCCTGGGGAGCACGCGCTACGAGGTGCTGGAGGATCCCGACACGCTCGTCGAGATCGCGGACTGGGAGTCCGCCGAGGCGCGCGCCGCGCATATGGCGGAAGCCGCGGCGACCGGCGCCTATGCTCCTTTGCTCGAGCTACTGGCTGCGCCGTTCAGGGCGACGGTCGTCCGGCAGCTGCCGTGAGCGAGGGCGGGCGGCCGGGCGCTGCGCGGGCCTTGGTACGTCGGCCACGAGGTCGTATGGTCCCCGCACTGCGACGCAAGGAGGTGTGATGCCCACCGTCTTCGGCTACCACGACGTGAAGGACACGGATCACTGGCTCGCCTCGCCCAAGCGCGAGGAGTTCCTGGCGCCCCTCGGCGTGACAAACATCCGGACATTCGTCGATCCGGAGAACCGCACGCGGGTCGGCGTCCTGATGGACGTTCCGGACATGGACGCCATGGTGGCCGCGATGGACACCGAGGCCGCGGCCGAGGCGATGGCCCACGACGGCGTCCTGCCCGAGACACTCGTCATCCTCGTCGAGGCCTGACCGGCGCCGTTCCGATGACGCTCCCGCTCACCGGAGGCTGCAACTGCGGCGCGGTGCGCTACGAGGTGAGCGAGCCACTCGCCCGCGCGAGCTACTGCCACTGCACGCGATGCCAGCGGCGCACGGGGACCGCTGCGTCGGCCCAGGCACATCCGGTTCCGGGCTCGTTCCGGATCGTCGCGGGGAAGGCGGCGCTCCGGATGTGGAAGCCGCCCGACGGGGGCGAGAAGTGGTTCTGCGGAGAATGCGGCTCGGCGATCTACGGCTCGAACCCGAGTCATCCCGAGTCGATCGGCATCCGGATGGGAACCTTCGACGACGATCCGGGCATCCGCCCGACCGTTCGCCAGTTCGTGGCGTATGCGGCGCCGTGGGAGCCGGTCCCCGACGACGGCCTCCCGCGGTATCCCGAGAGCCGCCACGCCCCCGGGGCGCGCCCCCTCTGAGGTCGCGCGAGTGGCGGGGCCTCCGCTCGGGAGGCCCCGCCGCGTGCGCCTCGCGTCCCCGCTACGGCTGAAGCACGCCGTCCACGAAGAGCTGGACCGCGCCCGGCGCGAGACCGCCAGCGTCCACGGAGTCAGTGCCCGCGAGGGTGTTCACCTCGAGCCGGTCGTTTGCACCCTCGGGCTGCAGCACCTCGACCGTCGCCGCGAGGCCGCCGACCTTGACCTCGCCCGCGTCCCCGCTGACGTCGATCCGGTCGTTGCCGTTCGTCGCGTCGACCACGATGCGATCGGCCTGGCCGTCGCCGCCGCCTGCCGAGCCCGCGAGGTCGAGCTTCACGTCGCGGACGTCGGTGGCACCGAGGTCCCCGACGAAGACGGTGTCGGCACCGCCGAACGCCTTGAACTCGACCACCTCGACGTCGTCGGTGTCCATCGTGACGGCGCCCGGGTCGCGGAAGAACCGGAGCCGGCCGCCGTTCGCCGAGAGCACCACGCGCTCGGCCGCGTCGGCGCCGTTGAACAGCATCGTGTCGGTGCCGTTCTGACCCTCGACGACGTCGCTTCCGTCGCCGGGATCCCAGACGAACGTGTCGTTGCCGTTGCCCAGCAGCCCGACGTCGTTGCCCTTGTTGCCGTCGATCGAGTCGTCGCCGTTCCCGCCGATCAGCGTCTCGGCGCCGGCGCCCCCGAACAGGACGTCGTTGCCGTTGCCGCCGCTGAGCGTCATCGCCCCGGCGCCCCCGAGGAGGCGATCGTTGCCGTTGCCGCCTTCGATCGTCGTCGCGATGGCGTCCGTGAACACGCCGTTGCCCTCGTCGATCCGCAGGCTGTCGTCGCCGTTGCCGCCGTCGGCGGAGAGCCTCTCCACCTGCGCGCGCGGGACGCTGAACTCCGCCGAGCCGTCGTCGCCGACGTCGATCTGCAGGACTGCCGGGTTGCCGGCCTGGAGGCGGATCGCCAGCCGATCGTCGCCGTTGGTCCCGTCGACCGCGAGCAGCCCGTCGTAGAGCCGCGGGAGCTCCAGGCCGGCCTCGTGACGTCGCTGATGCCATGCCTTGCCGTACTTGTGGTGCGCGTGCGCAGGGCCGTGGGCCGCGGCGGGCCCGGCGGTGCCCCCCAGGGCGGCTGCGGCGACCAGCGCCGAGACCGCCAGGAAGGTGGGCCGCATCGCGTGGACGCCCTGCCGGTGCGTGACGTGCTTCATCCTGGTTCCTTTCCGAGTGGATTGACCGTTCGTCTCTGAAGACACCGGCGAGCGGCATCTATTCCGCGCCTGTTGCTCAGGCGGCGATCGCCTGCGGGTCGCCTGCCCGGAGGACGGGGAGCGCGAACCGCTCCCGCGCCCGTGCCACGAGATCCAGAGCGCGGTCGGTCGAGAACTCCGCTCCGGCCGCGACCACGATCTCGTCGGCCGGGAAGGTCGCCAATGCGTCTCCGATCGCCAGCAGCGGATCGGCGTCGCCGACCCGGCCCTCGACGCGCCCTGCGACCGGCCGCAGCCGGTCGACCAGCGCGCCGAGGCGCTCGTGGGCGCGGCGTCGGGCGGCGTCCTCGTCCGAGACCCAGCGGCGAAGCCGGGAGTTGAGTGCCGGCGCGACGACGACGACGTCGGCGCGCGCCAGCCCTTCGGGGACGACGGCCTCGACGGCGACGACGAGCACGCGCCTCGGGACGGTCGGCCCACGGCGTGCGCCGAGCGGTCCGGGAACGACGCGATATGGATGCGATGCGCTCATGCGTTTCCTCTCCTCGAGATGACCTCTCGCCGGCTGGAGACACCGGCGACGTGTCGTCCATTCCCGAGGGGAATACGGAGGGCCGGCCGGTGTCCTACGGAGTGATGACGAGACCGGCTACACAACTGGGCCCGGGCCGCCCCCGCGAGGCTCCCGCGCCGTTACCTTTCTCGGTGGCGTGTCTCTGAGGCGTCGTCGAGCGCACGAATCCGACGATCGGGAGATCGCCGAGCTCGCGGCGCTCGCCGACGGGTCGCTCGGGCCCGAGCGGCGTGCGGCGCTCGAGGCCGAGGTGGCTGCCTCGCCGGAGCTCGCCGACTGCCTCGCAGAGCAGCGGCTGGCAGTCGCCTTCGCACGCAGCGCCGCGGAGCAGGTCGAGGCTCCGTCCGGCCTGCGCGCGCGCATCGACGCAGAGCGCTCGTCAATACGTGCGCGGTCGCCCCGTCGGCTCGCACTCGCCGGGGCCGGAGCCGCCGCCGCGCTCGTCCTCGCCGTGGGCGTCGGCGTCGCGGTGCTCGACTCGGGCAGCTCCGCCGAGACGCTGCACGCCGCGCTCGGGCCGACCGGGCTCGCACCGAACGCCGGCGGCACCGCGACGCTCACCAAGACGTCGTCGGGCTGGCGGATCTCGCTCGACGCCACGGGGCTGCCCCGTCTCGACGGGGAGCGCTTCTACCAGGCGTGGCTGCGGAACGCGTCGGGCGCGCTCGTGCCCGTGGGGAGCTTCAACGAGGGCGTCGACGTGACACTGTGGTCGGGCGTATCGCCGAAGGACTTCACGACGCTGACGGTCACGCGGGAGCGGAACGACGGCGATCAGGACTCGTCGGGCGAGAAGGTGCTCGTCGGCACCGTTTCCGCCGCCGGCTGAGACCGGCGAGCCGGCTCAGGTGCCGGTCGTGAGCGTGCGGACGACGGCCTGCCGGGCCCGATAGAGACGACTCATCACGGTTCCCTCGCGGATGCGAAGCGCGCGTGCCGCCTCCTTGTAGGAGAGCCCGGTGACGTCGACCGCGACGAGCACGTCGCGGAAGTCGCCCGGCAGCGCCGCGATCGCGGCGTAGAGCTCGCTCGCCTCGAGCGCGGCCTCCGGCTGCGCCGCGCGCGGATCGGCGACGAGGTCGAGCGCGTCCGGAAGCGGCCCCGGCCGGAGCCGCCGGCTCTCGGTCCGCTTTTGGTTGAGGAACGTGTTCCTCAGCGCGCGGAGGAGGTATCCGAGGTCGTCTTCGTTGCGGAGCCACCGCGGCCGGGCGAGCAGGCGGGCGTAGGTCTCCTGGACGAGGTCCTCGGCGTCCTCGCGCGAGCCGCACAGCGCCCAGGCCGCCCGATAGAGCCGGTCGAGGTGGTCTCCCAGTCGGGCGGGGTCGAGCGTGCGCTCCATCTCCGGATGCCTCGCGACGGGTGCGCGGCCCGTCGAGCATAGAGCGGCCTCGGCGCGAGAGAGACGGCTCTACTCTCTGGACAGAATGACCGTCGCCGTCTCCGCCGTCGACTGGCTCCTCGAGTCCGACGAGCCCGGGATCGTCGCTCAGGCCAGGCGCGACCTGCTGGACGAGCCGGATCCGGAGGCCGAAACGCGCGTGCTCGAGGGCCCGAAGGTGCGCTCGCTGCTCGCCGGCCAGCGTCCGGACGGCGGCTTCGGCGTCAACGTGTACGGCAAGTGGGGCGGCGCGCACTGGAGGCTCGTCTCGCTCGTCGAGCTCGGCGTGCCGGCCGGCGAGCCGCGCTGTCTGGCGGCCGCGGGGACGGTTCTCGCCTGGCTGACGGGCAGGAGCCATCGAGACCGCATCCAGGTCATCGGCGGACTGACGCGGCGCTGCGCGTCGCAGGAGGGCAACGCCCTGGCCGTCTGCTGCCGGCTCGGGCTCGCCGACGACCCACGCGTTCGCCTGCTCGCGGAGTCGCTCGTCGAGTGGCAGTGGCCGGACGGGGGCTGGAACTGCGACAAGAAGGCAACCGGATACCGGTCGTCGTTCAACGAGTCGCTACCTCCGATGTGGGGCTTGCAGGAGTACTGGGCAGCGACCGGCGAGACGGCTGCGCGAGAGGCGGCGGAGCGCACCGCAGAGCTGTTCCTCGAGCACCGCCTCTTCCGTGCGCTTGCGACGGGCGAGCCGATCCACGAGTCGTTCGCCACGCTGCACTCGCCGCCGTTCTGGCACTACGACTTCGTCCAGGCGCTCGTGGTGCTCGCGCGGATGGGGCTCGCGGCCGACCCGCGTGCGGCGGACGGCCTCGATCTGCTCGAGGAGCGGAGGCTCCCCGACGGCTGCTGGCGCGCAGGCGGCCGCTGGTGGCGACCGCCCGGGTCGAGCGGCAGCAATGTCGAGGTCGTCGACTGGGGCTCGGGGCCGAGCGAGCTGCTGACGCTGCATGCGCTCCGCGTCCTCCGCGCCGCCGGCCGCTCGGGGCCGGAGCCCGCTAGAGCCAGGAGCGGATCAGCACGAACGACGGCGGCGGCAGGTCGAGCGTCGGCTCCGCCTGGACCTCCGCCTCCGGGAACTCGGCCCGGACCGCGGACGTGATCTCGTCCGCCTGCTCCTCCGTGAGGGCGCCGATCGTGAGGAACCGCCAGCGCCGCCTGACGGGCAGCCTCCGCTCGAGCAGGCGCTGCTCGAGCGCCGCGGCCTCGGTGCGATCGCGGGCCCGCACGTGGACCTGCCAGTCGTAGTCGCCGCCGCCAGCCACCTCCTGTCGCTCGCGCTCGTCGCGCGTCTGACGCTCGAGCGCCTCCTCCGACGGCGTGCGAGGCAGGGGCAGGGACGCGTCCTTCCAGTCCTCCTCCACCGGGTGCCAACGGGTGGTGTGGATCTGCGCCGTGAGCGTCTCGGCGGCGGTCAGCTCCTCGACGACTCGGGCGGCCTCCTGGGCTTCCTCGTGCGTCGCCGTGTACAGGAAGAGCCTCGAGCCGTCCCGCGTGACGATCACCTCCCGCCCGAGGCGCTTCCGCGCCTCGTCGTCCAGGTCGAGCGCCCGCAGCCGCTCGCCGAGGGAGTAGCCGTGCTCCTCGTCGTGCAGCTCCACCTCGACGCGCCAGTCCTCGTCGGCCACGGGGCGATGATATGCGTCGCCCTCGTCTCGCCCGCGTGCGTGCACGCGCTACTCGGCGGCGAGGAGTTCCGTGACGAGGACGCCGTAAGCGAGGAGATGGCGGTCGCCGAGGAAATGACGCTCGACGTGGCTCCGCGCGTTGCTGCCCAGGCGATCGGCATCGAGCGGATCGCGCAGCAGCCGCTCGATCGCGGCGCCGAAGCTCTCGAGGTCGCGCGGATCGTGGACGAGGAGGCCCGTCTCGCCGTCCACCACCTGCTCGACGATCCCCCCGACCGCGCTCGCGACGACCGGTCGGCCCTTCCACATCGCCTCGGCCACCGTGAGCCCGAACCCCTCCGCCAGGCTCTTCTGGACGACGATCGACGCATGCCGCTGGAGCGCGTTGATCACGAGCGCGTTCTCGATCGGATCGTCCATGGGAACGGTCGCGAGGTCGGCACGCGCCCGCACGTCGCGGGGGAGCTCTCGCCAGGCGGCGACGGTCTCCTCCCAGACCTGCTCACCCTCGGGGTCGTCCGCCACGCCTTTCACCGCGGGTCCGACGAGTGCAAGCCGCGCGTCGTCGACGTCGACGTGCCGCACGAACGCCTCGAGCACGCCGCCCATGTCCTTGATCCTGTCCCAGCGCGACACCTGGACGACAAGAGGCGTCCGCGGGCCGGGCGGGGGTCCCTCGCGGACGACGTGCGCCGGGCTCCGCACCCGGGAGTCGGGCTCGACGCCGTCCGCGGCGACGAGCCCTGCCGCCGCGCACACGGCCAGGACCTCGGACGGCGCCAGGTCTCGGTTCTTGGGTGCGAACGGGTCGATGGAGGGCGGGATCACGTGCAACGACGCGCGATCGACCCAGCCGGGCGCGAACACGGCCCGCGAGAAGACGTACGCGTGTGCGGCCTCGACGTACGGCCGCACGAACGCCCAGGCACGGTCCGTCCACCCGTTCGTCCCGTCGAACCCGATGTGGCATCGCCAGACGACCCGGGCGCCGAGCTCCACGAGCGGGGCGACCAGGCCGGCCGGTTGCGGGTCGTGGACGAAGACGATGTCGCCGCGCCTCACGGTGCGCCGCAGCCGCTCGAGGTTCTGCTCGTTGACCAGGTCGTAGTGCGCGCGCTCGGCGGCCCCGAGCTCGCCACCGTCGCCCGGCGACCCGTAGAGACCGTTGTGGAGACGCTTCGTGATCGCGAAGAACTCGGGGTCGCCCGAGATCACGAGCCAGTTCACGTCGATCCCGAGCCCACGGGAGTACCCGAGCAGGGTCGTGAGCATCTCGGCGACCCCTCCACCCGTCGCGGTCGAGTTGATGTTGAAAATGCGTCGACCGTCGACGGCCCGTCGTAGCTCGGCTGCGGCGTTCACGAGCGCGGTCAGGCGGTCTTCGCCGATGATCGGCGCCAGGCGGCGCGGGTCGAGCGAGTGGACGTCGACGGCGCCGTTCACCGACATTCGGCGAAGTCTGACGGACGGAAGGCTGCCGGGCATCCCGAGCCGGACGCGCGGCCGCTCCCGCGACCGGGATGCGTCGCTCGAGCCCTACGGAAGTGCGACGAACTGCTGGAGGAACGCGCACGCGGAGGCGAGGTCAGCTCGCGGCGCCCTCGAGGCCGAGCAGCCGCGCCGCGTTCCGCCACAGCAGCCGCTCGCGCGTGTCGCCGCTCAACGGAAGCGCGCCGAAGTCGTGGAGCGCCTGGTGGAGCGAGCGCGTCGGGAAGCACGACGAGTACAACATCCGATGCGCGAGAAAGCCGTTCGCGGCGTCGACGTACTCCCGGGCGCCGGGCATCCCCGCGACGTACATGTAGAACTCGGGCATCAGGTAGACGTTGTGGCAGCGCGCCGCCAGCGCGCACGCCTGCGTCGTCCACGGCCAGCATGCATGCCCCACGATCAGGGTGAGGTCGGGGTACGCGAGCGCCACGCGCTGCAGATACTCGGGCATCGCAAAGCTCATGTCGGGGCCGATCACGTGGCTGCTCGTGACGACGACGGGGACGCCGAGCTCGAGCGCCGCCTCGTAGAGGGGGAAGACGCGGGGGTCGTCGTCGTGGAGCGGCGGGTCGCTCCAGCCGGGGAGGAGCGAGATCCCGCGGCACCCGAGCTCCTCGACCGAGCGGCGGATCTCCCCGACGCCGTCCGGGTCGTGCGCGTCGACGCCGGCGAACCCGACGAACCGACCGGGGTACCGCTCGACGAGCTCCGCGATGTGCGCGTTGTCGACGCTTCCCCAGTTCGCGGCCGATCGCTGACCCATGATCACGGCGACGTCCACGCCGAGCTCGTCCATCTCCGAGACGAACAGCTCGGCCGACTTCGCCTCGAAGGAGGGGCTGTTGACGCGGCCCAACTCGTACTGCGTGACCTTCAGCGGATCCGGTGTGCGCGGACGAGGGCGGTAGAAGTAGATGTCGAGGAAGCTGCGATACGGGGGCTGGACGCGGAAGTCGATGATCACGGGTCCTCCGGGGCGGAAGCGGGACAGTGCCGTAGGCAGTATCCGCGATTTTCGAACATCGATCATCACGGTACGGGTTCAGCCGAGACCCGATCCGCGCCGATCGGTGACCCCTTACCCCTCCTTTCTCAGGACCGCCGGATCTGTCGCCGACGGCGCGCCTCCCTGAGCGCCACGCGCTTCTTCTCGTTTCTCGCAGCCTGGTACGCCTGCAGTCTCGTGACCTGCTGCTCGGGCCCGTGGCCCCGGTAAACGTGCATTCCGGGGTGCCCTTCGGCGAGGAGGCAGCGGCCGTCGCGGTCGTCCGAGGCGCCGGGGTACATCGCGTCGCACGTCCCGTCGTGGTGCGCCACGCCGCCGCTCGTCGCGCGGTAGGCGCGGGCGAGCTCGACCCATCTCGGTGTGCTGGCCGTGCCGCGCATCGGCTGCCCCCCTTCACGTAGACGCTTGCACCCCAACGCTGTGCCGCCCTGCGGAGACGCGCATCCGGGAGAGCACTGAGCGCCGGTAGGTCGATCTGCTGAGCCCGCCCGCGCGGCGCGAGCCGCGAGGCTCAGGTGCCCCAGCCGTCGTGCGGCGGAAAGTCGCCGGCCTCGACGAGCCACGTCTCGCGCAGCTCCGAGCAGCGGCCGTCCTCGGCGAAGCGCAGGAAGAGGATCCCGACGAGCGTCACCTCGGCGCCGCCGTTCAGCATCCGCACCCAGAACTCGACCGCCGCGCGCGACGCGTCCTCCGACTCGACCGGCTGCCCCATGCGCACGTCGACGCGATCCTGCGTCGAGGTCGCGTTCGCCCAGTACGCGCGGACGCCGTCGGCGCCGCGGTTCGGCTCGCGGAGCGGGTGATCCCAGTAGAGGGAGTCCTCCGTGAAGAGCGCCGCAGCGGCGTCGGGGTCGCGCTCGCGCCACGCCGCGGCGTATGCGTCGACCCATCGTTGGACGGTCATGGGGCGGACCCTACTCCGACGGGGTCAGGCGACGATCACCGCGCTGCCGAGCTCGCGCTCGACCGCGGCGGCGACGTCCGCACCGAACAGGCCCGCAAGGAACCCGTGGTGGTGCTCGCCGAGCACCACCGTGTCGACCCGGGCGTCCCGCGCGGCCTCGATTATCGCGTTGCCCGGCTCGCCGGCCGCCCACATGAACTCGGCGTGGACCCCCGCCGCCTCGACCTCGTCGCGGGCCTTTCCGAGCTGGGTCACCAGCTCCGGCGGCGGTGTGATGGGCTTGCCTTCCCAGTCGGCGATGTCGTCGAGGGTGCCGAAGAAGCGGTCGACCTGCGGATCGAGCGGCACCTCGAAGACCGAGAGCACGATGAGACGGGTGTCGCGCCGACGGGCCTCGTCGATCCCGCGCGCGAGCGCCCGGCGGGCCGCCGCCGAGTCGTCGAAGCCGACGAGCACCCCGCTCACGCCGCGGAGTCTACGTCCGGCAGGGTCGGTGACGCTCTCGACTAGCCCAGGCCGCGGACGAAGAGCACGATCACCGCGACGACGAGGAAGAGCCACGACGAGTCGGTCCAGGTCATGCCTTTCGGCTTCATGCTCCGGGTATCGGCAGGCTGGGCGCCCCGCCCAAGCCCGTGCCTCGCTCCGCGCTACGCGGGAAACCGGCGACGCCGCCTCTGCTCCTCGAGCAGCTCGCGGCGCAGGCGCGCGAGGCTCGCGGGGCATCGGTCCCCGAGGGCGAGGAGGATCGCCTCGTGGTCCTCCGCCGTCAGGGGCGCCTCGGTCGTGACCCGCAGCTCGATCGCCTCGGCGATCCGTGCGGCGGTCGCCGCGTGACCGCCGTCCTCCAGGATCTCCTGGAGCATGCGCGCGGCCGGCGCGGCGATGCGGAGTCCCACGATGCGCATCTCCGAACTGTCGCAGCCTCGGCTGCGGGCGCCTAGTAGTAGCTCGTCTTCCCGCGAGCCGAGCGCGCGCTGTAGGTCGCGATGTCGAGGATCAGTCCGAGCGCCACGAGCAGCCACTCGGCGCCCTCGACCCCGCCGATCGGCGACCAGACGATCACGTACATGAGCGTCGTCCACGGCAGGAACAGGAGCCCGAGCAGGGGGACGATCCACGAGTCGAACGCGAGGTCGACGCGGCTCCCGAAGATCCACCAGAGCGCGAGCGCGATGCGGGGGCCGAGGCCGACCGTGACTAGGGCCAAGCAGCACATGCGCCCGCACGCTGACAGGTACGCGCCGCCGCGTCAACGGGCGCGCGTTCACGCGCGCAGTCGCGTCACCGGAGCGGCGTAAACGCAGCGGGCGGTTGCACGCGCGAGGCGCGGTAGTGAATGATCGATTCCGACCGTCGGCCCCCCTGTCTTGCGACGGCGTCATCGGAGGTCAGTCATGAGCTCGCGTCCGTCCCGCGCGACGGCGATTGCAGAGCTGATGCCTCAGCTGAAGGAGGACCTCGCGCGCCTCGTCGCGATTCCGTCCGTGTCGGAGTGGGGCTTCCCCGCGCAGACGCGCGCCGCGCTGCTCGAGGCGCATCAGGCCGTCATCGAGATCATGCGATCGGCGGGCGTCGAGACCTTCGGCTCTCTCGAGCTCGAGGGAACGGCGCCGGTGATCACCGGCGAGATCCCTGCGCCGGACGGAGCGCCGACCGTCCTGCTGTACGGGCACTACGACGTCGTGCCCGCAGGCGACGAGGATCAGTGGACTTCCCCGCCGTTCGAGGCCACCGAGCGCGACGGCGCGATCCACGGGCGCGGCACGGCCGACTCCAAAGCGAACATCCTCGTCCACGTCGGGGCGCTACGCGCCTGGAACGGTCGGCCCCCCGTCGGGATCAAGCTGCTGATCGAGGGGCAGGAGGAGGTCGGCAGCCCGCTGGAGGAGGGGTATCCCGCGGCGAACCCCGAGCCGTTCCGGGCGGACGCCGTCCTCGTCGCGGACGGTGGCTCGATCCGCGCGGGGCAGCCGTCTCTGACGGTGTCGCTCCGCGGCGATGCACGTATCACCGTCGAGGTGCGGACGCTCGCGAGCAACAAGCACTCGGGCCAGTACGGCGGCGCCGCCCCCGACGCGCTCGTCGTGCTCCTCCGTGCGCTCGCGTCGCTCTGGGCTCCGAACGGCGACGCCGCGGTCGAAGGTCTTCGCCGCGAGGAGTGGTCGGGCGAGACCTACACCGACGAGGAGTTCCGGAAGCTCGCCGAGATCGGGGCAGACATGCCGATCGTCGGCAGCGGTGGGCTCGGGTCGAGGATCTGGAGCGGCCCCGCGATCACGGTGCTCGGGATCGACTGCCCCGCGGTCGACGGAGCGCCCGCCTCGGTCCAGTCGCACGCCCGCGCGGTGCTCAACGTCCGCGTGCACCCGGAGCAGCCCGCCGCCGAGGCGCAGACGGCGGTGATGCGGCACCTCGAGGCGCAGCGCCCGTTCGGAGTGCCGCTCGAGGTGACGGCCGGCGCGATCGGCGACGGCTTCCGCGCGAGGGCCAGCGGCTGGGCCTGGGACGCCATGGTCGCGGCGATGAGCGCTGCGTGGGGTGCGGAGACGGTCGAGATCGCCACCGGCGGGGCGATCCCCCTCGTCAAGGCGATCAGCGACGGCGTTCCCGACGCCGCGATCTTCGTCTTCGGCTGCACCGACAGCTTCGCGAACATCCACGGCCCGGATGAGCGCCTGCTCGTCGACGAGTGGGAGAAAGCGGTGCTGGCCGAGACGCTGTTCTTCGAGGAGTTCGCCAACCGAGCGAAGGGATCGAGATGAGCGACACGGACGACGCCCCGTCCACGCCGGCGCCGGAGGAGAAGCAGGGGTTCCAGTTCCCGAGCACGATGACCGTGCTCGTCATCGTCACGTTCCTCGTCTGGCTCGCGGCGTTCCTGATCCCGTCGGGCACCTACGTGCACGACGAGAACGGCGTCCCGCAACCGGGGTCGTTCCAAAAAATCGACTCGCCGCAGGACTTCGGCGAGCGCGTCGGCGACTTCTTCCTCGCGCCGGTGAACGGCCTCTACGGCCTGCAGAACCCCGAGACCGGCGTCGTCCACCCCTTCGGGGTGGGCTCCCTGTTCGGCGCCGTCGGTGTGTTCGCGTTCGTGCTCGCGATCGGTGCGTTCATGACGATGGTGCTGGCGACCGGGGCGCTCGACGTCGCGATCGGCAAGCTCGCCTACGCGATGCGGGGCCGCCCGTGGCTCGTGATCGTCGCCGTGATGACGCTCTTCTCGCTCCTCGGCACGACGATGGGCTGGGCGGACGAGACACTCGGCTTCTACGCGCTGCTGATCCCGCTCCTACTGGCGCTCGGGTACGACCGCATGGCGGTGGCCGGGATGATCATCGGCAGCGCGACCGTCGGCGCGATGGCGTCGACGGTGAACCCGTTCTCGATCGGCGTCGCGAGCGGGTTCGCGGGCGTCGGGATCGGCGATGGCATCGGCCTCCGCTGGATCGGCTGGTTCGTGCTCACGGCGATCACGATCGCCTACGTCGTCCGCTACGCGGAACGCGCGAAGGCGAACCCCGACCGCTCCCTCGTCGGCTTCCTCCCCGGGGACGAGGAGCTGGTGAAG
>DASSJV010000031.1:0-7163 GCA_035691005.1 Gaiella sp. | reverse complement strand
GTTCTGCATCCCGGCCACCGTGCTCGCCGTGCTCACGCTCCTCCTGCGGGGACGCTTTCCGTTCGGCGCGCCTGCGGCGTTCTGGCTGCTGGGTGCGGCGTTCTCGTTCGCCGACGGGAACCTGATCCCGTTCGCGTCGGGCGTCTACCTCGCCGGGATGGTCGCCGCCTTCCTGCTCGGCAACCTCCGCGACGCCCGGCTCGCGCGTTTCGGGCTCCTCGTCGTGGTGGGGAGCGCGGCGATCATCGTCTACAACCTCCCCGATCACTCGGCGGGCGTCTTCGTCTTCATCCCGCTCCTGTTCGCGATCGCCTGGCTCGCCGGCTATGCGCTCCGCACGCGGGTCGAGCAGGCAGAGGCGGCGGAGCTGCGGGCGGCGCAGGCCGAGCGCGAGCGTGAGCTCGCTGCACGCATCGCCGTCGCCGAGGAGCGCGCGCGCATCGCCCGCGAGCTGCACGACGTCGTCGCGCACGCGGTGAGCGTGATGGTGCTGCGCACCGGGGCAGTCAGACACGGGCTTCCCGCCGAGCGCGCCGACGACCGAGAGGCGCTGGGAGACGTCGAGCGCGTCGGGCGGACGGCGCTCGCGGAGATGCGGCGGCTGCTGGGCGCCATGCGAAACGGGACCGACGAGGTCGAGCTCACGCCCCAGCCCGGGCTCGGCAACCTCGCGCCCCTGCTCGACGAGGTGCGGGGTGCCGGCCTCGCCGTGACGCTCCACGTCGAAGGCGATGCGGTGACGCTTCCCCCCGCGATCGACCTCTCGGCGTACCGGATCGTCCAGGAGGGCCTGACGAACGCCCTCAAGCACGCCCACGCGAGCAGCGCGGACGTGGTGCTCCGGTACGCCCCCGAAGAGCTGAGAATCGAGGTGCGGGACGACGGCCGGGGCGCCGCGCCACCCGACGGGCTCGGGCACGGCCTGGTCGGGGTCCGCGAGCGCGTGACGCTGTTCGGCGGAGAGATGTCCGCGGGGCCCGCGGACGGCGCGGGCTTCTTGCTCAGCACGCGGCTTCCACTCCGGGCGGGGGACCCGTGACCATCCGCGTCCTCGTCGCCGACGACCAGTCGATGGTGCGCGCCGGCTTCCGGATGCTGCTCGCCGGCGAGGAGGGGATCGAGGTCGTCGCGGAGGCGAGCAACGGGCTCGAGGCGGTCGACAAGGCGGCACGCTACGACCCGACCGTCGTCCTCATGGACATCCGCATGCCGGAGCTGGACGGCCTCGAGGCGACGCGGCGGATCCTTGCGGCGAACGAGCGCGCGCGGGTGCTCGTGCTGACGACCTTCGACCTCGACGAGTACATCTACGAGGCGCTCCGGGTCGGCGCGAGCGGCTTCGTGCTGAAGGACGACCCGCCGGAGCAGCTGATCGCGGCGATCCGCACGGTGGCGGCGGGGGACGCGCTCCTCTCCCCTGCGGTGACGAAGCGCGTGATCGAGCGATTCACGCGCATCCCGCGGCCGTCGGCTCCGCCCGGGCTCGAGGATCTGACCGCACGCGAGCTCGAGGTGCTCCGCCTCGTGGCGGAGGGCCTCTCGAACGAGGAGATCGGGCAGCGCCTCTTCATCGGCGAGACGACGGTGAAGACGCACGTCACCCACGTCCTCCAGAAGCTCGACCTGCGCGACCGCGTGCAGGCGGTCGTGCTCGCGCACCAGGCAGGGCTGTTCGAGGGCGACTGACGCAGCGGCGCCCCGCGGGCGGGGACGGTCGCGACGGGTCGACGAGCAGTGCAGGTTACAGCTGTAACTCGCGTCGCCGCCTACTAGGAGGTGGCCGTCACTCGTCCTGGGCCCGCGCGAGCGCCAGCAGGCCGCGGTAGTCCTCTACGCAGGCGGGACAGTTCCGCAGGTGTGCGGCGACCGCGGGGAACAGCACGATCGTGTCCCGGCCCGCGAGCTCGGCCTCCACGTACTCCGCGAGCAGCACCATGCCCCCCTCGCAGCCGGAGTCCTCGCCGGCCACGCCGAGCAGGCGCGTCAGCGGGTCCCGTTCGTTCATCTCGCCACCGCCTCCTCCAAGTGGCCCTCGCGCTCGAGGCGCAGACGAAGCTTCCGTCGCGCATCGTGGAGCACCTTGTAGACCGCGCCGCGGGTCGACTCGAGCTGCCCGGCGACGACGTCGATCTCGACGTCGTTGAGCGCGACGGCGACGAAGACCTCGCGTTGCCGTGGCGACAGCTCCTCGGCCACCGCCCGACGGAGAGCGGCGAGCAGCTCGCCGGACTCGACGCGGGCCTGCGCGGCGCCAGAGCCGCCGGCCAACCGGTCCCACGTCGCGTCGTCGTCGGCGGTCGGGATGCTGCCTCCGCGCCAGGCGTGACGGCGGAGCTTCACCGAGACCTCGAGCACCGCGAAGCCGTAGGCCCACGTCGTGAAGCGGCTGGCGCCGCGGTACCCGTCCAGCTTCGCGGTCACGGCGACCACGGCGTCGGCGGCGGCCTGCTGGCAGATGTCGTCGAGCTCGACCCCGTCGACCTCGGGGTAGAGATGCCGCCGGCGGGCGGCCTCGGCATACGCCGCCCGGCGAAGGAGCTCGTGGAGGCGTTCGAGCGCCAGTGAGCGCTCGACACTCGATCCTCGCAGCGATTCCAGCCAGCCACGCGACTCGAGGTCGAGCTCCCTCGAGACCAAGCCGGGCACGGTCTCTACCTGCTTCGGGCCCATGGACTGGACCAGCCTAGCTCGCAGCCGTTTCAGCGCCTCGGGCGTGGGACGGGGACCCATGCACCTTGAGCGTCGCCTCCTGCGGCGTTCTTACGACGTCGGCGTAAGAACCGACCTCGTCGCGACGCACACGGGCCGACACCCAACCGCGACACCGGAAGGAGCGCCATGGTCACCCATCGCACGGCCCAGATCGAGGGCCTCTCGGTCTTCTATCGCGAAGCCGGAGATCCTGAGAATCCAAAGCTATTGCTGCTCGGCGGCTTCCCCGCGTCCTCGCATCAGTTTCGCAACCTGATCCCGGCCCTGGCCGAGCGCTTCCACGTCCTCTCGCCGGACTACCCCGGCTTCGGCAACACCGATATGCCGGAGGACTTCGACTACACCTTCGATCGGCTCTCGGAGATCGTCGAGGGCCTACTGCTCGAGACCGGCTTCCACCCGTTCGGGCTCTACCACCAGGACTACGGCGGGCCGATCGGCAACCGCATCGTCGGCCGTCACCCCGACTGGCTCGAGTGGCAGGTGATCCAGAACTCGAACGCGTACGAGGAGGGGTTCACCGCGGCCTGGGACGGCATCCGCCACGCCCTGTGGGTCGACCGCAGCCCCGAGACCGAGGCCCCGCTCGAGCCGTTCCTGCAGCTCGACGGCGTCAAGCTCGTCTACCAGCACGGGCACCGCGACCCATCGCTCGTCAGCCCCGACAACTGGAACATGGATGTCCACTTCCTCGAGCGCCCGGGCGCCCGCAGGGTCCAGTTGGACCTCCTCTACGACTACCGCACGAACGTCGACCTCTATCCCGAGTGGCAGGCGTTCCTGCGTGAGCGCCGACCCGAGACCTTGATCCTCTGGGGCGAGAACGACATCTTCTTCACCCCCGAGGGCGGGCGCGCGTACCTCCGCGACCTCCCGCACGCGGAGCTGCACATGCTCGACAGCGGGCACTTCGCCGTCGAGGACTCGCTCGAGGAGATCACCGGGTACATCAAGCGCTTCTACGACGAGACGGTGACGGCCCGCCGCGAGGCGAGGCCAGAGCACGCGGGGAGCACCCGATGAAGGTGCTCTCCGTCAACGTCGGCCTGCCGCGCGAGGTGTTGTGGCGGGGCAGGCCGATCACGACCGGGATCTTCAAGGAACCGGTTGTGGATCGCGTGCCCGTGCGCGCGCTGAACATCGACGGCGACCGCCAGGCCGACCTGCGTGTGCATGGAGGCGCGGACAAGGCCGTCTACGCCTACCCGTCCGAGTTCTACGAGCTCTGGCGCCGCGAGCGGCCGGAGCTCGATTTCGGGTGGGGCCAGTTCGGCGAGAACCTCACGACCGAGGGCCTCCTCGACGGCGACGTGAACGTGGGCGACCGCTTCCGTGTCGGCACCGCCGAGCTCGTGGTGACCCAGCCGCGGCTCCCCTGCTACAAGCTCGGGATCAGGATGGGCCGCGACCGGTTCGTGAAGGAGTTCCTCGAGCGCGGACTGCTGGGCTTCTACCTGTCGGTCGCCCGCGAGGGAGAGGTCGCCGCGGGCGACCGGATCGTCGAGCTCGCGCGCGACCCGCACGGCTTCCGCGTGACCGAGGTCGCGCGCCTTTTCTCGCTCGACCGGGACGACGTCGACGGGCTGCGCCGCGCCGCCGACCTCGACGTGCTGCCCGAGAGCTGGCGGGAGTACTTCCGGAGGAGACTGGTCGCGCGAGCGGCGTGAGCCCTCACTCGCCCGCCAGCGCCTCTCGCGCGGCGACGTCGAAGGGGATCAGGTCCCGTGGCAAGAGCATCCGGATGCGCTCGTCGTGGGCCACGGTGGGGTTCCGGAGCCCCTCCACGAGCGGCCGCGCAATTCCGGCGCGCACCGGCGTGACGAGGTGGAGCCAGTACGACGACAAGCGCGGGCTGAGAACCGGCACCTCGACGATCCGCGGCGAGCGGCCCCGTAGACGTCCGACCCGCTCGATCATCTCCCGGTAGGTGAGCACCTCCGGCCCGCCGACGTCGAACGTCTCGCCGAGCGCTTCGCGCCGTCCGGCGACTCCGGCGAGGTAGCCGACGACGTCGGCGAGCGCGATCGGCTGCGTCGGCGTCCCGACCCAGCGTGGCGCGATCATCACGGGCAGACGGTCGACGAGCGCGACGATCGTCTCGAAGCCCGCGCTGCCGTGCCCCACCACGACCGCCGCCCGCAGGATGGTCACCGGCACGCTGCCCGCGACGAGGACGGCTGCCGTCTCGGCCCGACTCCGAAGGTGCGGCGACAGATCGGGCGCGTCGTCGCCGAGGCCGCCGAGAAACACGATCTGCGACACGCCGGCGGACGCGGCAGACGCGGCGACCGTCGTCGCGGCGCGCCGGTCGATCTCCGCGTACTCGGCCGAGCCGAGCGAGTGGACGAGGTAGTAGACGACCTCCACGCCCTCGAGGGCTCGCCGGATCGCCGTCGCGTCCGTCGCGTCCGCGGCCACTGCGCGGACCGAGTCGCCGTCCGGCGTCCCACCGCGCCGGGACACCGCGACGACCTCGGCATGCTCCGCGAGGGAGGGAACGAGCGAGCGCCCCACGAACCCCGTCGCGCCGAGAACGGCGACCCTCATGGGCGCGCGCCGCGCAGAAGACGACGGAAGTACCGGCGGCTGATGCGGACGTGGACGCGCCGCTGGAGCTGCCCGTAGAGAGGCGTGCGACCGAGCCGCGGGACGAACCCGACGACGGCGGCGCAGACCTCGGGTGTGTCCGACCCGCCCTGCGAGAGGGTGATCGAGCCCACGGGACGGCGCGCCAGCACGCCGCCCCTGATCGGGTACCTGACGCCCACCCCCGCGTCGCCGACGACGACCTCCGGCCGACCGAATCGCAGGAGCGCCGGCCCGACACCGAGCAGACACAGCTCGAGGCCGTCCCCGTCGGGCCGCAGCCGGACGATCCGGCGACTGGCCCGCTCGACCTCGCGCCAGTAGAGGCGACCGAGGTCGAGCGCTCCGTCCGGGGTCGGCGGGACGACCGGCCGCGTTGCTCGGACGCACTCGTCGGAGTCGATCTCGCCGTCGGCGCCGCGTCGGTGGGCGCTCCGCCAGCCGTCAAGCTCGCGCCGCACGGCGCCCCTTCCGCCTCCCGCCTCGCCGCGGGCCGTGCACAGGGTCGACGAGGGGCGCTGGGTACCCGTCCGGTCGGTACGCCTTCGGCGCGCGCCAGGGCTCGTGGACGAACGCGTCCCCCACGTCGCCGAGCTCGGGCACGTGACGGCGGACGTACGCCCCGCCCGGATCGAACCGCTTTGCCTGGCGGAGCGGGTTGAACGCGCGGTTGGGCCGCGAGTCCGCGCCGGTTCCCGCGACCCACTGCCAGTTGCCGGCGTTGCTGGCGACGTCGCCGTCGACCAGGAGTTCGAGAAACACCTCCGCACCGAGCCGCCAGTCGAGCCCGAGCGTCCGCGTGAGGAACGAGGCGACGATGAGCCGCCCGCGGTTGTGCAGCCACCCCTCCCGGCGGAGCTGGCGCATTGCGGCGTCCACGATCGGCACGCCCGTCCGACCGGTCTCCCACCGGGCGAAAGCCTCGTCGTCTTCGCACCACACGACGTCGCGGTGTCGGAGGTCCGCGCTCGCCGTCGCGGGGTTCGCGCGCAGGAGCTGGAGGAAGAAGTCGCGCCAGCAGAGCTGACGGACGAACTCGGCGGCCGCAGGCCCGCGCGCCCGCGCACGCTCGACCGCCTCGCGGGCGGAGACGCAGCCGAAGTGGAGATACGGGCTCAACCGCGAGGTGCCGTCCGCGGCGAGGAGGCTGCGAGCCTCGTCGTAGCCGTGGACGCCGTCGCGGAGCCAGCGCTCGAGCCTGGACCGACCCGCCGACTCCCCACCCCGCAGCCGCGGGCTCGGCGGCCGCGACGTGCCGCTCTCGTGAGGGAGCGCGCCGACGTCGAGTCCCGGAGGGAGCACGACGCGAGCCGGCGCGTCGACGAGCGCCGGCAACGGTGTCTCCCGCCACCGTCGCCAGTACGGCGTGAAGCGTCGGTAGTGGTCGCGCTCGGCGGGCACCGGCTCGCCGAGCGGGGCCGCGGCGACGGTGTCCTCGACCCGGAGGCAGATGCGCTCACGTTCGCACGCGCGCTCGAGGCGCCGCAGGCGCCGCTGGGCGTACGCGCTCGCGTCGTCCCCGACCACGATCGAGCCGGCGCCGGTCGCGTGCGCGACGCGAAGCGCCTCGTCGACCGGGTCGCCGCGCCGGACGACGAGGTCGCCGCCAAGCTCCCGTAGCGACGCCCGGAGAGCGCGCAAGGAGCCGAGCAGGAACGACACCCGGTTCGGGGTGCTCGCGGCGCGCAGAAGCTCCTCGTCGAGTACGAAGAGCGGGATGACCTGCTCGTACTGCGTCGTGGCGGCCGTCAGCGCCGCGTGGTCGTGGACGCGCAGGTCGCGCGTGAAGAGCACGATCGCGGTACTCATCGCGTCTCGAGGAGGGACGTCAGGCGATCCGCCTCCTCCACGGGGTCGCCACTCAA
>DASSJV010000030.1:0-3067 GCA_035691005.1 Gaiella sp. | reverse complement strand
GCGGACCTCGTGGATCCGCTCGGCGTGGCGCTCGTCGTACCAGGCGACCCGGCCCTCGCGCGTGGGCGGCGGGACGAGGCCGCGGGTCTGGTAGTAGCGGACCGTGTCGACCGAGACGTCGCACGCGGCCGCGAGCTGCTCCACGCGATACCTCACGACCGGTAACTCTACGAGTGAACGCTCGAACCTTCACGCGACGCGAAGCTCAGCCGGACGGGATCCTCTGGGAAGCGGTGCTCAGGATCCTGCAATCGTCCTTCGCGATGACGAAGACGACGATGTGGTCGGGGGTTTGCCCGGCGCCCGGCCCCTCCGAGTACACCCCGATGAACGCCGGCGTCCCCTCGAACCGCGCCTCGATCAGCCGGATCAACACGTCGTTCGGGCCGCGGACACCGCTCTGGTCGACGCATCCCCTCGCAAGGCTCGTTCGCTCCTTCGAGTCCTGGACGGTGCTCGCCAACGCCGACTGGGTGCCCGGCGCGTCCTCGGCCGCGACGACCGCGTCGGCCGCCTCGGTCGCCACC
The DNA here is from genome assembly GCA_035691005.1 of Gaiella sp. Taxonomy (GTDB): domain Bacteria; phylum Actinomycetota; class Thermoleophilia; order Gaiellales; family Gaiellaceae; genus Gaiella. The sequence goes on along the minus strand of DASSJV010000030.1, from coordinate 2,540 downwards.
GCGCGGATCCCCGCCTCGTCGTAGTTCACGTCGGTCTGGCGTTCGAGACCGGCGAAGGGGATGACCCCGGGCGTCGCCGCCTCGGCGCCCGCCGCTCCCGTTCCACCGGCAACCGCCGTGGTCCGCTCGGGAGCCGCCGCGTTCTGCGCGTCATCGCCATTGACGTTCAGGGCCACCACCACGACGAATGCTGCGGCCGCGGCCAGCCCGGCGGCCCACTGGAAGCGTCCCCACGCCGCGCCGCGACGGCGCTCGAACCGCCGCCCCGCCTCCGCCAGCACCGGGCCGGTCACGCCGAACGGCACGGGGACGTCCTCGAGCTCGCTCAGCGCGGCCCTCGCGGCCTCCGCCTGCCGGACCTCCGCGCTACAACGCGCGCACCCGGGCAGGTGCGCGTCGACGGCGGCGCGCTCGCGTTCGTCCAGCGTGCCGCCGACGTAGTCGGCGAGGAGATCTTCGGGATGGCTCACGGGGATACCGTCCCTTCTGACGGCCCGGCGGCGTCCGCCCGGTCCCCGGACCTCGAAGCCCCGCGGGCCCCGCCGGGGGACCCGCCGGACGCCGGTGGACCCTCGGGCTCCTCGGAGAGCCGCCCGTGCTGCTCGATCCTCATCGCCCGGGCCAGGGCGATCCGGCCGCGATGCAGTCGCGACTTCACCGTCCCGATCGGCACGCCGACGATCGCGGCCACCTCCTCCTGCCGGAGGTCGTGGACGTCGTGCAGGATCATCACCGCGCGGAAGTCCTCGGGCACCTGCAGGAGCGCCTGCTGCACGTCCATCGACAGGCTCGACGCGTCGGCGTGGTCGGGCGCCGGGGGCGGCTCGAGCGCGGGGAGATCGTCCTCGCCGCGTTCGAGCAAGGGCGCCCGCCGTCGCTTGCGCAACAGGTCGTAGCAGGCGTTGACGGTCACGCGGTGGAGCCAGGTCGTGAACGCGGCCTCGCCGCGGAACGACGAGAGCTTGCGGAGCACCGTGAGGAACGCATCCTGCGTGGCGTCGCGCGCGTCCTCCTCTCGGCCGGTCATGCGGAGGGCCAGGTTGTAGACGCGGCGCTCGTGCCGTTCGACCAACGCGGCGAAGGCGGCTCGATCTCCCGACAGGTACCGGCGGACGAGGTCTTCGTCGCGGGCAGGCGGGTCAGGCACCGACCGCCTCGGCGTCGGCGCTCCGGACGACCACCCGCACCTCTGCCACCTCGGCGCGGATGCCGTCGTCGACCGGCACGACCGACGTGATCCAGACGAGCACGTACCGGCCCGCGCCGCGCAGCGGGACGCGGGACACGGAGGTCGAGGTGACCTCGCTCCCGACCTCGTCGATGAGCGCGTCTGGGTCGTCGCCGACCGCGAGGCGGAACCGGAATCCCGGATGCGGCGTCCACAACCGCACCCCCAGGACCTCGTGCCGCGCGCCGAGGTCGAGCAGGAGCCCGAGCCCGGGCTTGCCGAGCTCGCCGTCGAAGTAGTTCTCCGATCGCCACGCGGTCTGCAGGTCCCCGTCGTCGGCGAGCCCCGCGTTCGACGAGAGCTCGTAACCGTCGCCGAACGGGTCGATCACGCCAACGGACGCCGGCCGGATCAGCACGGGCGGGATCTCGACCGCCGCGGGCTCGTCGGGCGCGGCGCGGATGCCGAGGGGACCTCCCACCTCGAGCTTGCCCATCCACAGCCCCAGCGCGATCGACGCGATCGCGATCCCCGCCACGACGAGCGGCACGCCGATCCAGGTGAACAGGCTCGTCGCCCGTCCCTCGTCGGATGCGTCGACGGTCTCGGTCTCAACGGAGCGGGCGAGCGCGCCGGCGAACGCGCGCGCGTCGGGGAACCTGCGTTCGGGATCGGGATCGAGACCTCGAGCCAGGACGCGGTCGAGCGCGCGTGGGACGTCAGGACGGACGGCCCTGGGGAAGGTGCGACCTCGGGCGGGTTCGCCCGTGAGCAGCTCGAAGAGCAGCGATGCCATGGCGTAGACGTCCGTGCGCGCATCGGGCTCGGCCCCGGCGGCCTGCTCGGGGGCGAGGTGCTCGTCGCCGAGCAACGTCGTCGCCTCGCCCGGCCTGCTCGACTCGACGGCGGCACCGATCCCGAAGTCGACCAGGCATACGCGGTCGCCGTCGCCGACGATTACGTCGTCGAGGTCGAGCGCGAGGTGGAGCACGCCGCGATCGTGCGCCTCGGCGAGCGCGCCGAGGGCGGCGACCCCGATCCGAACGGCCTCGGCCGGCGTCGCGGGGCCTGCCGTGTCCAGCCGGTCGCGCAGGCTCGAGCCGGGCGCGTACTCGCGCACGAGGTAGATGACGCCGTCCTGCTCGCCGGTGTCGAGCAGGCAGGCGATCCCCCGCACCGACAGCCCCGCCACGCGCCGAGCCTCCTCCGCGAGCGCCCGGGCGAACCCCGGGTCCTCCGCGAGTCGTGGGTGGATTAGCTTCACGGCCACCGACCGTCGCAGCAGCGGATCCTGCGACCGCCACACCATCCCGGTCCGGCTCCTGCCGAGCTCCTCCTCGAGCGCGTAGCGGCCGGCGAGGACGTGGGCGGG
>DASSJV010000029.1:0-5127 GCA_035691005.1 Gaiella sp. | reverse complement strand
GCACCGCTCCGAGCGACCGCATCAGGGCCTCGACGGCGTTGAGCGCGGCGCCGCCGACCATCCCCGAGTGGAGATCGCGCTCGCCGGTTCGCGCCGTGACGTGGAAGTAGCAGATGCCGCGCAGCGCGGTGCAGAAGCTCGGGATCGTCGCGGTCGCATACCCGCCGTCGAGGATCACCGCGACGTCGACCGGGCCCGTGTCCTCTGCCACCCAGTCGCTCACCGAATGGCCGCCGATCTCCTCCTCGGCGTCGATCGCGAAGCGGACCGTGACCGGGAGCTCGCCGGCGGCGGCGAGCAGCTCGGTCGCCCTGAGGAGCATGAAGAGGTGCGCCTTGTCGTCGGCGACGCCGCGCCCGACGAGGAGGCCGTCCCGCTCTGCGAGCGTCCACGGGTCGGAGTGCCAGAGCTCGAGAGGGTCCGGCGGCTGGACGTCGAGGTGCGCGTAGGCGAGCACGCTCGGCGCGCCGCTGCGCGAGGCGGGCACCTCGCCGAGCACGAGCGGCCGTCCGTCACGCTCCGCGATCTCCACCTCGCCGCCTGCACCGCGGATCCGGTCCGCGACCCATTCCGCCGCGCGCGCAACGTCGCCCGCATGCGCCGGGTCGGCGCTCACGGAGGGAATCGCGATCAGCTGGGCAAGCTCGGCGACGAGCGCGTCGTGTGACGGCAGCACCCGCGCGATTCTACGTGGGGGAACCCATGGTTCCCCCACGAACCCCCTCCTTCGCGTCCCGCACGGGTTCACCGCGCCTGACCTCCCGGCCGGCAAAGCCGGCCTTCGGTCGCGATCCGGCGTGCACAGAAGAGCGGGAGAGGACGCTACCCCCGTCGTTCGGCCTAGGTCAGGTCGCCCTCGTCCGTCCGAGGCTCCTCGAGCGCGACGCCGCCCTCGAGGTGCGGTGGCCGCGGACGACGTGGCTCACGGACGCCGGCGCCGCCCAGGTCGTCGTCGTCGGGCCCGCCCGCGGGCTCCAGCACGCCCCGTCCGCGCCGGCGGCGGTGCCACCATTCGCGCACCCGCCGGAGCGGCCTCACGGCATGTCGCGGACGCTCGCCGCCTCGGCGAGAACGCGCAGCTTCTTCAGGCTCTGGTGCTCGATCTGGCGGATCCGCTCACGCGTCACGTTGAAGGCGCGACCGACCTCGTCGAGCGTGCGCGGCTGGCGGCCGTCGAGCCCGTAACGCATCTCGAGCACCTGGCGCTCGCGCGGCGAGAGCGCGTCGAGGATCGACCGCAGCGCGTCGCGGCGCAGGCTCACCTCGGCGGCCTCCTCCGGGAGCGGCTCCGACTCGTCGGTCAGGAAATGCCCGAACTCCGACTCCTCCTCGTCCCCGACGGGCTTCTCGAGCGAGACTGGCGTCTGGGCGCTCCGCTTGATCTGCTCGACCTCGTCGATCGAGAGCCCGAGGTCGATCGCGATCTCCACGGACGTCGGCTCGCGCGCGAGCTCCGCGCGCAGCTTCCGCTCCGAGCGGTTGATCTTGTTGAGCTTCTCGACGACGTGGACGGGCATGCGGATCGTGCGGCCCTTGTCCGCGATCGCACGGGCAACGGCCTGCCGGATCCACCACGTCGCGTAGGTGGAGAACTTGAAGCCCTTGCGCCAGTCGAACTTCTCGGCGGCGCGGACGAGCCCGATCGTGCCCTCCTGGATGAGGTCGAGGAACGGCAGGCCCTGGTTGCGGTAGCGCTTCGCGATCGATACGACGAGCCTGAGGTTGGCCTCGACCATCGCCTGCTTCGCGGCGTGCTCGCCGAGCTCGATCCGCTTCGACAGCTCGACCTCCTGCGCCGCCGTGAGGAGCGGCACCTTGCCGATGTCCTTGAGGAAGAGCTGGAGCGTGTCGGTCGAGACCTCGGTCTCGGCCGCCCAGGCCCGTTCGCGCTCGTCGTCGGTCGGCGTCTCGACCCCGACGACCTCGATCTGCTCCTCGTCAAGGGCGGTGTAGAGCGCGTCGATCTGGGCCGGGTCGAGGTCCAGCTCGTCGAGGGCGAGCGCCAGCTCGTCGGCGTCCAGGCTGCCGTTCGCCCGCCCGTGCTCGAGCAGCGCGCGTGCCTCGTCCGACTCCAGTCCGACCTCGCGGGTCGGACGTCGGGCGTCGGGTGTTGCGCTCAGGATCGCCCCCCTTTCCGTCGCTGGCTGAAAAAGGTACCAGGGCCCTCCGACACGTCAACAGCGACTTTCGTCAGACGCCGGCCTTGTGCAGCTCCGAGAGGTAGCGCCGGGCCTGATCCGCGAGCGGCGACCCGGGCTCGACGGCGATCGCGCGCTGCAGCTGGCGCTTCGCCTCCCGCGTCTCCCCCGACCAGAGGAGGAGGAGCCCGAGATGGAACCGGACCGTCGCCTTGTCGGGAAACGTGCGCGTGAGCGGGCCGAGCCGGGAGAACGCCTCGGCGGGACGCGCCTTGTCGAACCGCCCGACGGCGTCCGCGACGCGCGCCTCGACGTCGTGGGGCGCCTCTTTCGCAGCAGCCGCGAAGACGCGCTCGGCCGAGCGCGTCCGCCCGAGCCGCTGGAGCGCGGCGCCGAAGAGGAGCTTCCCGGGGACGCTTCGCCCGGCCCCGCGCGCGAGCGTCGCGAGCTGCGCGGGCGGCGTCTGCTCGTCGAAGCCCGGCGGCAGGGGCGCCGTCGACACGAAGACGGGGACCCCGGGGGCGTACTCGGGGTGCAGCAGGTTGCCCGCCGCGACCGCGTACGGCGTGTCGGGCTCGTCCGCCGCTGCCTGGCGCCACGCCTCCTGCGCGCCGGCGAGGCCCGACCAGTAGAGCGCCACGCCGAGGTTGAGCTGCACGACCGCCCGGTCGGGGTGCAGGCCGGCGAGCCGATTCAGACGATCGACCGTCTCGGCCGGCCACCGCGCGAACGCCTCGCCGACACGCGCCTCGATCGAGCGCCAGCGCGCGAACTCGCGCGCCGCACGGGCGTGCCGGCCCGCGGTGTAGTCCGCCGCCGCGCGCCGGAGCGCGCGCGCCTCACGATCGGTGCGCACGCCGAGCTCGAGCGTGAGCGGGGGCGGGCCGGGTCGGGTCGTGGGACCGGGGGCGGCCTCGGGAGTCGGCCCGGTCTGGAGGGCGACGACGCCCACGACGGCGACGGCCGCGACGGCGGCCGACGCGGCGGTGAGAGCGACGACGCGCGACCGGGGCGACACGCGTTCACGGTAGCCGTGAACGGATCGCTATATTCATGAAAGTAATGGCGACCTACAGAGAGCTGCTCGCGCAGGCGCGCGCCGAGATCGACGAGATCACGACGCCGGAGGCACATCGTCTCCTCGAGGACGGCGCGCCGCACGTCTTCGTCGACGTTCGCCCGCGCGACGAGTGGGACGAGGGTCACCTGCCCGGCGCGCTGCACCTGCCTCGCAACAACCTCGAATCGCGCGTCGAGGCCCTCGTCCCGGACAAGACCAAGACGCTCGTCGTCTACTGCGCGAGCGGCGTCCGCTCGGCCTTCGCGACCAAGACGCTGCGTGAGCTCGGCTACGAGCACGCGGTCAACCTCGAGGACGGCTTCGTCGGGTGGAAGCGCAACGGCTTCGACGTGATCACCCCGGCGGCGCTCACACCCGCTCAGCGCGCCCGCTACGCGCGCCACCTGCTGATCCCCGAGGTCGGCGAGGAGGGCCAGCAGCGCCTGCTCGACTCCCGCGTGCTCCTGATCGGCGCGGGCGGGCTCGGCTCGCCGGCCGCGCTCTACCTGGCGGCGGCAGGCGTCGGGACGATCGGGATCATCGACCCGGACGTCGTCGACGACTCGAACCTGCAGCGCCAGATCGTCCACTCGACCGAGCGGCTCGGCGAGCCGAAGGTCGACTCCGCGAAGCGCACGATCGAGGCGCTCAACGCCGACGTCGAGGTCGTGACGTTCCAGGAGCGGCTCACCTCCGAGAACATCGAGACGGTGCTCGCGCACGGCTGGGACGTGATCCTCGACGGGACCGACAACTTCCCGACGCGATACCTCGTCAACGACGCGTCGGTGTGGCACGGGATCCCCGTCGTCCACGGCTCGATCTACCGCTTCGAGGGCCAGGTCACCGTCTTCGACCCCGCGAACGGCCCGTGCTACCGCTGCCTCTACCCCGCTCCGCCGCCGCCCGAGCTCGCCCCGAGCTGCGCCGAGGGCGGCGTGCTCGGCGTCCTGCCGGGGATCGTCGGCTCGCTCCAGGCGAGCGAGGCGCTGAAGCTCGTGCTCGGCGTCGGCGAGACGCTCGCCGGGCGCCTGCTCCTCTTCGACGCGCTCCACACGACGTTCGACGAGGTCGCGATCCGCAAGAACCCGGACTGCCCCGTGTGCGGCGAGCACCCGACGATCACCGAGTACATCGACTACGTAGAGTTCTGCTCGCGCGGGACGGTGACCGCGTGACCGTCGTACGGATCCCGCCCACGCTGCGCGCCGAGGTCGGCGGCGCGCGCCAGGTCGAGGCGGAGGGCGACACCGTCCGCGAGGTGCTCGACGACCTCGTCGACCGCCATCCGGCGCTGGCCTCCCAGATCCTCGAGAACGGCGGGCTCGCACCGTTCGTCAACGTCTACGTCGGGGGCGAGGACGTCCGCACGCTCGAGGGTCTCGACACCGAGGTGCCCCGCGGCGGCACCGTGATCCTCCTTCCGGCCATGGCGGGAGGCTCTTCGCCCTCGTGGTCGCGGCCGGCGGTCGCGTCGAGCCTGCTCGACCTCGTCGGCTCGACGCCCCTCGTCGAGCTGCCGCGGCTCTCCCCGAAGCCCTCGGTGAAGCTCTACGCGAAGCTCGAGGGCCAGAACCCGACCGGCTCGATCAAGGACCGCGTCGCGAAGGCGATGATCGAGGCCGCCGAGGCGTCCGGGGAGCTCGAGCCGGGCCGCGCGCTGCTCGAGCCGACCTCGGGCAACACCGGCATCTCGCTCGCCCTCGTCGCCGCGCTCAAGGGGTATCCGCTCACGTGCGTGCTGCCCGAGAACGCGACGCCCGAGCGAACGCGTCTTCTCCGGCTCTACGGCGCGGAGATCGTCCTGTCGCCCGCCGCAGAGGGCTCGAACGGCGCCGTCCGGCTCGCCCTCGAGATGGCCGAGGCGGATCCGCGCTGGTTCGTGCCCTTCCAGTACGCGAACGAGGCGAACCCACGGGCCCACTACGA
>DASSJV010000028.1:0-18329 GCA_035691005.1 Gaiella sp. | reverse complement strand
GGTGCTGCGTCATGTGCGTCTCCTTCGTGACGGATCGGGTCCGTCACACGGCGCCGCTCAGCCGCTGCTGCGACCGGCGGGGAAGCGCGTGACGGAGAACGGACTGGTCATTCGCACCTCACCTCCTTCCGGTCGTGCGCGGGATCGCGCGGGCCGAGGCTAGCAGAGCCGGCCTCTAGGATCGCGCCATGGCGCTCCGGCTGGTCACCGCGGGGGAGTCGCACGGGCCGGCGCTCGCGGCGATCGTCACCGGCCTGCCCGCCGGGTTGCGGCTCGAGAAGGACGCGATCGACGCCGACCTGCGGCGTCGCCAGCAGGGCTACGGGCGAAGCCCGCGGCAGAAGCTCGAGTCGGACGAGGTCGAAGTGCTGAGCGGCCTACGGCACGGCGTCACGCTCGGCACGCCGCTGACGCTCGTCGTGCGGAACCGCGACCACGCGAACTGGACGTGGGGGATGAGCCCGTGGCCGCCCCAAGGCGAGCCGAGCGGGAAGGGCGCGAAGCCCGTCACGCTGCCACGCCCCGGCCATGCCGACCTCGCGGGTTTCCTCAAGTACGGCCACGACGACATCCGCAACGCGCTCGAGCGGGCGTCGGCGCGCCATACCGCCGTGCACGTGGCGGCAGGCGCGGTTGCGAAAGCGCTGCTCCGTGAGCTCGGGGTCGCCGTCGACGGCCGGCCGGTCGAGGTCGGGGGCGAGACGGGCGACGACGGCATGCGCGAGGCGACGGACGCGGCGCGGAAGGACCGCGACACGATCGGCGGGATCGTCGAGGTCGTCGCGACCGGAGTCCCGCCGGGCTTCGGCTCGTACGCGGAGAAGACCGACCGGCTCGACGCACGCCTCGCGGCGGCGCTGATGGGGATCCAGGCGGTGAAGGGGGTCGAGATCGGCGACGGCTTCGCCCTCGCGCGGCGGCGCGGGTCCGAGGCGCACGACGAGATCGACCCGGGTCTCGCGCGGCGGACGAACCGCGCCGGCGGGATCGAGGCGGGGATCTCGAACGGCGAGCCGATCGTCGTCCGCGCGGCGATGAAGCCGCTGCCGACGCTGATGCGGCCTCTCGACTCCGTCGACCTCGCGACCGGGGAGCCCGCCCAGGCGCTCGTCGAGCGCTCCGACGTGCAGGCGGTCGAGGCGCTCGCGGTCGTCGCGGAGGCGGCGGTCGCGTTCGAGCTCGCCCGCGCCGCGCTCGAGAAGCTCGGCGGCGACGCGCTCGTCGACGTGCGCACCGCGTACGACGCCTACCTCGCGCGGATCGGCGACCGATGGCGCCCTCGCACCTGAACGCGCTCGGTCGCCACCTCGCGCTCGCCGGGTTCATGGGCTCGGGGAAGAGCCGGCTCGGCGCCGCGGTCGCGGGGCGGCTCGAGCGGTCGTTCGTCGACCTCGACCGCGAGATCGAGGCGCGCACGGGAGCGACGATCGCGGAGCTCTTCACGGAGCGGGGCGAGAGCGGCTTCCGCGAGGTCGAGGAGCGCACCGCGCTCGACGTCCTCGGCCGCGCCGAGGCGGCCGTCGTCGCGCTCGGGGGCGGCGCCGTCCTCTCGGAGCCGACGCGCGAGACGCTCGCGACGCGCGCCTTCACCGTGCTGATCGACGTCGAGCCGGAGACGGCATGGCAGCGCGTCTCCGGGAGCGACCGGCCCCTCGCGCAGGAAGAGGACACGTTCCACGCGCTCCACCGCGACCGGCAGCCGGTCTACGACGCGGTCGCCGACGCACGCGCGCGCGACGTCGACGGGATCCTGCTCGCGGCGGCCGGGGTTCACGTCGAGGTCGGGTCGCTCGACGAGCTCGGCGCGCTCGTGCCGGGTGACGGCGAGCTGGAGCTCGTCGTCGACGAGCACGTCGCGGGGATCCACGGCGTCCGCGCCCAGGTCGCGCTCGGCGCGCGCGACGTAGCGATCCACGAGGTGCCGGCCGGCGAGGCCGCGAAGGCGGCCGCAGTCCTCGAGCGCCTCTGGGGCGGGCTCCGGATCGGCCGCGACGGAGGGATCGTCGCCCTCGGGGGCGGCTCGACGACCGACGTCGCGGGCTTCGCCGCCGCGACGTACATGCGCGGCGTCCCGTGGACTGCCGTGCCGACCACCCTGGTCGGACAGGTCGACGCCGGGATCGGCGGGAAGACGGCGATCGACCTGCCCGGCGCGAAGAACGTCGTCGGCGCGTTCCACTGGCCCGCACGCGTCGTCTGCGACCCCGCCCTGCTGACGACGCTGCCCGAGGCGGAGCGCCGGAACGGCCTTGCGGAGGTCGTGAAGACGGGCCTGCTCGCGGGCGAGCGGGTGTGGGAGCGGCCGGAGCCCGAGCAGGTACGCGCGTGCGCGGCCTTCAAGTCGGGCATCTGCCTTGCCGATCCTCACGACCGCGCCGCTCGGGCGCAACTGAACCTCGGTCACACCTTCGGCCACGCGCTCGAGGCGGCAGCGGGGTACGCGCTGCCGCACGGCCGCGCGGTGGCCCTGGGGCTCCTCGCGGCACTCCGGCTGTCGGGGCTCCCCGACGAGGCGCGGATCGTCGAGGAGCTGCTCGCGCCCGAGCCCGTCGCAGTCGACCCGGACACGGCCTGGGCTGCCCTCGCGCGCGACAAGAAGGCCGAGGGTGGCACCCCGCGGCTCGTCCTGCTCGACGCGCCGGGAAAGCCGCGCTGGGGCGTGGCCGTCCCCGAGGCGGACGTCCGCCGTGCACTCGGTGAGCTGATCGACGGACGCCAGTAGCATCGGCCCCGTGCGGATCGACGTGCTCAACGGCGTGAACCTCAACCTGCTCGGGCGGCGCGACCCCGGCGTGTACGGGGACGAGTCGTTGCAGGACCTCGAGACGCAGATCTACGCCTGGGCGCGCGAGCTCGGGCTCCAGGTGCGCTGCCGGCAGACGAACCACGAGGGCGAGTACGTCGAGTTCCTCCATGCGGCGCTCGACGGCGCCGACGCGCTCGTCGTCAACCCGGGCGCCTGGACGCACTACAGCTGGGCGATCCGCGACGCGCTCGAGCCGTTCCGCGGCCCGGTGATCGAGGTGCACATCTCGGACGTCGACGCGCGCGAGGAGTGGCGGCGGGCGAGCGTCCTCGAGGGGCTCACGACGGAGCGGGTGGTCGGCCAGGGGATCGACGGCTACCGCCGGGCGCTCGGGGCCCTCGCCGAGCGGAGGGACGGATGAGCCGGATCGAGCGACTCGCGGCGACCCTCGCCGACCCGCTGCTCGTCACCGGGCCGGTGAACGTCCGCTACCTCGCGGGCTTTGCCAGCTCGAACGCCGCGCTGCTCGTCGACCCCGCCGGAGAGGCGACGCTCTACACCGACTTCCGGTACGCGGAGGCCGCGAGGCACGTGGAGGGCGTCACATTCCAGGAGACGCCGCGTGCGCTCGTCGCCGCGCTCGGCGAGCGGCTCTCCGGCCGCCGGATCGCGGTCGAGGCCGCTCACCTGACGCTCGCGGGCGCGGAGACGCTGCGCACGGGCGGGGTCGAGCTCGTCTCGACCTCCGGTGCGGTCGAGGCCCTTCGCGCGGTGAAGGAGCCCGCCGAGCTCGAGCTGCTGCGCCGCGCGGCGGCGATCTCCGACCGGGTGTACGCGGAGCTCGCGAACGAGCCGTTTGTCGGGCGCACGGAGACGGAGCTCGCGTGGTGGCTCGAGCAGGCGTGGCACGAGGCGGGCGCGGACAGCGCGGCCTTCCCCGCGATCGTGGCGTTCGGCGAGAACGGTGCGCGCCCTCACGCGAAGCCCCGCGACCTCCCGATCCCGGCCGACACGCTCGTCGTCGTCGACGCTGGCTGCTCGGTCGGCGGCTACGCGTCCGACTGCACGCGCACGTTCTTCACGGGAGAGCCGGCGGGCCGTCTGCGCGAGGTCTACGACCTGTGCCTCCGGGCCCAGCTGGACGGCCTCGGTGCGGTGCGGCCCGGGGCGACGGGCCGGGAGGTCGACGCCGCCTCGCGCGTCGCGATCGCGGACGCCGGGATGGGCGAGCTCTACGGGCACGGGCTCGGCCACGGGATCGGGCTGGAGGTCCACGAGCTGCCGAACCTGCGCTTCGAGTCGGAGGCGCTGCTCGAGCCGGGCAACGTCGTCACCGTGGAGCCGGGCCTCTACCTCGCGGGCGAGTTCGGCGTGCGGATCGAGGACACGGTCGTCGTCACCGAGGACGGCTGCGAGCGGCTCACGACGGTCACGAAGGAGCCGGTCCAGGTCGGCTAGAGGCTTGATGTGAATAGACGCCCGTGCGGGGCCGCTCCAGGCCAAGCCAGGGCGACGAGACGGCATGGCGCCGCGCCAGGCGCGGCATCCGCTCTCGCGGATACTTCACATCAAGCCTCTAGGTAACGTGGCGCCGGTCGATGGCGGAGATCGTCAACACGAACCAGTTCCGGAACGGGATGCACATCGAGCACCGCGGTGCGGTGTGGCGCATCGTCGAGTTCCAGCACGTCAAGCCCGGCAAGGGCGGCGCGTTCGTTCGGACGAAGCTGAAGAACCTCGAGACCGGTGCGGTCGTCGACGACACATTCCGCGCGGGCGAGAAGTTTCCGCGCGTGCACACCGAGGTGAAGAGCGTCCAGTTCCTCTACGACGACGGCACCGAGGCCCACTTCATGGACGAGGAGACGTACGAGCAGTTCGGGCTCCCGCGGGGCGATATCGCCGACGAGCTCGCGTACATGCTGCCCTCGTCGACCGTGCAGATGCTGCAGGTCAACGGGAAGCCGTCGGGGCTCCAGATGCCGGCCTCGGTCGAGCTCGCGGTCGCGGACACGGAGCCCGGCGTGAAGGGCGACACGGTCTCGAACGTGACGAAGCCCGCGACGCTCGAGACGGGCGCGGTCGTCCAGGTGCCACTCTTCGTGAACATCGGCGAGCGCATCAAGGTCGATCCCCGCGAAGCCAGATACATCTCGAGAGCCTGACGCCCAGGCCGCCGGCCGCTCCCGGGCGGCGGAGCCGCCCTCCGCGGCCGGCTGACGACGCCCCTGGACGCCAGGCGAGGTGCCTCCTCCTCGACGCGAAGTCGGGTACGGGTGGCCCGCGGTACAGTCCGGCCTCGTGCCACAGCTCGTCGACACGACCGTTCGCCTGCTCTCGCAGGAGCCGCTCGCGGGCCGGATCCCGACCGGGGAGGTCCTGCGGATCGCCGAGATCCTCGACAAGGCGGGGTTCGCGTGCCTCGAGGTCTCCGGCGGCGGTGTGTTCGACGCGTCGGTCCGCCGAGGGGTCGAGAGCCCCTGGGAGCGGATTCGCGCGATCGACGCGCGCACGTCGACGCCGCTCGGCATCGCGCTCCGCGGGCGCTTCCTCGTGGGCTCGAAGCCCGTCTCGACCGACATCGTCAAGCGCTTCGTCTCGTGTGCGGCCGAGAACGGGATCGACGTCTTCCGCCTCCACGACCCGCTCAACGACGTCTCGAACCTGCGCGAGGCAGGCGAGGCGATCGTCGGCGCCGGCCGCCAGCTGCACGTCGGGCTCGTCTACAGCCCCGGGCGCACCGGCGAGACCGACGCGCTCGTCGAGCAGGCGAAGCGCCTCGGCGACCTCGGCGCCGCCCGCGTGCTGCTGAACGACCCGACCGGGGCGCTCCTGCCGCACGTCACACAGGAGCTCGTCGAGCGGCTCGCCGAGGCGAGCGGGCTTCCCGTGGGGCTCTACGTGCAGGCGGCGGGCGGCACCGCGCTCGCGAACGCGCTCGTCGCGACGCGGGTGGGCGCCGACATCGTCGCGACCGCCGTCTACCCGCTCGGGCTCGCGCTCCACCGGATCGCGGGGGAGTCGCTCGTCGAGGCGCTGCATGGGCTCGGGCGCGACACCGGCGTCGACGTCGCGCGCCTGTGGGAGGCGTCGGACGTCGTCGACGACCATATCGGCGACGAGCCCCTGGCCCCGCTCGCGCCGCGGATCGCGGTGCGGGCGGCCGAGTACGACCTGCCGGCCGGCCTCGTCGCGGCGCTCGACCACCATCTCCGCGCCCACGCCGCCGGCGACAGGCTTCTCGACGCGCTCACGGAGGTCGTGCGGATCCGCGAGGAGGCGGGGCGGCCCCCGCTCGCCGCGCCGATCGGGCAGATCCTCGGCTCCCAGGCCCTGCTGAACGTTCTCTCGGCCCGCCGTTACGGCACCGTGCTCGACGAGTTCCGGCAGCTCGTCCTCGGCGCGTACGGGACGCCGCCCGCCCCGATCGAGCCCGGCATCCGCCGGGCCATCGAGCTGCTCGGAGGGGACGCCCCGTCGTTGGACGACGACCCGCCGAGCGCCGACGACGTCCGCGAGGCGGCCGACGGGCTCGCCTCCTCCGAGGAGGACCTCGTGCTCCTCGCGATGTACGGGAGCGAGGCGGCGACGTTGCTCCAGTCGATCCGCCAGCGGCACTCGCGCGAGGCATCGCTGCTCGTCGGCGACGTCGACCAGGCGCGCGCCGAGCGGATCCGGGAGCTCGTCCGCATCGTCCAGGAGTCGGGCGTGGGCGAGATCGAGATCGAGGACGAGGGCATGCGTGTCTCGGTGCGGAAGGCGGACGAGCCGGGCCCGACGCTCGTCCCGGCGGACGTCGCCGTCGCGACGTCGCCGGCCGACCTCGTGCCGGACGTGGCCGGCGCAGGGACGTTCCGCGTGGAGTCGCCGATGGTCGGCGTCTTCTACCGCTCGCCCCAGCCGGGGGCGCCGCCCTTCGTCGAGGTGGGGGACGTCGTCGCGGCCGGTCAGACGCTCTGTGTCCTCGAGGCGATGAAGCTGTTCAACGAGCTGAAGGCCGACGTGGACGGACGCGTCCGCACGATCCACGCGGACAACGGCCAGCCCGTCGAGTTCGGCACGCTGCTCTTCGAGCTCGACCCGGTCGGCGCGCCGCCCGCCGTCTAGGGGTGGGTACCTCGCTGATGTTCTCCCGGGTCCTCGTCGCGAACCGCGGCGAGATCGCCGTGCGCGTCATCCGTGCGCTGCACGAGCTCGGTATCGAGGCGGTCGCCGTGTACTCGACCGCCGACCGCGACGCGCTCCACGTCCGTCTCGCCGACCAGGCGGTCTGTATCGGTCCGCCCGCCGCGGCCGAGAGCTACCTCCGCATCCCGAGCGTGATCGCCGCCGCCGAGACGACGGGCTGCGAGGCGATCCATCCCGGCTACGGCTTCCTCTCCGAGAACCCCGCGTTCGCGCGCGCGTGCGCCGAGAGCGACCTCGTGTTCGTCGGCCCGACGCCGGAGGTGATGGAGCGCCTCGGCGACAAGGCGGCGGCGAAGGACGAGATGCGCGCAGCCGGGGTGCCGCTCGTGCCCGGTACGGACGGGCCCGCGAGCCTCGCCGAGGTACGCGTCGTCGCCGGGGAGCTCGGCTTCCCCGTCCTGCTCAAGGCGACGGCGGGCGGCGGCGGCCGCGGCATGCGGCGGGTCGAGGCGCCGGAGCAGCTCGAGGAGGCGTACGCCGCCGCGTCGGCCGAGGCCGACGCCGCGTTCGGCGACGGCTCGCTCTACCTCGAGAAGATCGTCACCCCGGCGCGGCACGTCGAGGTGCAGGTGCTCTGCGACGCCGAGGGCGGCGTACTGACGCTCGGGGAGCGCGAGTGCTCGATCCAGCGCCGCCACCAGAAGCTCGTCGAGGAGTCGCCGTCCGCCGCCGTCACGCCCGAGACGCGCGAGGAGCTCGAGGCATCCGTCGCGCGCGCGTGCGCCGCGATCGGGTACCTCGGTGCGGGGACGTTCGAGTTCCTGCTGGGTCCGGAGGGCGCACCGTCGTTCATCGAGGTCAACTGCCGGCTCCAGGTCGAGCATCCGGTGACCGAGCTCGTCACGGGCGTCGACCTCGTCCGCGCCCAGCTGCGGGTGGCGGCGGGGGAACGGCTCGACCACGTCGGCCGCGCCGAGAGGCGCGGGCACGCGATCGAGGTACGGATCAACGCGGAGGACCCAGCCCGCGGGTTCGCGCCGTCGCCTGGGCTCGTGCGACGCTTCCGGCCGCCGCTCGGGCCGGGCGTGCGGGTCGACACCGCGATCCAGGACGGCCTCGAGATTCCCCCGTACTACGACTCGCTGATCGCGAAGGTGATCGTCGTGGACGACGACCGGCCCGCCGCGATCGCGCGGGCGGTGCGGGCGCTCGAGGAGCTCGAGGTGGACGGGATCCCGACGACACGCGAGCTCGCGCTCGACGTCCTTCGCTCCGACGGCTTCGTCGCCGGGGAGTACTCGACGGGCTACCTTGACGAGATGGAGCGGCTCCTGCCGTCGCTGCAGCGGGCATGACCGGCGGGACGGCGCCGGTGAGCCGCCGTCAGGCGCGCCGTCAGGCGCTGTTTCTCCTCTACCAGTGGGACCTCACCGGGCTCCCGCTCGAGAGCCTCTTCGAGGGCTCGCCGGACGAGTTCGCGTCCTCGCTCGCCCGCGCCGTCGCGGCGGAGGCGCCCACGCTCGACGAGCGGATCTCGGACGCCTCCGACGACTGGCCGGCCGACCGCCTGGGTACGCTCGAGCGCAACATCCTGCGGATCGGGGTGCACGAGCTCGAGGAGGGAGAGGTGCCGGCAGAGGTCGCGATCAACGAGGCCGTGGTGCTCGCGAAGCGCTACGCGACCGAGGATGCCGCCCGTCTCGTCAACGGGATCCTCGGCCGCATCGGGCGGGAGGCGGCATGAGGACGACATGAGCGCCGCCGACGAGTCCCTCCAGCGGGCGGAGGAGCTCCTCGAGCGCCTCCGTACGCGCGTCGACGCGCTCGAGGCGAGCGCGGACGCAGGCGGCGACGTGGACGAGGCGGTCGACGGCCTCGCCGAGATCGCGGAGCTCGCGCGGGAGATCGAGTCGGAGCTCCAGCGCGCGCGCCAGGCCGCCGATGCGGGCGCCTGACGAGCTCCGCGCGCTCGTCGAGGAGTCGCTCGCCGGACTGCGGCTCGACGAGAGTCTCGGGGCGCTCGAGGAGCCGATCCGGTATGCCCTCGGGGGCGGGGGCAAGCGGATCCGGCCGGTTCTCTGCCTCGCCGTCTGCGAGGCGGCGAGCGGCCGCCTCGAGGACGCGGTGGCGCCGGCGACGGCGCTCGAGCTCGTCCACACCTTCTCGCTCGTCCACGACGACCTCCCGGCGCTCGACGACGACGACGAGCGGCGGGGGCGGCCGAGCGTCCACGTCGCGTTCGGGGAGGCCGTCGCGCTGCTGGCGGGCGACGCGCTCCTCGCCGAGGCGTTCGGGCTCGCCGCCAGATGCGACCCCCCCGAGCTCGCGCGCGAGCTCGCCCGCGCGACCCTCGGGATGATCGGCGGGCAGTACCACGACGTCACAGGCGCTCAGATGCAGCTCGACGAGCTCCACCGGCTCAAGACCGGGCGGCTGTTCGCGGCCGCCGTCGGGCTCGGTCTATGGGCCGCCGCGGTGCCGGCCGAGCACCAGGGAGCCTGGCGCGCGTTCGGCGAGGAGCTCGGCGTGCTCTTCCAGGCGATCGACGACCTGCTCGACGGAGACGGCTACGCCGTCGAGCTCGGCACGGACGGCGCGCGGCGCGTGGCCGACGGGGCGGCACGCCGGGCCCACGAGCGGCTGGACGCGCTCGACGCGGACACGACGGTGCTCGGCGAGCTCGTCGACGGGCTCGCGGTCAGGACTGCGTAGCCCTAGCCGCTCGCGAAGTCGCGGTCGCGGAGCTGCGAACAGGCGTCGCTCGCCTCGATCCCGCTGCGGATGTCCTCGCCCACCTGCTGGAGGGACGACAGCGCGCCCTTGACCTCGTCCGCCGCCGCGCCGATCTCGACGAGCACCGACCGCGCCGTGGCGACGAGCCCTGCGCCCGAGCCCGAGCCGCTCTCGACGAGGTCGCGCGCCTTCGTCGCGTGCTGCTCGATGCTGTCCCCGACCTGCTGGAGCTGCTGCTGGGCAGCCTTGCCGGACTCGGTGTCGGGCGGCCCGATCTCGCGGAGGTCGTCGACGAGGCGCGTCGTCGCGCTCGACGCCTGATTGGCCGCCGCCTGGAGGTCGTTCCTCGTCACCCCGAGCCCCTGCGACATCACGCCGCTGATCGTCGTCGTCATGCTGTCGGCCCACGTGTTGAGGTCGGTGCAGACGCTGTCCGCCCACTGCTCGGCATCCGACTGGTCGTCGCCACCGCAGCCGGCGGCGGCCACCGCGAGGGCGGCGACGAGCGAGGCGACGGCGACGGGGAGCCCGCGGTGCACGCATCCATCTTCGCACGGTGTCGCGTGGGAGACATCATCCCGATGTGGCGAAGAAGCGCCTTGACGTCGTCCTCGTCGAGCGGGGCCTCGCGGAGAGCCGCTCGCAGGCACAGGCGATGGTGCTCGCGGGTCTCGTGCCGGGCTTTGCGAAGCCGGGGCAGCAGGTGGCCGACGACGTCGCGCTCGAGGTGCGCCGGCCACCCCGGTTCGTCTCGCGGGGCGGGGAGAAGCTCGCGCACGCGCTCGACGCGCTGGGCGTCGATCCAGCGGGGAAGGACTGCCTCGACCTCGGCGCCTCGACGGGCGGCTTCACGGACTGCCTCCTGCAGCGCGGGGCGGCGCGGGTCGTGGCGCTCGACGTCGGGTACGGCCAGCTGCATCCCCGCCTGCGCGCCGACGAGCGGGTGACGGTGGTCGAGCGCGTGAACGCCCGCGGGCTCGTGCGGTTGCCGTTCGCGCCGGAGTTCGTCACGTGCGACGTGTCGTTCATCTCGGCGACCCGCGTGCTGCCGCCCGCACTGCGGCTCGCCGTGCCCCACTGGGAGGCGCTGGTGCTCGTCAAGCCGCAGTTCGAGGCGGGTCGAGCCGACGCGCCGCGCGGCGTCGTGCGGGACCCGGACGTGCACCGGCGCGTCCTGCGCGTGTTCTGCGCGACCGCGGAGAGTTGGGCCGCTCGGGTGGCCGGGATCGTAGACTCGGGCCACCCGGGGCCGAAGGGGAACCGGGAGTTCGTCGTCCACCTGATCGCGAGCGAGGAGCCCTCCGACCCCGATGAGCTCGAGCGCCGAATCGACGCCGCCGTCGGCTGAGATGCGCCCCGTCGCGCGGGTCGCGTTCGTCACGCACGGCCGGCCCGAGCAGGTCGGCGACGGCGTCGAACGGCTCGTCGCGCTCGCACGCCGGACGGGCGTCGACCTCGTGGTCACGCCGGAGGAGGCCGCGCACCACGATCTCGCGCCGCACGGGGACCCCACCGAGGCCGAGCTGGTCGTCGTGCTGGGCGGCGACGGCACCATGCTGCGGGCGCTTCGCCTGTACCTCGGCACCGGCGTGCCGGTCCTGGGCGTCAATTTCGGCCGCGTCGGATTCCTCAGCTCGATGCAGCCGGACGCGCTGGAGGAGGGGCTTGCCCGTGCCTTCGCCGGCGAGTTCGTCACGGTGGAGCTGCCGACACTCGAGCTCGACCTCGAGGCGGTCTCTGCGGACGACGAGGCCACGGACGTGGCCGTCAACGACGTCGTCGTCACCTCGGCCGAGCTCGGGCGGATGGTGGAGCTCGAGTGGGCGGTCGGGGGCGAGGATCTCGGGCGGGTCCCCTGCGACGGGATCATCTGCTCGACGCCCACGGGCTCGACCGCGTACAACCTCTCGAACGGCGGGCCGGTGCTGATGTGGGGGATCGACGCGCTCGCGACGACGTTCGTCGCGCCGCACTCGCTCCACGCCAGGCCGCTCGTCGTGCCGCGGGGTAGGGAGGTCGTGGTCTGGAACCGGACGCCCGACGTGCCGGCTGCGGTCCTCGTCGACGGCCACCGGGTCGGGGAGGCGGGCCGCGACGGCCGGATCGCGATCCGCCTCGGGGACACCCGGTCGCTCCTCGCGACGCTCCCCGAGGCGACGTTCGTGCGCCGCTACCGGGAGAGCTTCGCCACCTAGAGCGAACGCGCTCGTCCGGACACCTGTCCCGTCGGCGGGCGCCTGTCTACGATCACAGTCGTGTTGCGGAGGCTGCGGATCGAGAACCTCGTCCTGATCCGCGAGGCCGACCTCGAGCTCGACCCGGGACTGGTCGCGCTCACCGGGGAGACCGGCGCGGGCAAGACGATCGTCACCCAGGCGATCGGGCTCCTGCTCGGCGCGAAGGGCGACTCGGCGTCGGTCGGAGCGGCGGCGTCCGAGGCGTTCGTCGAGGCCGAGCTCGACGTCCCGGAGGGCTTCTTCGACGAGGACGGGCTCGAGACGCTCCGCGACCTGCGGCCCGAGGACGAGCCGGGGCTCGTCGTCGCCCGACGGGTCGGCGCCGACGGTCGCTCGCGCGCCTACGCGTGGGGACGGAGCGTCGCGCGGGAAGACGTCGTCGCGGCGACCGAGCGCCTGCTCGCGCTCTCCGGCCAGTTCGCGCAGCGCCGCCTGGCCCGCCCGTCGCACCAGCTCGACCTGCTCGACGCGTTCGCGGGCCCCGAGCAGGCCGGTCGACGGCTCGAGGCGCGGGCGGCGTGGCGCGGGCTGCAGGTGGCCGACCGGCGGGTGGCGGAGCTCGAGCAGGGCGCGGACGCCGAGCGCGCGCGCCTCGAGGAGCTCGCGGCGCTCGTCGAGGACACGGAGGGGCTCGCCCCCGGCGACGAGGAGGCTCTGCGACGCGAGGCGGAGCGGGGAAGGCACGTGACCGAGCTCGCCGAGGGCGTGTCGACGGCACTCGCCGCGATCGACCCGGACGAGACCGGCGGGGCGCGCTCGCTCGCCGCCGAGGCCGAGCATGCTCTCTCCGGCCCCGCGCAGGTCGCGCCCGAGCTCCTTCCCGCCGTCGAGGAGCTGCGCGACACGGCCCTGCGGCTCGCCGACGTCGCGACCGACCTGCGGCGCTTCGCCGACTCCTTGGACGCCGATCCCGCGCGCGCGGCCGAGATCGAGGAACGCCTCGACCGGATCGCCGACCTCCGCCGGCGCTTCCGCGCCGACACGCTCGAGGACCTGCTCGCCCGTCGCGACGCCGCCCTGCCCGAGCTCGAGGCCATCGCCGGCGGCGCCGACCCGCTCGAGCAGGCGCGCGCGGCGCGCGGCGCGGCGCAGGCGCGCTACGACGGGGCCGCCGAGGCCCTCGGCACCGCCCGTCGCGACACGGCCGGCCCGTTCGCGGAGGCGGTCGCACGCGAGCTCGCCGATCTCGGGCTCGGGGAGGGAGAGTTCAAGGTCGAGCTCGGCGCGCGCGACCCCGGGCCGACCGGCGTCGACGACGCCGTCTTCCTCGTCCGGCCGAACGCGGGCCTGCCGCTCGCGCCGGTGTCCGAGACGGCTTCGGGCGGTGAGCTCTCGCGGATCGCCCTCGCGATCGCCGCGGTCGCGGGCGGCGAGACGGTCGTGCTCGACGAGATCGACGCGGGCGTCGGCGGTGAGACGGCCCATCGCGTCGCCGGCGTGCTGAGGCGCCTCGCCGCGCGGGCGCAGGTGCTCACCGTCACCCACCTGCCGCAGATCGCGAGCGTCGCCGACCAGCACCTGCGCGTCGAGAAGGTCCCGGGCGACCCGACCCACACGAGGATCGCCGTGCTCGACGACGCGGAGCGCCGCGACGAGCTCGAGCGCATGCTCGGCGGGGAGGCGTTCGTGGCCGCGGTCACCGAGGGCGCATGAACGGGAACGGAGTGGTCTCCGGGCCCGCGCGGCTGGGGAAGCGGACGAAGGACCTCGTCAAGCGCCTGCGTCCCGAAGACGTCGCGATCCTCGACCACGCCGACCTCGACCGCGTCTCGGCCGAGGAGCTCGCCGAGAGCGGCGTCCGGGTGGTCGTCAACGTCTCGCGCTCGTCGACGGGCCGGTTCCCGAACACCGGTCCGCTCGAGCTCGTTCGCGCGGGGGTGCAGCTCGTCGACGCTCCGGGTGCGCCACTCTTCGACGAGCTCTCGGACGGCCAGATGGTGCGCGTCGACCACGGGCACGTGTGGCGGGACGGAACGCTGCTCGCGGAGGGCACCGTCCTCGACGCGACGTCGCTCGAGACCGCGCTCGCCGAGCAGCAGGGCCGGCTCTCGCAGGCCCTAGAGGCGTTCGCCGAGAACACGCTGCTCCATCTACGCGACGAGGCCGAGAGCCTCGCGGCGGGATTCGAGCTGCCGACCCTGCGGACGCGCTTCCGCGACCGCCACGTGCTCGTCGTGGCGCGCGGGCCGGGCTACAAGTCCGACCTGCGGATGGTGCGTCCGTACGTCCGCGACTTCCGGCCCGTGATCGTCGCGGTGGACGGAGGCGCCGACGCGCTCCGCGACGCGGGGCTCTCTGCCGACCTGATCGTGGGCGACTTCGACTCCGTCTCGGACGAGGCGCTGCGTGGCGGCGGCGAGCTCGTCGTGCATGCGTATGCGGGCGGCGCCGCGCCCGGGGCGGAGCGGCTCCGGCGTCTCGGGCTCGCCTTCGTCACCGTCGCCGCGCCCGGGATCAGCGAAGACCTCGCCCTGCAGCTGGCGCACGAGAAGGGCGCCTCGCTGATCGTCGCGGTGGGAACCCACTTCAACCTCGTCGAGTTCCTCGAGCGCGACCGGGCGGGAATGGCGTCGACGTTCGTGACGCGCCTGAAGGTGGGGGAGTCCCTCGTGGACGCGAAGGGCGTGTCGCGGCTCGTCAACCGCCATGTCGGCATCTGGCCGCTCGCGGTCTTCGGCGCGATCGGGGTCGCGGCGATCGTCGGCGCGGTGGTGGCCTCGCCGGCGCTCCGCAACGTGATCGAGTCGATCTCGCGCGCGATCGCGAACGGGCTGGGCTTGTAGCATGCGCGACTTGACGACGACGCCTGCGCCCGGAGGACTGCAGGTCGAGCCCGCGTCTCGCGCCGCATCCGGCGCCGCGGGAGACGGGATCGCATCCGTCCTCGCCTTCCTCGGGATGCCCGAGATCATCTCGTTCGCCGGAGGCTTCCCCGACCCGGAGACGTTCCCGCGGGAGCGCGTGGCGACGCTCTTCGAGGAGTTCGCCGCCTCCGGGGAGGCGACCGCGTTCCAGTACGCGCCGACGCGCGGCCTCGCGGGCACGCTGGACGTGCTCGCGGGCCGGCTGGAGGCGCAGGAGGGCACGCGCCCGTCGGACGAGGAGCTCGTCGTCACGAGCGGCGCGATCGAGGCGCTCGAGCTGATCACCAAGTCGTTCCTCGACCCGGGCGACCTCGTCGTCGTCGAGGGCCCGACGTATCTCGGCGCGCTCCAGGCGTTCAGGAGCTTCGAGGCGGCGCTCGAGGCGGTTCCCCTCGACGAGGGCGGGCTCGACGTCGAGGAGCTGGAGCGGCGCCTTCGCGCCGGCCTGCGCCCGAAGCTCCTCTACACGATCCCCGACCACCAGAACCCGGCCGGCGTCACCCTTGCAGCCGACCGGCGCGAACCGCTGGTCGAGCTTGCCCGCGGCTACGGCTTCCTCATCGTCGAGGACGTCGCGTACCGCGAGCTCGGGTTCTCCGGCGAGGCCCTGCCCAGCCTCTGGAGCATCGCGCCGGACGTCGTCGTCCAGACGGGCACGACGTCGAAGACGTTCTTCCCCGGGGTCAGGCTCGGCTGGGCGGTCGGCCCGGCGGAGATCGTGTCCCGCCTCGTCGATGCGAAGCAGAACACCGACCAGTGCGCCGGCGCGCTCGGCCAGCGGCTCTACGAGGAGTCCGTCCGGCGAGGCTGGATCGACGAGCAGCTCGTCCGCTCGCGCGCGCTGTACCGGCGGAAGAGCGAGCGGCTTCTCGCGGCGCTCGAGCGCACGATGCCCGCGGGGGCGAGGTGGACGCGACCGCTCGGCGGGTTCTTCTCCTGGGTCACGCTTCCCGAGGGCGCGAGCTCCGTCGCGCTCGCTCCGCGGGCGGCGGAGGCCGGTGTCGGGATCGTCCCGGGAACGCTCTTTTTCCCGGACGGGCGCGGCGCCGACACGGTACGGCTCTCGTTCAGCCTCGTCGAGGAGCCGTCGATCGACGACGGGATCGAACGGCTCGCCTCGGCACTCGCCCGCTGAGGGGGCCGAGCGCCGGAGGGGCTCTGCGAGACTCCGCACGATGTTCGACCTGCGCTACCACGTCGCGTCGCTCGCCGCGGTGTTCGTCGCCCTGGTGATCGGGATCTTCGTCGGGGTCGGCCTCTCGGGACGCGGGTTCGTGAACGACGCGGAACGCAAGAACTTCCAGGCGAGGATCGACGAGCTCCGCGCCGACCGCGACTCTGCGGTCGCACGTGCGGCGAGCGCGCAGCGGCGCGGCGACGCGCTCGACGACTTCGCGGACACGACGTACACGAGCCTCGTGCGCCGGCGGCTCGCGGGGACGACCGTAGGCGTCGTCTTCGTCGGCTCAGTCGACCAGGGTCTCGCCGGGACGATCCGCCGGACCGTCGCCGACGCGGGCGGACGGGTCGTCCGCCTGCGCGCGCTGCGGGTGCCGCTCGACCCGGAGGCGGTCGACCAGGCGCTCCGGGCGGATCCCAACACGCGCGACCTCGCGGGGCCGGACCGGCGGTCACGGCTCGGCGGGGAGCTCGCGCGCGAGCTCGTCGCCGGCGGCCAGACGCCGGTCCTCGACAGGCTCTCCTCGCTGCTCGTGGAGGAGCAGTTCGGGCTCTCGAAGGCGCCGCTCGACGCGGTCGTCGTCGCGCGGCCGTCGCGGCCCCAGCAGGGGGAGACGGAGGACTTCCTGAGCGGCCTCTACTCCGGCCTCGCGGCGGCGCACGTGCCCAGCGTCGGCGTCGAAGACAGCGGTACGCGGCCGAGCGCGGTGCCGCCGTTCCGCGCGAGCGGCCTCGCGACCGTCGACGCGGTCGACACCGCGGTCGGAGAGGTGGCGCTCGTCTTCCTCCTCGAGGGCGCCCGCCCCGGGAGCTACGGCCTCGGGCAGGACGCCGTCGACGGGGTCCTGCCGGCCGCACCGCAGCCGGTGCCCGGCGAGTGAGCGCCCTCACGGTGCTCGTCGCCGCACGCGACGAGGAGGCGCGGATCGCCCGCACGGTCGAGGCGCTGCGCGGCGCCTTCCCGGGCGCGGAGATCGTCGTCGCCGACGACGGCTCGCGGGACGGGAGCGCGACGGTCGCCGAGGCCGCGGGCGCCCGCGTCGTGCGTCTCCCACGGCGCGGCAAGGGCCAGGCGCTCACGCTCGCCGAGCGCACCTGCGCCGACGGGCCGCTGCTCCTCTGCGACGCCGACGTCGAGGGAGACCTGCGGCCGCTCGTCGAGAGCGGGGCGGACCTCGCCGCCGCCCGCTTCGCGCGTCGCGTCGGCGGAGGGCTCGGGCTCGCGAAGGGCGTCGCCCGCCGGCTCGTCGAGGCACGGACGGGCCGCCGCCTCGCCGAGCCGCTCTCAGGCCAGCGGGCGCTCTCCGAGCGCGCGCGGGGGGTCGTCTTCCCCGTCGCGGCCGGCTTCGGCGTCGAGACGCGGATGACGATCGACGCGCTGCGTGCCGGTCTGGACGTCCGCGAGGTGGAACTCGACCTCGCCCACCGCGCGACGGGGCGCGACGCCGCCGGCTTCGTCCACCGCGGCCGCCAGCTCGTCGACCTCCTGCTCGCGTGCGGGCCGACTGCCGTCAACTTCCGCGGGCTCCGCCTGCCGCTCGTCGGCGCCGTCGTCGCGGCCGGCACGCCCTCGGTCGCGCCCGTTGCGGCGCTCGGGCTCGCGGACGACCTCTGGAGCGGCCCCGAGCGCGGGTTTCGAGAACATCTTCGGGCGGGGGCGACGACCGGGACGCTGAAGCTCGTCGGCATCCCGCTGTGGGCGCTCTGGCGGACGCGCTCGCCATCGGGCGCGGTGCTGGTGGCGCTCTCAGCGAACCTGCTCAACCAGCTCGACACGCGACCCGGCCGGGCGCTCAAGGCGTTCCTGCTGGGCTCGCTCCTCCTGCGCAACACACCGCGCGGCGCACTCGCGGTCGCCGTCCTCCTCGCTCCCTACGATCACCGCGAGATGACGATGCTCGGGGACGCAGGCTCGAACGCGCTCGGCGCCGTGCTAGGTTTGGGTTCCGTGAGGCGGTTGACGGGCCTGCGGCGAATCGGCGCCATCGGAGCGCTCGCCGCCCTCACCGCACTCGCAGACCGGCGCTCCCTCGGCGAGCTGATCGAGTCGACGCCCGGTCTGAGAGCCCTCGACGCGCTCGGGCGGACTCCGTGAACGACGGGCCGGCGACCCGCTACGTCTTCGTCACGGGCGGGGTCGTCTCGGCGCTCGGCAAGGGGATCGTCGCCGCCTCGCTCGGCCGCCTCCTGAAGGCGCGCGGCCTGCGGGTGCGGGCGCAGAAGTTCGACCCGTACCTCAACGTCGACCCGGGGACGATGAGCCCGTTTCAGCACGGCGAGGTGTTCGTCACCGAGGACGGAGCCGAGACCGACCTCGACCTCGGCCACTACGAGCGCTTCATCGACGAGAACCTCTCGCGGAACGCGAGCCACAGCGCGGGCGCGATCTGGGACACCGTCCTCCGCAAGGAGCGCCGCGGCGAGTTCCTCGGCGCGACCGTC
>DASSJV010000027.1:0-45633 GCA_035691005.1 Gaiella sp. | reverse complement strand
GTGCGCGCGGCCGCGGGCGTCGCCGTTCGCGTGTAGCCATGCGCAGCCCGGTCAACCGGCACTCGATCTGGCAGGTCGCCGTCGACGCGGCGATCGTCGCAGGCGCATGGTGGCTCGCCTGGAGCCTCCGCTTCGACCAGGGCCGCCCCGTCTACTACGACCGCTACCTCGATTGGTCGATCGTCCTGCTCGTCGTCGCGGTGAAGCTGCCCGTCTTCGCGTTGTCGGGGTTCTACAACCGCTGGTGGCGGTACGTCTCGACCCGCGACATGTGGGCCGTGCTGCGGGGCGTCGTGCTCGGCTCGATCGCGGTCTTCCTCGTCTTCACGCTCTTCAACGTCCATCGCGTCGCGGTGCCGCGCGGGGTCTGGTTCGTCGATCTCCTGCTGTGCCTCGCCTTCGTCGCCGGCTCGCGGCTCCTCGCGCGGACGCTGATCGAGCGCCCGCTGCCCGGCCGCATCGTCACGAGCGGGAAGGAGGTCGTGGTCGTCGGCGCCGGCGACGCAGGGCAGCTCGTCGTGAAGGAGATGCAGCGGAGCCCCGCGCTCGGCTACACCCCGATCGGGCTGATCGACGACGACCCGCGCAAGCGCAACCTCCGCCTCCACGGCGTGCGCGTGCTCGGCACCGTCGACGACCTCGCGCGGATCGTGCGCGAGCGCCGGCCCGATGAGGTGCTGATCGCGATCCCGAGCGCTTCGGGCCAGCTCCGGGCGCGCATCGTCGAGACCGCACGAGAGGCCGCGATCCCGGTGAAGACGCTGCCGAGCCTCTCCGAGCTCGTCTCCGGCGACGTCGACCTCGCCCGCCAGCTGAGGCCGGTCGAGGTCGAGGACGTGCTCGGGCGCGAGCCGGTCGAGATCGACTTCGCGTCGGTCTCGGGCTACCTCACCGGCGAGGTCGTGCTCGTCACCGGAGCGGGCGGCTCGATCGGCTCCGAGCTGTGCCGCCAGATCGCGCGGATCGACCCGGCGAAGCTCGTCCTCCTCGACAACGCCGAGCCGGCGCTCTTCGAGATCGAGCGCGAGCTCGTACGCGACCGCGGGTTCCTCGCCGCCGCCGCAGTCGTCGGCGACGTGAAGGACATCGCGAAGCTCCGGCAGGTCTTCGACAAGTACCGCCCCGGCGTCGTCTTCCACGCGGCCGCGTACAAGCACGTCGCGATGATGGAGGCCAACCCGCTCGAGGCCGTGCGGAACAACACGCTCGCGACGCGCGTGCTCGCCGACGTCGCGATCGAGTACGGAGCGAAGCGCTTCGTGCTCGTCTCGACGGACAAGGCGGCGAACCCGAAGACCGTGATGGGCCAGTCCAAGGCGCTCGCCGAGTGGATCGTCGAGGCGTGGGGCAACCGGGACGGCGTCGACACGCGGTTCGTCGCGGTGCGGTTCGGCAACGTCCTCGGCTCCTCGGGGTCGGTCATCCCCATCTTCCGGCGCCAGATCGCCCGCGGCGGCCCGGTGACCGTCACGCACCCGGAGATGACGCGGTTCTTCATGACGATCCCCGAGGCCGTGCAGCTGATCGTGCAGGCCGGCGCGATCGGCGGTCGCGGTCAGGTGTACGTGCTCGACATGGGCGAGCCCGTGCGGATCGTCGACCTCGCGGAGCGCATGATCACGCTCTCGGGCAAGGAGCCCGGGACGGACATCGCGATCGAGTTCATCGGGCCGGCCCCCGGCGAGAAGCTCCACGAGGAGCTCGTCGGCGACGGCGAGGTCGTCTCGCCGAGCCCCTACCCGAAGATCGACCTGATCACGCAGCCGGCCGTCGACGCGCAGTGGCTCGAGAACGAGCTCGCGGGGCTCGAGCGGCTCGTCGCGGACGGGGAGACGCTCGAGCTCGTGGGTACGCTGAACAGGCTCGTGGGCACGGGCCAGCCGGCCGCCGCAGAGTCGGAACGCGTGCGGTAGTCCACCCGATGCGGCCCGTGTTCGTCGTGGGCGACGTCCACGGTCACCGGGACGTCCTCGCCTCCCTCCTGCGCGACGCCGGACTCGTCGGCCGCGACGAGCGGTGGACGGGCGGGGACGCCGCCCTCTGGCTTCTCGGCGACCTCGTCGACCGCGGCCCCGACGGGATCGGAGCGATCGACCTCGTGCGCCGGCTCGAGCGGGAGAGCGACGGCAGCGTCGGCAGCCTGCTCGGCAACCACGAGGTGCTCCTGCTCGCCGTCCACCTCGCCGGGGCCGAGGGCGCAGGCCCGACCGGGGCGACTTTCGAGGAGGTGTGGCTCGCGAACGGCGGCGTCCGGAGCGATCGCGCCGCGTTGACGGATGCGCACGTCGACTGGGTGCTCTCCCGGCGGGCGGTCGCGCGCGAGGGCGAGTGGCTACTGCTCCACGCCGACACGGATGCGTACCTCCACTACGGCCGCTCGGTCGACGAGGTCAACGCGCGGATCGCGTCGGCACTCGCCTCGGGCGCGCCGACCGCGTTCGGGCAGCTCCTCGACGTCCTCAGCGACAGGTTCCGGCTGTCGAGCCCCACCGCCGTCGACCGCCTCCTGGCGACGTTCGGCGGCTCGCGGATCGTCCATGGGCACACGCCGATCGCGTCGGTCGTGGGCCGCGACCCGGGCGAGATCCGCGCGCCGCTCGCGTCCGCCGACGGGCGGGTCCTCAACGTCGACCACTGCCTTTTCGGCGGCGGGCCGGGGTTCGTCACGCGGCTCGAGACGGGCTCCGCGGCGCCGCAGGTCACCCCAGCGCGGACAGCATGAGGTCGAGCATGAGCGCGGGGTCGCGGTCCGTCGGGGGCACCGGCCGTGCCGGCTTCCGCTCGACCACGAGATCGTCGGCCGATGCGAGCGGGCGGAGCCGGCCCTCGGCAATGAGGCGCTCGTCGACCGCGCCGAGCCGGCCGGCGAACGTCGTGTAGACCGGCGTCCCGAGCGCGACCGCCTCGCGGTTCATCGTGCCCCCGGCCGAGACGACGAGGTCGGCGAGCGCGACGAGGCTCAGCGCGTCGACCGCCCGCTCGGGCACGACGAGCGAGGGGAGTTCGAGCGCGAGGAGCGAGGCTCGCTGCGCGGGCGTGCGCGGGAGCGCGACCGCGTGCACGTCCGCATCGTTGCCGAGGCGCTCGAGCGCCTCGGCGAACAGCGGGCTTCCGTGGAGGTGGTAGAGCGAGACCTCGGGAGGCGTGCGGACGACCACGACGATCCGCTCGCGCTCGAGGCCGAGCGCGGCGACCGCACCTTCGTCCGGACGGAACCCGTGGAGGTAGTACTCCTCCTTGAGCCCCGGATACCGGCGCACCTTGCGTACGCGGGCGCCGAGCCGGTCGAGCCGGGACTGCGGGATCGCGTCCGGCACGACGACCCGCGTCGCGGCGCGGCAGCCCAGCCCGTGTTGCGCGAGCGCGAGCTCGTAGTCGAAGGCGTACGCCGAGCGGATCCCGAGCGAGCGCGCCGCGAGCGGGAGCTCGTGGGAGGCGTGCGAGAGAGCGACGTCGAAGTCGCGGCCTCGGGCGAACGCGCGCAGGGCCCGGAGCCGGCCCGCCATCGCCCGGGCCTTGGCGGCCCGCGAGGCGCCGCCGTGCGGCGGCCCGACGACCGTGTGCTCCAGCGAGGCGTCGTCGAGGAGCTCGAGCGTCTGCGCGAAGTCGCGGGCGCTGATCGTCACGTCGTGACCGCGCTCCCGCAACAGCGCGATCAGGGGCCGGAAGAAGACGACGTGCGGCGAGTTCGTGACGTCGATCCAGACGCGCATCCCGCGCGTATCCTCGCGGAGCGCGGCGTCCGCGGGAGACCCCACCTCTGAGATAAGGTTTGCTTATGGACACGCGTCAGCTCGCCGCGTTCTGCGCGGTCGTCGAGCGCCGATCCTTCTCGCAGGCCGCGGAGCAACTCGGAGTCACGCAGCCGGCGGTCTCGCTCCAGGTGCGCGCGCTCGAGAAGAGACTCGGGACGCAGCTCCTCGACCGGTCGGGGCGGCGCGTCGAGCCGACCGAGGCGGGGCGCCGCCTCTACCGTGGCGCGCAGCGCCTCCTCACCCTCGAGGCGCAGGTGCTCGACGAGCTCGCGGCGGAGGCGGAGGGAGAGCTCACGGGCTCGCTCTCGATCGGGGCGTCGACGGGGCCGGCCGCGATCGTCGTCCCGCAGCTCCTCTGCGAGTTCCAGGCCGCGCACCCGGCCGTCCGGGTGGCGCTCGAGGTGCACGACACGCGCACGGTCGTCGAGCTCGTCGCCGAGCGGCGGCTCGAGCTCGGGATCGTCGGGGCCGCTCCGCGCCACCGCGGTGTGCGCTACGAGCCGTTCGCGTACGACGAGGTCGTCCTGGTCTGCCCGCCGGGCCATCGCTTCGCGGGTCGTGACGTCGACGTGCACGAGCTCGTTTCCGAGACACTTGTCGTCATGCAGGAGGGCGCGGGCGTTCGCCGGATCGTCGAGGACGAGCTTCGCCGGCTGGGGCTCCGGCTCCGGGACCTCGACCTGCGCTTGGAGCTCGGACTGCAGGAGTCGGTGCGGAGCGCCGTGCTCGCGGGGTTCGGCGTGACGTTCATCTCGCGCGCGGCGGTCGAGTCGGACCTCTCGGCCGGCGCGCTCGCCGAGGCGCGCGTCTCCGGGATGAACGGGCGTCGGGAGATCTCGCTCGCCCGCGGCACCGGCCGCGTGCCGAGCCGGATCGCCGACGCCTTCGCGGGGTTCGCACAGGGCCGCGCGCCGGCACTCGCCGCGTTCCGGACGACGGATCCCGCCCGGACCGCGTGAGCAGCACGCGCCCGCGCAGAATCATGCGGTACGGGGCGGGCTCGCTCGAAGAGCTCGCCGACGTGTGCGGCGAGGCGGGAATCGAGCGCCCGCTCCTCGTGACGACGCGGCGCGGCGCGACGGCCGTCGGCGCGCTCCCGGTCGTCGGCGTCTACGAGGGCGTCCGGCCGCACGTCCCGATCGAGACGGTGCGCGAGGCTGCGGCACGCGTTGTGGAGCTCGACGCCGACGGCCTCGTGGGGCTCGGCGGCGGCAGTGCGATGGACACCTGCAAGGCGGTCGTCACGGAGCTCGCCGACCAGGGGCAGGATCCGCTGCCGCAGATCGTGACCGTGCCGACGACGTACGCCGGGGCCGAGTGGACCTCCTTCTACGGCGTCCTGCTCGCGCCCGGCCGCAAGGGCGGCGGCTCCGATCCGCGCGTCACGCCGGTCGCCGCGATCTACGATCCCGTCCTCACGCTCGACTTGCCGCTCGATGTGACCGTGGGCACCTCGATGAACGCGCTCGCGCACTGCGCCGAGGCGTACTACCACCCGGCCGCCTCGGAGCGTGCGCCGCGCCACGCCGACACGGGAGCGACCGCGATCGGTCACGCGCTCCCGATCGTCGTCGAGCGCCCGCACGGGATCTACGGTCGCTCGCGGCTCCAGGAAGGCGCCCACCGGGCCGCGCTCGCCCTCGCGGAGTCCGGCGTCTGCCTCGCGCATGCGATGGCGCAGGCGATCGGCGGGCGGTACGGCGTGCCGCAGGGCTCCGCGAACGCCGTCTGCCTTCCCGTCGCGCTCCGCTTCAACGCCGAGGTGGTGCCGGAGGCGATCGAGCGGCTCGCCACCGCGCTCGCCACGGACGACGCGCCGGCGCGCATCGAGGAGCTCGCGGCGCTCGGCGGGTTCGGCCGCCTCCGCGACCTCGGCGTGCCCGAGGAGGAGCTCGGCGAGCTCGCGGCGGCGATCGTGGAGCGGGCCGGCGCCAAGGTGAACCCGCGGGCCGCGAGCGCCGACGACGTCGCCGGGCTCCTGCGGACGGTCTGGTGACCCTCACGTGAACCGCTCTCCCTCGTCGCGCCGGTAGCCCCACCACGCGAGCGCGCCGAACGCTGCCGCCCACGCGACCAGAGCGGCGACGTGGTGCCAGGGAACGGGCCCGTCTCCCGTTGCGATCGGATCGAGCACCTCCTCCCAGCTCCGCGTCGGGAGCAGCTGTGAGGCGACGTCTGCGTCGTGCGGGATGTCGTCGGGTGGACGGCTCCAGAGGAACCCTCCGAGCACGAGGGGGAGAAACAGGAGGTTGGCGCCGGGCAAGGCAGCCCGTGGCGGCAGCCAGTATCCAAGTGCGAGGCCGAGCAGCGCGAACGGCACGCCGCCGAGCGCGAGCGCGACGATCAGCACCCCGGCACGCCACGGCGACGGCCGCGCGTCGTAGAGCACGACCGCCGCCACCGTCACCGAGGCGACCGCCGCGATGGAGAACCCGAGCGCACAGAGGACCCGTCCGGCGATGCGCGCACCGGGGCCGGCAGGAAGCGTGCGCAGGTACGTCTCCCACTTGTACATGCGGTCTGCAGCGATCCCGACTCCGAACTGGAAAAAGCCGATCGCGAGCACCGCAGTGGCCGCGAACCCCGCCAGCGCGCGCTCGGGCTCTCCGTCGACGAACTGCTGTCCGAAGAGCACGAGACCCGCGACGGGGAAGGCGAGTGTCGAGAACGCGTAGACGGGAACCCGCAGGAGCTGCAGGGCTTCGACACGGGCATACGCACGGGTGAGCGTCACCCGTCGGCCTCCGTCAGCTCGACGAACGCGTCCTCCAGGGTCGGGCGCATGACCTCGAGGTCGTGGTACGGGATGCCCGATCGCACGAGCTCTTCGATGAATGCGTCGGCGTCGTCGACATGGATCACGTGCCGATCGAGCGTCGAGGAGATCGCCGCGGACGCCGGAAGCGGCGGCAGGTGCTCGGCGCGTAGGCTGACCCGTGTGCGGCCGACGCGCGCGCGGAGCTCGTCGACGCTTCCCTCTCCCGCGACACGCCCGCGGGCGATCAGCACGACGCGCGTCGCATGTCGCTCCGCCTCCTCGAGCTGCTGGGTCGTGAGCAGCACGGCACCTCCACCGCCGACGAAGCCGGAGAGCTCGTCCCAGAGCAGCTGCCGGCCGTGGACGTCGATCGCCGCGCTCGGCTCGTCGAGGAACAGGGCCGTCGGGCGCCCCGCCATCGCGGCTGCCAGCGCAAGCCGTCGCCGTTCCCCGCCGGAGAGCGCCCCGATCTGCCGCCGTCCCGCCTCGGCGAGATCGAAGCGCTCGAGCAGCTCGTCGCGCGGGAGGGCGTCGGAGAAGTGGGCGCGAACGAGGTCGAGCAGCTCTCCCACGCGGAGCACGGGCGGAAGGCTGATCTCCTGCAGTACGACGCCGATCCTGCGTCGCGCCGTGGGGTCGCGCGGGTCGCGCCCGTACAGGATGGCCCGGCCCGAGTCCGGGCGCCGCAGACCCAGCAGGAGCGAGATCGCGGTGGACTTCCCCGCGCCGTTCCGTCCGAGCAGTCCGAGGACCTCGCCCTCGCGGAGCTCGAAATCGACCTGCTCCAGGGCGCGGACGCGTCCGAACGACTTGCTGACGGCCTCGAGGCGGGCGACTGTCGGTGACGGCACGGTCGAGCGGCGCGTGGTGCGGAGCGGGCGTCGGAACGGGGCGCCTGGCGATGGTATGACCCCTGCCCGCCCGCCGCTAGTGGCCGAAACGGACACGTCCCGAGAGGTCATCCGGCCAATCCCGACGAGCACGTTGTATGCCGCGTGCGAGCCGATCGCGGCGCTCAGCCGACCGGTGAGGACGTACGCGAGGCCGAACACCGCCCCGGTCGCGAGATGCACCGCCGCCCTCGGGCCCTGGCGTCGCAGGTGACCTCCCGCGAAGAGCAGTGTGCTCGCGGCGAGCGCGCCGGCACGACCGACAGGTCCCACGAGGAGACCGAGAACGAGCCCTCGCCAGACCGCCTCTTCGTACCCGGCTCTGGCCGTGAGCGCGAGGCTGCGCGCCGCGACGCCGGCGGGAGGCAACGACGCGACGGCCGCGAGCCGAATCCTCCTCCGCGCGAGCAGCGCGAACAGCACGACGCCTGACGCGAGGCCGAGCAGCAAGGGGTGAAGGGGCGTGTCGACCCATGGCTCGATCGGCGGTGCGAGCGTGGTGCCGAATGCGGCCGCGGCCACCCAGCCGGCGATCCGGGACGTCGTCACGGGGCGCTCCCGACGGGGAGCAGGTAGAGCGAGGCCTCGTAGAGCCCGTCGATCCCGAGGAGCGCGTCGACCTGCCGGTCGAAGAAGCCACCGACAGGGCACGCCGAGAGTCCGAGTGCCGTCGCGGCGAGGAGGTAGTTCTGCGCGACGTGTCCGGCCTCGAGCAACGCGAAGCGATACGCCCGCGCGCCGTACTTGAACCGCGATCGCCAGAAGACTGCGGAGATCGCGACGACGGCGGCGCTCGGCACGACGAGCTCGTCGTACGGGGTCAGCCCTTCGAGCTCGGGGCGCTGCACTCCGCGGATGCGCTCGAGGGCGCCACGTAGCGGGTCGTAGTGGTAGAGCGCGGGCTCGAGGCCGGCGACGTTCGAGGCGACGACGTACAGCTCGAGGGGATAGAGCGCGCCACCCGACGGGACGCAGCGGAGCTCTTGCCCCGCGAGGGTCCCCGTAACGCCGTAGGAGGCGCTCAGGAGCGCCGCCAGCTCGGCCAGCGAGATGGGCGCGGCGCCGTATCTCCGGTTCGACCGACGCGCACGGAGGACGTCGTCGAGCAGGCCGGCCAGCGGTCTTCCGGCGGGCAGCTGGACCGACGTAAGGCCCGTGCGCCTGAGGACGGAACGCCCGGCGCTCGCACGCATGTCGGGGCTGCGCTGGAGGAGTGTGCCACCCGTGACGTCGGGGTCGACGACGCCGGGGTAGAGCCGCGACGCCTCGTGGAGTTCCTCCGCGGGATCGCCGAGCGACGGGCCGGTGCCGTAGACCCAACCCGCGTACCCGACGGTCTGCACCGGCGACGTCACGGGAACGGATGGGGAAGCGGGTTGAGCTCGTCGTAGGTCAGCGGCCGCGGGGCGAGCCCTGCCTCGTAGGCCGCGCGGTATCGCCGTGCGCCCCCGCGATACGGAGCCCCTCCGAAGACGTCGAGCGCGCAGAGCTCGGGCGCGACCACGCGGGCGACGCTCAGTCCCAGCTCCCGGACGTCAGAGGGCGTGACGTCGACCGCATACGCGGACACACCGCGCTCGGCGAGACGCCCGACGATCTCGTGCACGGCCTCCGCCGGGGTTTCGCCCGGAACCTCCGGGACGTCGCCGACGTTGCGTTCCGCGGTCGACGCCGTGAGGAAGCCTGCCCGCACGGCCCGCTCGGGTGTCGCGTAGAACAGCATGTGGTCTTCGAGCGTCCGGACGTCCTCCGGTCGCCCCAGGCCGATCCGAGGCTGCTCCAGCAGAATGCCCCGGAGCCAGCGGAGAATACTGAATCCCTCGGCAAGCGAGGTGCGCCACGCGTCGTGGATCGACCGAGCGCACCCGGCGCCGACCGCGAGCGCGGCGCGCTCGCCGGGAGCGCCGTGGACGACCCCGATCGTCGCAGGTATGCCGAAGAACGCGCTCGTGTCGACCACGTCGTAGCGGAGCCCCGTGGGCGCAAACGTCGTCGCGTCGACGCGGTCGATCACCGATCCTGCCCTCCAGCGAAGGCGTGGGAGCGACAGCCGGTTCGACCAGGCGATCATCATCGCGTCACGCTCGACGAGCTCCAGGAGCCCGGCGAGGATCGCCTCGACGAGCGTGGGCCCACACGCGAGTCCGTTGCTCGTCGGGTACCCGATGGGCGGCTCGTCGTCTCCCACGGGTCCGAGGAACACGAGCTGCGCCGGGAGCTCGACCGGGCGCCCGTCGGTGAGCGAAGACCCCGTGACC
Organism: Gaiella sp.; assembly: GCA_035691005.1. Taxonomy (GTDB): domain Bacteria; phylum Actinomycetota; class Thermoleophilia; order Gaiellales; family Gaiellaceae; genus Gaiella. The sequence continues at coordinate 35,972 of DASSJV010000027.1, read as the reverse complement.
CACGTGATCCGAGTCGTCTCGGTGAAGCGCACGAACGGGAAGCCGGGGACGAATTGTCGGTCGTGAAAGAGGGCGAACGTCTCCGGCGCGACGGCCTCTCCCTCGAGGGCTCTGGCGGGCGCGACGACGAGACCGTCCGGGACGAATGTGGCGGCGTACCGTTCGATCGCCTCTCCGATCGACGCTGCCCGTGCGCGTGCCGCGTCGGTGTGCGCGGAGCCCGCCCGCCCAGGTGTCGGGTAGCCGGTCGTCCTGACCGAGCTCGCAAGCTCGCACGAGAAGGAGTGCAGGCGCGGCTCGTCGGTCGAGTACATGGCAGGCGCAACCTCCCGCACGATCCCGACCACCGGCGAGACCGCCGCCCCCAGTCGTTCGAGGGCCTCAGGAATCGGCGTGAACGGCGTGCTCTGCATCGCTCCGTGCGAGCTCCTTGAACCACGGATTGGGCGGCGGCCCGGCTGCGCCACAGGCCGAACAGCGCGGGACGCGCAGGACCCGGTGCGCGGTCAGAGTCGGGACCCCGGCGAGCTCGAGCGCGTACGCGACGCCCGGAAGCGTCGGGTCGTTCGCCGCCAGCCACCGCAGCGCGAGGAGCACCGCGAGCCCCGCCGCCGCTGTGCCGAATGCGTCCGGCGAGGGGGCGGCGACCGGCCGCGACTCGACGAGGTCGAAGTCGTCCTCGAAACCGGACGTCGCGCCGCGGCGCAGGCAGAAGCACGCGTGGCACGCGGTTCGGACCGGCACGTAGAGCGGCCCGATCGTGGTCATCCGCCCGTCCGGCGGAAGGACGGCGAGCCACGGGACACCGTCCTCCAGACGTTCGGCGTTCTCGAGCCGCAGCGTTGCGACCTCGGCGGGCGTCGGGGCAGCGACGACCAGGTCGACGGTCGGTTCGAGCCTTTGCCCCAGGTCGTGCCGCTCGACGGAGACGCGCGCCGCCGCGAGCAGGCGCTCCACCTCCGCTGCCGCCGCGGCGTGTCCGTGGACGGCGACCCGCGACGCCGAGAGCGCCGCGCGTGCGGCGGACGGGCTCACGTCGGGACACGAGGTCGCGACGTAGTCCGCCGCGTCGTCGCCGACGGCGTGAGGACCGTCGCAGAGCAGACCATGCCCGTCGAGCAGCTCGAGCGCCTTCAGCACCGACGGCTCCGCCGCCTCCCCGAGGCACGCGAGGATCTCGGCGTGCGTGTGCGTGCCGTCGAGGAGGGGCAGGAGCGGGGGGAGGAGCGTGCCCACGGCCCTGCCACGCAACTCCACGACCCGCCCGGCATGGTCGAAGAGGATTCGCTCGGCGTCCTCCACCATCCGCCACCACGGTGCGAGCAGCGGCAGCCGACGACCGAAGCCGGCGCGGTCCACATCGGCGTCGAGCCCGGGCCTCACCAGCAGATGTGGCAGGAGACCGTGCAGATGATGATGCACAGCGCGCTGCAGCCGCTGCAGCAGCTTCCGCCCGGATCGGTGTTCGCGTACAGCGCGCCGCCGTACCCCTTGGTGGTCGCCTCGAGGTCGAGCAGCTCCTCGGTGAGCTCGGTGAACATGACGCCTCCTTGTTGTCTTTTAAGTCAACGAAGGTAGCGTACGCGCATCCCGGCCAAGGGGGCAAGGGCCGTTCGTGCCGCCTTTGTGCCGATCGCTCCACAGGGTCGCGCGGGGGGCGCGATTGACCGAGCCTGCGTCGGCGCCGATCATGCGGAGGTGGGCGAATACGCGCTTATCACCGCGGCGGTCGCGTCGCTCGCGATCTCGATCGCGACGATGCCGGAGGGCCAGCTAACCGCGCGGCTGCCGACGAACGCGGCGAAGGCGCAGGCGCTCGTCGCGCACGACGCGCATGTGCGCGGGGTCTCCGGGGCGGAGGCGAGAGCAGTGCTCGCGCGCGCGCCGTTCCGGCGAGCGCCTCTGCGCTACCTCTACGTCTCGGGCTGGCTCGACGGGCGCAAGGACCAGGCCTCGTGCCTCTTCGCAAAGGCCTCCTCGGCGGCGACCACCGCGCGGGCGCGAACGGCGATCCGCCGGAACCGCACGCTCGTCTACCGGCTCGCGCGGATGCACGTCACGGTGTCGCAGGCTGCGGCCGCCGTGGTGCGCGGCGCGGCGGCCGCCTGCTAGACGCTCAGGCGGGGTTGTGTGCGGCGGCCTGCGTGGCCGCGACGACGCGGCGCAGGCTGACGAGCCCGACGACCGCGCCGCTCTCGTCGAGGATCGGCAGGTGCCGGAAGTTGTGCTGGAGCATCACCTGGGCCGCGTCCTCGACGTCCATCTCCGCGGTCGCGGTGAGCGGGTCCGCCGTCATCCACTCCCGCACGCGGGCGTCACTCGTGTGCACGCGCGCAGCCATGGCCTTCAGCATGTCGCGCTCGGTGAGGATCCCGATCAGCCGGCCGTAGTCCTTCACGACGACCGCGCCGACGTTGACCGCGCTCATGCGCTCGGCGACCTCGCCGAGCGTGTCCTCCGGGGCAACGTCGATCACCTCAGTGCGCATCACGTCTGCAAGCGTGGCCATGACGGGAGTCTACCGATCCACTTGGAATAAGCAGTGCTAATTCCGTCGATAAATCGATGCGGGGAGTTCGGTAGCATGCCGTCGTGTCGCGCGGCGCCTCCATCGACGTGCTCGTGATCGGCAGCGGCGCCGCGGGGCTCGCCGCGGCGGTCTCTGCCGAGCGGGCGGGCGCGCGGGTGGCGCTGGCGACGAAGACGACGCTCCAGGCGAACAACTCGTCGAAGGCACAGGGCGGCATCCAGGCGTCGTTCGGCGACGACGACTCGCCCGCGATCCACGCCGAGGACGTGCTGCGTTCGTCGCACGGCACCGCCGACCCCGCGCTCGTCGAAGTGCTGACGTCCGAGGCGCGCTCCGCGATCGCCTGGCTCGAGGAGCACGGCTGCGGCTTCACGAACGAGAACGGCGGCTACCGTCTCGCGCGCTGCGGCGGCGCGTCGCGCAAGCGGCTGCTCCAGGTCGGCGACCGGACCGGCCACGCGATCACGAAGGCGCTCCGCGAGCAGCACGAGGCGGGCGGCGCCGAGACGCTCGCCCATCACCGGCTCGAGTCGCTCGAGCCCGCCGAGGCCGGCTGGCGCGCGACGTTCGCGACCCCGGACGGGACGAGCTCGGTCGCCGCCGGCGCCGTCGTGCTCGCGTCGGGCGGGCGCTGCTACGCCGAGGCGGGGCGCCGTGGGGAGCTCTCGACAAACCACCCGAACGCGACCGGCGAGACGACGCAGATCGCGCTCGACGCCGGAGCGGAGGCACGCGACCTCGATGCGCTGCAGTACCACCCGAACGGCGGCGCCTGGCCGCCGACGATGCAGGGCTACTCGATCCCCGAGACGACGCGCGCCTACGGAGCGGTGCTGCTCAACGCCGAGGGCGAGGAGTTCACGGACTCGCTGGGACCCCGCGACGAGGTCTCGCAGGCGATCTTCGACGAGGTCGAGGCGGGGCGGGGCGTGACGACCGAGGACGGGCGTCCCGCAGTCTGGCTGGACACGACGCGGATCGCGGAGGCGGACGCGAACGTGTCGCTTCCGTACATGCTGCGGCGCTACCGCGGGGCGGAGATCGACCCGCTCGCCGAGCCGATCCTCACGTACCCGGTGCTCCACTACCAGAACGGCGGCCTCGTGATCGACACGCGGGCCGAGACGACGCTCGAAGGAGTGTTCGCCTGCGGCGAGGTCGCCGGCGGGACCCACGGGCGGAACCGCATGATGGGCAACAGCCTTCTCGAATGCGTCGTCTTCGGACGCCGCGCCGGGCGGGCCGCATCCGAGAAGGCGAGAAGCTGAGGAGCCATGTCGACCACGATCGTTGACCTTGACCAGACCGTCCTCGAGGCGGCCGCCCACCTGTACGTCTGGGCGCTGAAGGACATCCCGCAGGACCTGCGCGACGCGCTCGCCGCCGCGAGGGACCGCGAGACGTCGGTCACCGGCCTTCGCGTCCTCGAGACGATCGTCAGGAACGTCGAGATCGCGGACGAGCAGAAGAACCTCGTCTGCCAGGATACGGGGATCGCCGTGTACTACTGCCGGGTCGGCGAGCACTTCCCGCTGCATCCGGCCCGGATCTACGCGGCGCTCAAGTCCGGGACCGAGCGGGCGACCGTCGAGCATCCCCTTCGCTCGAACACGGTGCACACGCTGACGCGCGAGAACACCGGCGCGAACGTCGGCTACCGCGTGCCGATCGTGCACTGGGACTTCGTGCCCGACTGGGACGGCCTCGACGTGAAGTGCGTGCCGAAGGGCTCGGGGTCGGAGAACATGACGTTCCTGAAGATGCTCGTACCCGCCGACGGGATCGCGGGGATCAAGCGGTTCGTGCTGGAGTCGATCGTCGGCGCGGGCGGGAAGCCGTGCCCGCCGGGCATCGTCGGCATCGGGATCGGCGGCTCGGCGGACTACGCCATGCACCTCGCGAAGGAGGCGATCGCGCGCCCCGTGGGCTCGCGCAACGCCGACCCGCTCGTCGCGCAGCTCGAGGACGAGCTGTACGACCTCCTCAACGAGACGGGGATCGGGCCGATGGGCCTGGGCGGCGACGTGACGGTGCTCCAGTGCCACATCGAGCACGCCGACACGCACATGACGCTGAACCCGGTCGCGGTGAACTACCAGTGCTGGGCGGCGCGTCGCGCCTCGGCGCACATCGCGGCGGACGGCACCGTCGACTACGACCGGGAGGCGTGACGTGATCCGGCCGATCGAGCTGCCTGTGGAGCACATGTTCCGAAACCGGCACGAAGCCGCCGTTCGCCGCGGCGTAGAATCGCCGTCGAGGGCGGCGGGAGGCTTCCCCACCCTGGGTGGGGGTTTGCACGCGGTTCCCCGTGCAGCCGCGGCCCGCCCGGACCCCGCGACCGCCGTTCGAGCCACGCGGAGCGAGGGAGGCGTCTGATGGCGACGCACGAGGTCACGTTCCCCGTCACCGACCCCGCCGAGATCACGAAGCTCCGGGCCGGCGACGAGGTGCTCGTGCAGGGGCACATCATCGGGATTCGCGACCGGACGCAGATCCGGATTTTCGACCAGGGCATCGAGCCGCCGATGGACCTGCGGGGGGCCTTCCTCCTGCACACGGCGCCCGGTGTCCGCAAGCTCGGCCCGGGCCGCTACGAGAAGGTCTGCATCGGCACGACGACGAGCGCCCGGATGGTGCGCTTCACGGAGGGCCTCGGCGCGCAGTACGGGGTCCGGGCGATCTGCGGCAAGGGGGGCTTCCCCGACGAGGCGATCGAGCCGATGCAGCGGCTCGGAATGGTCTACTTCGCGATCGTCGGCGGCGCGGCGGCGCTGGAGACGACGCAGATCGAGGAGATCGAGGAGGTCGCTTGGGAGGAGCTCATGCCCGAGTGCCTCTGGAGGTTCCGCGTGAAGGACTTCGGCCCGCTGATCGTCGGCATCGACGCGCACGGCGGCTCCCTGTACCGCGACGTACAGGATCGGGCCAAGACGAAGCTGGAGGAGCTCTATGCCCGAATTCAATGACGGCTTCCTCGGCGTCCCCGCACGTCCGGGCAAGCCGCGCGAGGTCGGGATCACGCACGTGATGGACAAGGGCCTCAACCTGCGCGACATCGAAGGCCTCTTCGACACGGCGGGCCAGTTCGTCGACATCGTGAAGTTCGGCTGGGGGACGAGCTACGTCACGAACAACCTCGAGAAGAAGATCGCCCTGTACCGGTCGTTCGGGACGCCCGTCGTCTGCGGCGGGACCCTCTTCGAGGCGGTGTACGGCCGCGACCGAATCGACGAGTTCAAGCAGTGGCTGACGGAGCACCGGTTCTCGCACGTCGAGATCTCCGACGGAACGCTCGAGATCCCGCGAGAGCGCAAGCTCGAGTTGATCGCCGACTTCGCGCGCGACTTCACGGTGCTCTCGGAGGTCGGCTCGAAGGACTCGGACGTCGTCTACGCGCCGTACCAGTGGGTTGCCTGGATCAAGGAGGAGCTCGCGGCCGGCGCCTGGAAGGTGATCACCGAGGGTCGCGAGGGGGGTACCGCGGGGATCTTCCGCTCGGACGGCGACATGCGCACCGGGCTGATCGATGAGATCGCGCACGAGGTGTCGGTCGACGATGTGCTCTTCGAGGCGCCGACGAAGGCCTCGCAGGCGTGGTTCGTCAAGCACTTCGGGCCGAACGTCAACCTCGGCAACATCCCGCCCGACGAGGTGATCGCACTCGAGACCCTGCGGCTCGGGCTCCGTGGAGACACGCTCCGGGAGGTGCTCCTCGCCGCTCCCGGCCGCGAGGACGACCCGGCGCCGCTCGCGTAGCCGATGGACTGGAAGCTCTCTCTCGCGGGCCTCCTGATCGGACTGCTCGTCGGCGTCACCGGGATGGGCGGCGGCTCGCTGATGACGCCGCTGCTCGTCCTCGTCTTCGGGTTCAAGCCGTCGATCGCGATCGGGACGGACATCGTCCACGGGGCGATCTTCAAGTCGTTCGGCGCCGTCCAGCACCGCCGGCTCGGGCACGTGCATGCGCGGCTGACGGCGTGGATGCTGATCGGCTCGGCGCCGTTCTCGTTGATCGGGGTCGCCGTCTCCTGGTGGCTGAAACGGGAGTACGGCGACGGCTACGAGGACACCGCGAAGGCGATCCTCGGCGTCGCGCTCGTCCTCTGCGGCCTCGCCTTCCTCGTCAAGGCGTACATCCACTCGGCGCCCGAGGACAAGCCGTTCATCCTCCAGCGGCGCGACCGTGCGATCGCGGTCGCGACGGGGATCGTCGGCGGCTTCGTCGTCGGGCTCACGTCGGTCGGGAGCGGCACGCTCTTCGGGCTCGTGATGCTGATCGCGTTCCCGCTCACCGCGGCGAAGATCGTCGGCACGGACATCTTCCACGCCGCGGTCCTGCTCGCCGTCGCCGGCGCAGGGCAGCTCTTGGCGGGCCACGTCGACCTCGGCGCCACCGGCTGGCTCCTGATCGGCTCCGTCCCGGGCGTCCTGATCGGTGGGCGACTGACCGTGAGGCTTCCGGACCGCGCGCTTCGCGTCGCGCTGGCCTCGACGCTGACCCTGGCCGGCGTGAAGCTCCTCGATCCGCCGGGGTCGGACGCGATCGTCGTGATCGGCGCCACGCTCGCGGCGCTCTTCGCGCTCGTGCAGGCTGCGCGCTGGCTCGCCGGTCGCAGCTCGGCGTCGGCGCCCGACGTGTCCTGAGCCGGCCCCCCGGGCACACTGCCCGGATGCCCGCTGCCGGCCCGCCCGTGATCGTGCTCGGCGTCCGTCGCTCGGGGACGACGCTCCTCCGCGTGATGCTCGACCGCAACACCGAGCTCGCGGTCCCCGACGAGTCGTACTTCGTCCCCCAGCTCGCCCGCCGGCACCGCGGCGCCATCGACCCGGACGTGTTCCTCGACGACCTCCGCCGCCTGCCCACGCTCGCCGAGTGGGGCCTCGAGCCCGACGCCGTGGCCGCCCGCCTGGGTCCCGGGATGACGGCCGGGGAAGCGATCGCCGCCGTGTTCACGACCTACGCGGCCGAGCGTGGGAAGGCGCGGTGGGGCGACAAGACGCCGCTCTACATGCAGCACCTCCCCGTGCTCGAGCGGCTCTTCCCCGACGCGCGCTACGTCCACCTGATCCGCGACGGCCGCGACGCCGCGCTCTCGTTCCTCTCGGTTCCCGCGGGTCTGATGACCGAAGGCTGGGGCCATCCGCGCGACGCGCGGGGCTTCGCCTGTCAGTGGGCCACCGAGGTCGTCGCCGCGCGGGCGCTCGGTGCGCGCGTCGGGCCGTCACGGTACCTCGAGCTCCGCTACGAGGCGCTGGTCGCCGACCCGGAGGCGGCGCTGCGGGCGATCTGTGCGTACGCGGACCTCGGCTACGACCCGGGGATGCTCGACTACGTCGGCCGGACGGACTCCGCGCGCAAGGCGCACCAGCAGCGGCTCAACGAGCCGCCGCGGGCCGGCGTCCGCGCCTGGCGGACGGAGATGAGCGACGACGACCGGCACCGCTTCGAGGAGGTCGCCGGCGCGCTGCTCGACGAGCTCGGCTACGAGGTGGCGACGCGCGGCCACGCGCGCGTGCGGCTTGCCTCGTACCGCGCCCGCACCGCCGCGTGGCGCGGGGTCGGCGCGGTCGTCCAGCGCTCGCCGCTCTGGGCGCGGCGCCACCCGCCCGTCCGGTGACTCGGGGCGGTCGTGGGTGGCACGCGCCCGCCCTGTGTGCGCAGAACTTGCGCAGACGACGTTTGGCGAACCCGAGACCGGGAACCCGACCGGAGATGAGCGAGGCACACGCGGAGTCCATGGCACTGTTCGGGGGCTCCGACGGCCTCGAGGTTGCGGTCGTCGGCGCCGGCCAGGCAGGCCTTGCCATGGGCCACTTCCTCAGCCTCCAGGATCGGAAGTTCCTGATCCTCGAGCGGGGGGACCGAATCGCTCCCGCGTGGCGCGAGCGTTGGGAGTCGTTGATCCTCTTCACGCCCCGCCGCTACAGCGCGCTGCCGGGCATGCCGTTCGCCGGCGACCCGGACGGCTACCCGACCCGCGACGACGTGACCGCCTACCTCGAGCACTACGCCGAGACCTTCGAGCTCCCGGTCGCTCTGAACAGTGGGGTCGACCGCCTCGAGCGCGAGGCCGACGGGCGGTTCCGCCTCACGGTCGACGGAGCGAAGATCGCCGCGGACCAGGTCGTCGTCGCGACGGGGCCGTTCCAGACGCCGTACGTCCCGAACCTCAGGGAGAAGCTCGCTGCAGAGGTCTTCCAGACGCACGCGGTCGGGTACCGCCGGCCCGAGGACGTGCCGGACGGGACGACGCTCGTGGTGGGCGGCGGCAACACCGGCTTTCAGATCGCCAAGGAGCTCTCCGCGACGCGCAAGGTCGTCCTCTCGGTCGGCTCGCGCCAGAAGCCGCTCCCCCAGCGCATCCTGGGGCGCGATCTCTTCTGGTGGCTGACCAAGATGCGCATCCTGGACAAGACGGTCGAGTCGCGGCTGGGCCGGAAGCTCAGCACGCGCGACACGCTGATCGGGTCGAGTCCGCGGGAGGTGACCAAGCGCTACGGCGTCCACCTCAGGGCGCGGCTCGTCGACGCCGACGGGCGGAGGGTCGTCTTCGAGGATGGCGGCGAGCTCGAGGTCGACGCCGTGATCTGGGCGACCGGCTACCGCCCCGACTACTCGTGGATCACGCTGCCGATCTTCGACGAGACCGGTCGCGTTCGCCATCGCCGGGGCGTCACCGACCTTCGCGGTCTGTATTTCCTCGGTCTATCCTGGCAGCACACCCGAGGCTCGGCGCTGCTCGGCTGGGTCGGGGACGACGCCGAGTTCCTCGCCGGTGAGATCGAGGTCACCCACCCGACGCGCGTCACGGCAGGGGTTTGAGATGGAGCACACACACGACCACGGCCACGTGGATGACCGGTTCCCGACCGTGACGGAAGGACTCCCCGAGGCCGTCGCGGCGGGGGTGGTCGAGCTCGACGACGGCGCGTCCTTCGACCTTCGGATCGGGCCGGTCGCCAAGCGGATCGGAGACGCGACGGTGCGCATGCTGGCGTACAACGGGTCGATTCCGGGCCCGACGCTGCGCGTCCGCGAGGGCTCCGAGCTCGTCGTGAACGTCGTCAACGAGGGCGATCTCGAGGGGACGGTGCACTGGCACGGGCTGCGGCTGGACAACCGCTTCGACGGGACGCACGAGACGCAGGCGCCGATTCCCGTCGGCGGGACGTTCTCGTATCGGATCGAGTTCCCCGACCCGGGCGTGTACTGGTACCACCCGCACATCCGCGAGGACTACGGCCAGGAGCTCGGGCTCTATGGGAACATCGTCGTAGTCCCGGCGGGGGAGGACTACTGGCCGCCGGCGCACCGAGAGCTCGCCCTGACGCTCGACGACGTGCTGATCGAGGACGGCGCGATCGCCTCGTTCAGCCCGACCGAGACGACCTACGCGGCCATGGGCAGGTTCGGCAACGTGCTCCTCGTCGGCGGCGAGACGGACCTCGCGCTGCGCGCCGCCCGCGGCGAGGTGGTGCGCCTGTACCTGACGAACACTGCGAACACCCGCGTGTTCAACGTGGCGCTCCCGGGTGCGCGGCTGAAGCTCGTCGGGGGCGACAGCGGACGGCACGAGCACGAGGAGCTCGTGGAGTCCGTCGTGCTGGCGCCGTCCGAGCGTGTCGTCGTCGACGTCCTCTTCGACCAAGCCGGCCGGCTGACGCTCGAGCACCGCACACCCGAGCGCACGTACGCGCTCGCGACCGTCGAGGTCGGCGACGAGCCCGCCTCGCCCCCGCTCGACTTCGACGTTCTCCGGCACAACCCCGAATGGGCGGACGAGCGGGAGCGGCTCGCGCCGTACCAGGACGCGCCGCCCGACAAGACCCTGTCGTTCGTCGCGGAGATGGACCTGGGAACACCCGAAGGACCGGTCGTCTATACGTGCCCGATGCACCTTGAGGTGGTCAGCGACGAGCCGGGCAAGTGCCCGGAGTGCGGGATGAAGCTCCTCGCGACCGCGGCCCCCGAGAGCTACGTCTGCCCCATGCACACGGAGGTCGTGAGCGACGAGCCCGGCAAGTGCCCGCAGTGCGGGATGAAGCTCCTGCCCGCGGCGGTCGTCGCCTCCGCCTCGGGCCACGACCACGGGCACCCCGAACACCACCACGAGCACGGGGACCACGACCACGGGCAGGCCGAGGCCGGCGGGATCGAGTGGGAGGACGACATGGTCGACGTCAACCGCATCACGACGCCGGCAAACACGCGCTGGAGCCTGGTCGACAAGGAGACGGGCGCCGCCAACCACGCGATCGCCTGGCAGTTCCGCGTCGGCGACCGGGTCAAGCTCCGGCTCGTCAACGAGATGGACTCCGACCATCCGATGCACCACCCGTTCCACGTCCACGGCGCCGGCCGCTTCGTCGTCCTCGCCCGCGACGGCCTGCCGGAGGACAACTACGTCTGGAAGGACACCGTGCTCCTGCGCACGGGCGAGACCGTGGACATCCTCCTCGACGTGACCAATCCCGGCCGCTGGATGGCGCACTGCCACATCGCAGAGCACCACGAGAGCGGGATGATGTTCAGCTTCGACGTCCTCCCCGCCGACGGCGAGCAAGCGACCGTCGCGGAGCGCTGAAGGGAGGGCAATCGCCCCCGCCGGCTCGCGGCCCGGTCCGAGACGCCGGTCCCGACGGGATCGAACGTCGGGTCACTGCTTCCGAGCGCGCGGCGCAGTCTTCTTCGGGGACTGCTGCTTCGCCGAGGAGGCGCCGGCGGGCCGTGGGCCGTCCTTCCCACGGAACGCGAGGAGCATTCCGTTGAGCGAGAAGTAGTACGCGCGCTCCGTCGCGATTCCCGGGGAGTACTTGCCGAGCCCGTAGTGCCACACGATCTTCCCGTCGGAGGCGCGGGCGGCGTACGTCTCGGTCTCGAGCGTCGAGAAGAACACGAGGTCGCCGACGACGACCGGCGGGCCGAGGATCCGGCCCCCGACGTGGGCGCGCCAGAGGAGGTCGCCGTTCGTCTTCCGGTAGGCGCGCAGGCCGCCGTCGAAGTCGCCGACGAAGATCCGGTCTTGCCCGACCGCCGGGGTCGAGTACCCCAGCGAGTTCACGTTGTCGGTCCAGAGGACGTGCCCCGTGGAAGCGTCGAGGGTCACGATCTTCCCCGAGCGGGCGATCGTGTACAGACGTGCACCGTCGGTCGACGGGCTGGCGTAGAAGCTCTCGTAGCGGAACGCGTCGCGCTTCACGTACGTGCTCCAGAGCTTGTGCCCGTCGCGCTGGCGGAGGCAGAAGATCGAGCCCGCGTACGTCGTGATGCACACGCGGCCCTCCGCGAGCGACGGGCTCGCGTTGATGCGCCCGCCGGTGTCGAAGGCCCAGCGGACGTGCCCGGTGTCGACGTCGACCGCGAACAGGCGGCCGTCCGTGGCGCCGAAGTACGCGACGTCCCCCGCGACGGCCGGTGAGGACTCGACCTTCGCGTTCGTTTCGAGCTGCCACACGACCTTCCCGCTCTTCCGCGTCAGCGCGGTGACCGTCCCGTCCTTCGACGAGACGATCAGCTTGTCGCCTGCGATCGCCGGGCTCGAGGGCTTGGGCGCGTCGCTCACCTTCCGCCAGAGGACCTTGCCGGTCGCGGCCTCGATCGCCCAGGTGTCGCCGCGGAACGTGTTCACGTAGAGGACGCCGTCGCAGTAGCTCGCGGGATATTCGATGTAGCCCTTCAGGCCGCGCGCCCAAATCGGCTTCCGCACGGGCACGCCGAGGTCGATCGCCGGGCGCGCGAGATCGCGTCGCGGCCCGCCCCCGAACATCGTCCAGCAGCGCTGGTCGACCGGCTCCGGCTGCGGCGGCTTCCGAGGCGGCGGCGGGGTCGTCTCGGGCGGTGCGGTCGGCGTCACGACGGTCACGTCGGTGACGTTCGTCTCGAGCTTGCCGCCCGGCGGGTGACGCGTGAAGAGCACCGCGAGGGCGATCCCCAGCACGAGGACGACCGCAGCGGCGGGGATGAGCAGGAGTCGGCGGCGCATGCGTGGTCGGCTCCCCCCGGGCCGACCTCCAGTGTGCCTACGACCCCGGAGCCCGGATCGCGGCCCTTACAATCGCTGCGAGTGGCTCGACGGCTTGCCCCCGCTGCGCTCGTCGCGGCCCTGCTGGTGGCGACCTCTGCCGCCTTCGTGGTCACCGAGAAGCTGAAGCTGACCCGGAACCCGATCGTCGGCCCGCAGGTCGACAAGCTGTTCTCGCCCGTCTGCGACTGCCCGACCGACACCGCCTCGATCACCTTCCGGCTGCGCAAGCCGGACCGGGTGACCGTCGACGTGATCGACTCGCAGGGCGACGTCGTCCGCGAGCTCGCGCGCCGCCGCGCTCAGGGGCGCGGAACGGTCTCGTACGTGTGGGACGGTCGCGACGCGGACGGCCAGGTCGTCGAGGAAGGGGCCTACAGACCGCGGGTCCACCTCGACCGTGCCCGGCGGACGATCGTGATGCCGAACCCGATCCGGGTGGACGTCACGCCCCCGCGCGTGGTCACCTTCACTGCGCGGCCGCTCGTGATCTCACCGGACGGGGACGGCCGCTTCGACCGCGCGACGATTCGCTACCGGGCGAGCAAGCGTGCCGTCGTCGAGCTCTACGTCGACGGGACACGCGCGATCCGCAAGCTCGGCACGCGGCCCCGCGGGACGATGAGCTGGACCGGCGTCGCGGGCGGCGAGCCGTTGCCGGAGGGCGTCTACACGCTCCGGCTCGTCGCGCGCGACGTTGCCGGGAACCTCGGGGGGCGGTCGGGGTCGCGCACGGTGCGTATCCGCTTCCTCGCGCTCGGCCGCGACCGGGTCGAGACGGCCCCGGGAGCGCGGTTCTCGATCCTCGCTCTCTCGCAGGCGCGGAGGCTCCAGTGGCGTCTCGGCGGCCGCTCGGGGACCGCGCGTCCCGGCACCCTGCGGCTCCGCGCGCCCGACCGGCCCGGCCGGTACACGCTCCGCGTCGAGGCGAACGGGCACGTGAAGCGCGCCGCGGTCGTCGTGCGCGAGGCGGCGACCCCGTGAGCGTCGCCGCGCAGGCCGCAAGCGTCGTCGGGACGGCGGGGCTCGCCGCGCTCCTCCTCGCGCCCGGGCGCTGGCACCGGCTCGCCGGGCTCGGCGCGTGGGCGGTCGGCTCCGGCGTCCTCGCGCTGTACCTCCTGCCCGACCTCTCGACGTTCCGCCTCGTGGCCGGCGCCGTGGGCGGCGCGGTCGCCGCGGTCGTGCTCGCCTGGGCGCTCGACCGGTGGCCGTACCTGCTCGCGTTCGCGACGCTCGCCTGCATCCCACTGCGGATCCCGGTCGACATCGGCTCGGACCGGGTCAACCTGCTCCTGCCGCTTTACGCGGTGGTCGGCGGGCTCGCCCTCGCGCTCGCGTGGTCGCTCGTAAAGGGCGACGCGCGCTCGCGCGAGCTCGGCCCCGTGGCGCTGCCGCTCGCCGCGTTCGTCGTCTGGACGGGCCTCTCCATGGTCTGGAGCGACGACGTGCGGCGCGGCGCGATCTTCCTCGCGGCGTTCGTCCTGCCGTTCGGGCTCGTCGCGGTCGGCTTCGCGCGCCTCCCCTGGCGGGGCCGTTGGCTCACGTGGCTCTGGGCCGGGCTCGTCGCGACGGCGCTGCTGTACGCCCTCGTCGGCGGCTACCAGTGGGTCACGCGCGACGTCTTCTGGAACCCGAGCGTCAAAGTCTTCAACGCGTACGCGCCGTTCTTCCGGGTCAACTCCGTCTTCTGGGACCCCTCCGTCTACGGCCGCTATCTCACCGTGGCCGTGCTCGCCTCGCTCGCCGGGATCCTTCTGGGCGGCGCGCGAGGGTGGCGGGTGGCCGGTCTCTACGCGGTCGTCGTCGCCACATGGCTCGGGCTGCTCATCTCGTTCTCCCAGTCGAGCTTCGTCGCGCTCGCCGCGGGGACAACCGTCGCGGCGTCCGTCGTGTGGGGCCGCCGTGCGTTGGTCGCGCTCGTCGCGCTCGGCCTCGTCACGTGCGCGGTGCTGTTCGCGGTGCCGCAGCTGCGCGACGACGTCGTCGGCAAGTCGCGCTCGGGCGTCAACCGTGTCACCTCCGGGCGGGCAAACCTCGTCGGCCAGGGGATTCGGATCGCGCTCGACCACCCGGTGCTCGGCGTGGGAGCGGGAGGCTTTTCCCGCGAGTACGCGCACCGCCGCGGGATCGTCGGCAAGGACCCGAAGCGCGTCGCCTCGCACACGACGCCCGTGACGGTCGCGGCGGAAGAGGGGATCGTCGGCCTCGCGCTCCTCGCCTGGCTCGTGGCAGCCGCCCTGCTCGCGACACTCCGCGGGCTCGGGACGGGCTTCACGTCGCGGGTCGCGCTCGCGACGGGGATCGTGCTCCTCGCCATCGCGGTCCACAGCCTGTTCTACGCGGCGTTCTTCGAGGATCCGATGACGTGGGCGCTGCTCGGCCTCGTCGGGCTCGGCGCACGCGTGCCGAAGAAGCCGCCGCCGCAGCAGGCGAAGGCCGCTCTTCCCCCGCCCGCGCCGCCGGTGCCCGAGCCGGCTTCCACGAGCCTCTAGACTCGCGCCGTGCTCGCAGGTGTCGAACGGGCGCTCGTGCTCGCGCCCCACACGGACGACGGGGAGTTCGGCTGCGGCGGCACCATGGCGCGGCTCGTCGACGCGGGCTGCGACGTGCGCTACGTCGCGTTTTCGATCGCGACCCGCTCGCTGCCCGAGGGGTTCGCCCCCGACACGCTCGCCCGCGAGGTGCGCGAGGCGACCGCCGAGCTCGGGATCCCCGAGGCAAACCTCACCGTCCACGACTTCGACGTGCGGACGTTCCCCTCACGGCGACAGGAGATCCTCGAGCTGCTCGTGACCCTGTGGGAGGAATGGCGGCCGGACGTCGTGTTCCAGCCATCGCACCACGACGTCCACCAGGATCACCAGACGATCGCCCAGGAGGGGCTTCGCGCCTTCAAGCGCACGACGATCCTCGGCTACGAGATCCCGTGGAACAACTTCGACTTCTCGTACGGCGCGTACGTCGCGCTGGAGCAGCAGCACGTCGAGCGGAAGGTGGCGGCGGTTCGCCGCTACGCCTCCCAGCAACACCGCCGCTACGCAGACGAGGAGTACATCTGGAACCTCGCCCGCGTCCACGGCACGAATGTGAACCGCGACTTCGCCGAGGTCTTCCAGGTCTACCGCATCGTCGCCTGAGCAGCGGCGTCTAGCCTCCGGTCGATGCGCGTCGGGACGATCGGGGCAACCCTGTGCGTGCTCGCGGGCCTGTGCATGGTCGCGGGGCTCGCCGTCGACCTCGACTCGTCTGCTGCGAAGGTCTTCATCGCCGCTGCGGCATGCCTGTTCGTCCCCGGCGCCCTCCTCACCTACGTCTGGATGCGGCAGCGCATCCCGCCGCGATGAGGGCGACGCGGGCGACGCGGGCGGCCGCGGTCGTCGCCGCGTTCCTCGTGCTCGGAGGCCCGGCGCGCGCCGCTGCGCCGGTCGTCGTCGTCGACCCGGGGCACAATCGCCTCGCGAACCTCCGCACCGAGCCGATCGGGCCGGGCTCGGCGACCCGGAAGATCCTCGACGGCGGCGGCACGCACGGTGTCGTCACCGGGATCCGCGAGCCCGACCTCACGCTCGCCGTCTCGCTCCGCCTGCGCGACCTTCTCCGCCGAGCCGGGGTGCGCGTCGTGATGACGCGGACCCGGACCGCGGGCGAGAGCATGGGAAACGTCGCCCGGGCGCGGATCGCGAACGGCGCGCACGCCGGGCTCTTCCTCCGCGTCCACGCCGACGGCTCGGCCTCGCGGGACGCGCGCGGCACCCACACGCTCACCCCCGCGCTGCAAGCGGGCTGGACCGGCGACGTCTACCGGTCGAGCCACCGTGCCGCGCGACTCGTCCAGGCCGAGCTCGTGCGGGCGCTCGGCTTCCCGGACCGCGGGATCCAGGAGCGCCCGGACTACACGGGCTTCAACTGGGCGGACGTCCCGGTGATCCTCGTCGAGCTCGGCTTCATGACCAACCCGACCGAGGACCGCGCGCTCGCGCGGCCCGCGGTCCGCGAGCGCGCAGCGGTCGGGCTCTGCCGCGGGACGCTGCGCTTCCTTGGCCTTTCTCCGGGACGCTGCGGCCGGTGAGCGGGCTCGACCCGAGACCGGCGGATGTCGCTCTGCGGGAGATCCGGTTCGGGCGCGTGTGGCGCGCGAACGCGTACCGGCTCGTGAAGGAGCGGGGCGATGTGATCGCGCTGTGGTCCCCGCCGGGGATCGAGCGGCTGGTGCCGGTGGACTCTGCTGGGGCAGAGCTCCGCATCCCACGCGACGAGCCGTGGAACCTCGGAACCCGCAGGACGGAGCAGCACGCGCTCTCGCTCGTCCGCCCCGGTGCGAGACACTCGCTGACGCTGCACTGGAGCCCCGACTGGGACTTCCTCTATTGGTACGTGAACCTCGAGCGTTGGCTCGGCCGCGGGTCGCGAACGATCGACTATATCGACGACAAGCTCGACCTCGTCGTGTGGCGGGACGGGTCGGTGCGCTGGAAGGACGAGGACGAGCTCGAGCTTGCGGCCGCGCAGGGTCTGCTCGACGCAGCGGAGGTGCGCGCAGAGGCAGAGCGCGTGCTCGCTGCGCGGCCCTGGCCGAGCGGCTGGGAGGACTGGCGGCCCGAGCCGTCCTGGTCCGCGCCGGCGCTGCCGGACGGCTGGGACGTGGTCGAGCCGCGGCTCAGACCCAGAGGATGAACACGGCGAGCTCGCCGTCGCGCGCGTGGCTCATGCGCGGTCGGCGACGCCCTCCACTCCTGCGGTCTCGGCACAGTGGGCGCAGCAGAAGACCGAGCCGTCGCCCTCGACCCCGTGCCCGACCACGCGGCAACCACAGTGGCCGCACACCGGTGCGAGTGCGTGGATCGCGCACTCGAAGCTGTCGAACACGTAGGCGCCGCCCAGGTAGGCGATCTCGAGCGGCTTGTCGTAGTCGTTCCCGCAGACGTCGCAAATCATCGCGTCGCGTCCCCTTTCGTCTCGTCTGACCGCGGACTCACCTGCCCGGGATGGCCCCCGGCGGCGCGTTCCAAAACACGGCCGACGGCGGAACGGGATTTAGACGGAGCTAACAATCTCCGCTAGAGTTTTAGACGTGCCTAAACTGACGCGCAGGCGGCTTCTCTACGCAACCGCGCCGCTCGCCGCCGCGCCGCTCGGGATGAAGCTCGCGCTCGACGGGGCGGCCGCCGAGGCGGCACCGCATACGGCGCACGACCACGCGGTGCATCGCGGGATGTCGTCTCACGGCGGGGACACGGCGACGGGGCACGCCGCGATGATCGGCGACGGCGCCCCCGCCGTCGGCGGGCCGAACGACCTCGACGAGCTCCTCTACCCGCCGCCCGCGCTGCCGCATGCGCCGGGGCGCGTCCGGGACTACACCCTCGTCGCCACCGACGAGGAGCTCGAGATCGCGCCGGGCGTGTTCTTCCCGGCGTGGACGTACAACGGCACCGTCCCCGGGCCGGTGATCCGGGCGACGGAGGACGACCTCCTCCGCGTCCGCTTCGTCAACGCGGGCGTCCACCCGCACACGATCCACTTCCACGGGATCCATCCGACCGACATGGACGGCGTCTTCGAGATCGTCGGGCCCGGAGAGGAGCTCACGTACCGGTTCCCGGCCCGCCCCGCCGGCTTCCACGTCTACCACTGCCATGCGACCCCGCTCAAGAAGCACATCCACAAGGGGCTCTACGGCGCGTTCATCGTTGACCCGAAGGCGCCTCGCGAGCCCGCCCGCGAGCTCGTGCTCGTGATGAACGGCTACGACACGGACGGGGACGGCGAGAACAACTTCTACACCGTCAACGGCCGGACGTTCTACTACGCGCGCTACCCGATCCGCGTGCGGCGCGGGGAGCTCGTGCGCGTGTACCTCGCGAATCTCACCGAGTTCGATCTGATCAACTCGCTCCACCTGCATGCGGAGTTCTTCCGCTACCAGCCGACCGGCACGGGCGACCACTGGGAGTACACGGACACCGTGATGCAGTGCCAGGGCCAGCGCGGAGTGCTCGAGATCCGGTTCGCGCACGCGGGGACGTTCATGTTCCACGCGCACCAGTCGGAGTTCACGGAGCTCGGCTGGATGGGCTACTTCCAGGTCGAGGAGTAGGGGGCAGTGGAGGCGCGCGCGGCACGCAGCGTCGTCGAGGGGAGAGCCTGGGCGCTCGTGCCGGTGCTGCTGCTCGCGCTCGCCGTTGCGCTCGTCGTCTCGCAGGGCGATCGCGTCGTCGAGCTCGTCGGCGGCAAGCCGCCGCCCGCCGACGAGTTCGACGTGCGCCGCGTCGAGCTGCGGCCGGGAGAGATCCGCGTCGACGTGCGGAACCCGCAACGGGACGACCTCACGATCGCCTCGGTCACGGTCGACGACGCGATCGTCCCGTTCTCCCTGGACGGGCCGGCGACCCTCGGCCGGCTGCGCTCGAGCACGATCGTCGTGCCCTACGACTGGGTGCAGGGCGAGCCGCTCGCGATCGGCGTGACCAGCTCGACGGGGATCCAGACGACACACGAGCTCGCAGCCGCGGTGGAGACGCCCGTCGCGAGCCCGCAGGGCTTCCTCGGCTACGCGGGCATCGGGCTGCTCGTCGGCATCGTCCCCGTCGCGCTCGGCCTCATGTGGCTGCCGTCGCTCCGTCGTGCCGGCGCCCACTGGCTCGCGGCGTTCATGGCGCTGACCGCGGGGCTGCTCACCTTCCTCGGCGTCGAGGCGCTCGCCGAGGCGCTCGAGCTCCAGGCCGCCGTCCCGGCGGCGCTCGGCGGGCCGGGCCTCGTCCTGCTCGGTCTCGCGGCGAGCGCGCTCGGGATGACGTTCCTCTCGACCCGTCTCTCGCGCGGGCGGGTCGGCGCGACGGGTCTCGCGCTCGCGCTGCTGGTGGCGATCGGGATCGGGGTGCACAACCTCGGCGAGGGGCTCGCAATCGGCACGTCGTTCGCCACCGGCGAGCTGCAGCTCGGGGCCTTTCTCGTCGTCGGGTTCATGGTGCACAACGTCACCGAGGGGCTCGGGATCGCGGCGCCTGCGACCCGTGCGCGGGTGACGCTGTGGCAGCTCGCCGGCCTGGCGCTGATCGCAGGGGCGCCGGCGATCCTCGGCACCTGGGTCGGCGGCTACGCGTCGAGCGACGTGCTCTCGCCGCTCTTCTTCGCGATCGCGGCGGGTGCCGCGCTCCAGGTCGTCGTCGAGGTGGCCCGCTACGTCGCACGGACCGCGCCCGGCGGCCTACGCTCGGGCTGGGCGATGGGCGGGTACGTGGCGGGGATCGCGGCGATGTGGGCAACGGGGGTCCTGGCCGGCTAGTGGAGCCCGCCCGTCCGGATCAGCGCGACGCCCCGTCGAGACAGCCGCACGACCGCGCGGCGCCCGTTCACCCGCTCGACGACGTGCTGCCCGGCGAGGCGCGCGTCTTCGAGGCGGCGTACGAGTCGCTCGCGGGCGAACGCCGCGGCGCGCGTGGGCTCTGGCCGTTCCTCGGCCCCGCGTTCGTCGCGTCCGTGGCCTACGTCGACCCCGGCAACTTCGCCACGAACATGGCGGGCGGGGCGCAGTTCGGCTACCTGCTGCTCTGGGTGATCCTCATGGCGAACCTGATGGGGATGGTGATCCAGTCGCTGAGCGCGAAGCTCGGGATCGCCACGGGGATGAACCTGCCGGAGGTCTGCCGCGAGCGCTTCCCACGCACCGTGAGCGTGCTCCTCTGGATCCAGGCCGAGATCATCGCGATGGCGACCGACCTCGCGGAGTTCATCGGCGCGGCGATCGGGCTCAACATCCTGTTCGGCATCCCGCTGTTCCCGGCGGCGCTGATCACGAGCGCCGCCGCGTTCGCGATTCTCGCGCTCCAGGCGCGCGGGTTCCGCCGGCTCGAGGCCGTGATCGCCGTCTTCATCGGCGTGATCGTCGTCGCGTTCGCGGCGCAGGTGTTCCTCGCCGATCCGGACCCCGCCGACGTCGCCCGCGGCTTCATCCCGGGCTTCGAGGGCTCGGAGAGCGTGCTCCTCGCCGTCGGGATCCTCGGCGCCACGGTGATGCCCCACGTGATCTACCTGCATTCCGCGCTCACGCAGCACCGCGTCGTCGGCGCGTCGGACGAGGAGAAGCAGCGGATCTTCCGGTTCGAGCTCGTCGACGTGATGATCGCGATGGGGATCGCGGGGATCGTCAACATGAGCATGCTGATCATCGCCGCCGCGGTCTTCCACGAGCAGGGACTCACGGACGTCGGCGACGACCTCGTCCAGGTCGCCGACCAGCTCGGGACGCAGCTCGGGGGGCACGCGAACCTCCTGTTCGGCGTGGCGCTGCTTGCGTCGGGCCTGTCGTCGTCCAGCGTGGGGACGCTCGCGGGTCAGGTCGTGATGCAGGGCTTCATCCGCCGGCGGATCCCCCTCTTCCTGCGTCGCGCGATCACCATGGCCCCCGCGCTGGTGATCATCGCCGCGGGGGTCGACGCGTCCCGCGCGCTCGTCCTGAGCCAGGTCGCGCTGTCGTTCGGGATCCCCTTCGCGCTGATCCCGCTGCTCTGGTTCTGCCGCGACCGCGAGCTGATGGGCGTGCTCGTGAATCGGCGTGCGACCACGATCCTCACCGCGGCGATCGCGACGGTGATCGTCTGCCTCAACGTCTTCCTGCTCGAGCAGACGATCCTCTAGCGCGTGACGAGCCGGCCGAGCCGACGGCGCTCCTCTCGGCTCGTGAAGCCGAGCAGCCCGAGCGCGAGCGGGTACGCCGCGCAGAGGGCGAGGGCGGCTGCGAGCCCGACGTCGAGCGTCTTCCCGAGGACGGCGATGCCGACCGCGGCGAGCGCCGCCGTCGCGACGCGACGCCACTGGTACGGCACCGGGTAGATGCGCTGCGACCACCATGCCATCCCCACCGCCATCGTCACGTAGGCGGCGATCGTCGCGACCGCGGCGCCCATCATCCCGTACGGCGGGATCAGCGCGAGGTTCAGCGCGACGTTGATCGCGGCGGCGGCGCCGGTCACGACCCAGTTGAACTGCGTGCGCCGCACCCGTCCCACGCCGATCGCGACCACGATGTACGCCGCGAACGCGACCGCCGCGAACGCGAGCGGGCCGACGACGCGCGACGACTCGGCGAACCGATCGGCGGCGAGCAGGTCGACGAGCCAGGGCGCGAGGAGCGTCAGCCCGAGCGCGACCCACGCCGTGACGACGGTCAGGTACGTCAGCACGTAGGCATACGTCCGCTTCGCCTCGTCCTCGTCGCGGATCGAGTACGCGAAGGCGGGCCACGCCATGCGGAACGCCGTCAGCAGGAGCACCATCGCCGACGCGACGCGCACGCCCACCGAGTAGAGGCCCGCCTCGGAGACGTCGGAGAGCTTCACGAGGAAGAAGCGGTCGCTGAAGTTCGTCACCCACAGGAACAGCGCGGTCGGCACGAGCGGGATCCCGAAGCGGTTCATCTCGCGGAGGAGGCCTCGGTCGAACTGGAGTCCGAGCTGCTCCCGGCGGAAGCCGAGCAGCGCGACGTAGACGATCAGCGTGCCGCTGAAGTTGCCCACGATCACCCCGACTGCGCCCTTGTCGAGCCAGACGACGAGCGCGAGCGTGATGCCGATCGTGAGGAAGACGTTCGCGAGGCTCGCGCAGACGAACGCGAACGAGCGCTCCTCGACGCGGAAAAGCGACGTCAGCTGCTCGTAGTTGACCGTGGCCCAGAGCGCGACCCCGGCTGCGCGCACGAGGTTCGCGGCGTCCGTCGTGCCGAAGAGGAAGTCCGAGACGGGGCCCGCGAACACGAGCAGGAGCAGCAGCCCGAGCGTGCCGGCGCCCATCGTGAACCAGAACGACGTCCGCAGGACGATCCGGCGGGCCGTGCTGTCCTCCGCGTCGAAGTAGAACCGGAAGAACGCGCTCGAGATCCCTGCACGCAGGACGATCCCGAGCACGGTCGTGAGGGCGATCAGCGTCTCGATCTTCCCGTAGTCCGCCGGCGTGAGGTAGTGCGTGTAGACCGGGAGCAGGAGCACCGCGACGATCCGCGAGACGAGCCCGCCGATCCCGTAGACGAGCGAGTGCCGCCCGAGCCGGCCGAGCTGCGCGCCGAGCCCCGTTGGCGCCGTCTCGCTCACCGGCGGAGACCCTCGTAGAGCTCGACGAGCATGTCGGTCACGCGCTCGACGTCGTGCACCCGCTCGACGTAAGCGCGCGACGCCTCGCCGACCCGGCGCCACTCGGTGGGGCCCGCCTCGACCAGCGTCGCGAGCCGCCCGCGCAGCGTCTCGGCCGTGACGCCGACGAGCGGCACCTCGACGCCGAACGCCTCCTCGGTCCGCGCGCGCGCCTCGTCGTGGAGAAACGCGAGCACCGGCTTCCCCAGCGCGAGGCACTCGATCGCGAGGAGCCCGTACCAGCCCGCGTTGAGCTGGTCGACGACGATGTCCGCGTCGCGGTAGAGCGCGAGCGCCTCGTCGTGCCGCACGCCCTCGACAATCCGCAGCTCGACGTCGAGCCCCTCGCAGGCGGCGACGACGTGCTCCGTTCCCTTCCGACGCCGCGACGAGGGCGCGTGGACGACGAGCGGCCGTCGCCGGTCGCCCGGCGGGACCGGCGCGATCGCGGAAAGGTCGATCCCGGGCGGGATCACGGTCGCCTCGGGCACCCAGTGAATCGCGTCCCAGCTGCCGACGACCTCCGCGCCCGCCTTCTTCCCGGCGGCGAGCTGCTCGGGCGTCTTCCCGCGGATGTCGGAGCCGAGGTAGTGCATCACCGAACGCTTGCGGAACCCGCGCAGGATCGGGTACTGGAGCGACTGCGGCACGAGCGTCAGGCCGAACACGAAGTGGAACACGTCGGTCCGTGGAAGGAGCTCGGCGAGCGTGCGCCACTGCCGCAGCTGCCGGCGGGCGAAGCCCTGTCCGAGGTCGAGCGAGCGGTCGGCCTCCGGGTGGAGGGCGTAGCGGTTGAACACGACGAGCGACGCGTCGATCCCGCGGCGGCGGAGCGCCTGGACGTTCGTCCACGGCACGCCCGCAGTGTTGACCGGGCAGTGGACGACGCGGAGCGGGCGGGGCTTCGTCACGGGCGTTCGCGCGCGTCGACGCTCAGTTCCACTCCACCTGGTCGAAGTAGCGCAGCGCCGTGCGGCCGGGTCGTACGCGCGCCCGCAGCGCGACGAGCTCCTCGTCGGTGATCTCGCCGAGGGCCCGCTTCACGCCGAGGTAGCGGAGGTTCAGGTCCTCCTGGTTGACGACCGTCGAGATCCGCGGGTTCACCTCGATCACGTGCTCGCCGACGAGCTGGATGTTGAAGAACCACTCGATCCCGAGCTCCGCGACGATCCGGTCGGCGATCTCCATCAGGCCGGCGTCTTCGAGCGTGACGAAGAACATCGCGAGGCCCGCGCGGATCGCCTCCCGCGTCTTCGGATGCCCGAGCACGACGCGGCGCCCGTCGGCGATCCCGTCGATCGTCCGCTCCTCGCCGGTCGCGAGCTCCATCACGAGGAGATCCGGCCCGCCCTCGTCCGGGAGGAGCTCGACCGCCTCTTCGAGCCGCATCGCCACCGAGCCCGGACGCTCGTTCAGAAGCTGGTCCGCCCGGTCGACCGTCGGGTCGAGGACGCGGAACCCGCGCGAGCCGGACGAGAACACGGGCTTGAAGCACACAGGGCGGTCGGGGTAGCCAAGCTCGCGCGCGGCCGCGTCGACCTCCGCGGCGCCCCGGACACGCCGGAACGCCGGAGCGGGCACGCCGATGCGGTGGAGCAGCGCGTACGACTCGGCCTTGTCGTTCGAGCGCCGGATCGCGTCGGGAGACGAGACGAGCACCGGCACGTCGAACCGCTCGCGCTGCTCCGAGAGCGCCTGCAGGTCGAAGGACGACTGCGGCAGGACGACGTCGACGGACTCGCGGGCGACGATCTCGAGCACCGCCTCGACGAAGCCAGGGTCGGAGCCCGAGGGGACGAGGTGGAACGCGTCGCAGAGGTGCTTGCCGACCGACCGCTCGGAGCGGTCGGTGCCGACGAGCCGCACCTCGCGCTCGCCGTTCTCGCGCAGCGCGCGCAGCAGCGCCGCCGTCCCGGGCGCGCCCGAGGCGGAGACGAGCACGGTGACGGGTCGCAGGCTCAACGGATGAATGCAAGCAGGTTGTCCCGCTCCGCCTCGAACCAGGCGATGCGGGCCTGGATCTCGTTGCCGCTCCCGGCGTCCCACATCTCTCGCCAGCCCGGCCGGCGCTCGATTCCACCCAGCCTCCGGTGCGCCTCGTAGCCCAGCGCGTTGAGCCGACCGACGACGTCGAGCAGGGCGGCGCGCTCGTCGTCCGAAAGCGCGTAGGCGTCGCACAGCAGGCGAAGGCGCGCGCCGCGCCGCCCGGTCGGCACACCCCACGCCGCTGCCTGCTCGTCGGGGCGGAGCGGCACCCAGTAGTTCGCCGCCGAGGCGACGTCGAAGAGCCGTGGCGCCGGCGCCGCGAGGTCCCAGTCGATCAGCGCGACCGGGCGACCTCCGCGGAAGATCACGTTCGGCCAGAAGAGGTCGTTGTGGCAGACGACGGATTCGGCTGTCGCCTCGACGGGCAGGTCGGCCGGCCACTCGACGGCGGCGGGAAGCGCGAACCCCGCCTGCGCGTCGTGCATGCGGCGCAGGAGGCGTCCGAGGTCGCGCACGACTCCGTCGTCCGCGGGCACGGGCTTCAACGCCGGCTCTCCCTCGACGAACGAGAGAACCTCACGGCCGCGTTCGTCGACCCCGAGGAAGCGCGGGGCGCCGTCGAACCCGACCGACTCGAAGTGGCGGAGAAGGGCGTGGACCGCGTCGGCCCTGTCGCTGCGTGGACGGCGTACGGTGTCGTCGACGCGGACGACGACGTGCTCGCCGATGTTGACGTCGCCGCCGGCGAGCGGCGCCTCGGTCATCCGAGGTCGATCCTGTCCTGGGCGAGGAACGCGAGCCGCTGCGCGCGCTGCGCGTCGAGCATCGCCCCCATCGTGCGACCCATCGTCTCACCGGGATAGACCCAGATCTCCGGGTGGACGAGCAGCTGGAGCCACGGGAATGCACCGGCCCGGAGCCCCTCGTGCGGGCAGCCCGAGCGCCAGCGGTGGTTCGAGTCCGACCGGTACGTCGCGGGGTAGAAGTACGTCTCCTCCATGACGTTCACCGCGCCGTCGATCGGCGCGCTCATGTACGCGGGCTCGGGGTTGTGCCAGGCGACGACCCGGTCGAAGCGCTCGTCGAGGTCGGCGTCGGGATAGACCGCGTGGAGCCCGACGCGGTGGCCGAGGGCGCGCAGCCGCCCGAGCGCGGCCTCGCCCTCGCGCGAGGCGAGGTTGTAGAAGACGGAGCGGGTCATCAGAAGGTACGTCGTCGTCGCGTCCTCCTCGGCCTCGAGCTCGGCCATCGCGAGCGCCGCCTCGAGCGAGAGGTCGACGTCGTGCCGGAGGAGGAGGTCGCCGTGGGCGGGCGGCCCGTCGAAGCCTGCGAACCGGTAGCCGCCTTCGCGCGCGGCGCGCAGGATCTCGCGGTAGTGGTCGAGGGTGAACGCGCAGGCCACGGCGTCAATCGGCCTCGACGACCAGAAGCTCCACCGCGTCGTCGGCGTTCGCGAGCGCGTCGACCGTCGTCGGCCCGGTCGCGAGGACGTACCCGTGCCGGTCGTCCGCTCGGCGGAGCGGGCCAACGACGTCACCGGCGGCGAGGAACACCTCGGCCTCGAGCACGCCCTCGGCCGAGAGGACGGGGCCGAGCGCGCCCACGCGGCTGACACGCCCGGCCGGGAGCGGTCCGGGGGCGGCGGTGAGGAAGCGGATAGCCACGGGCCGGGAGCCCCGCGGCCGCACCGCCTCGTCGGAAACCTCCTCGCCAAGCGAGAATCGCAGCGCGAGATCCAGCAGGTCGACGCCGACCGCGTGCTGCACGAGCTCGGCCAAGCGGCCGCCCGGTACGCCCGCCGACGTCCCGACGATCGAGAGCTCGCGATCAGGCGTCGCCACGAGTTGGACGAGCGCGACCCCGTCCCGCAGCCCGAGCGCGGACACGGTTCGCTCCGCGAGCCGCTCCGTCGCAGCGAGCTGATCCGAATGGATCCCGGCGGGATGGAGGTGTGCCACCGCGACCCCGAACCCGTCGCCCGGCGGTGTGAGCCGGTCGGAGAGAGACACGAGCTGCGGGGTACCGCCGCGGGCGACGACGATCGCGTTCATCTCCACGCCTTCGACATACGACTCGAGTACGGCCTCGTGCGTGGGCGACTCCGCAAGCGACGCGTGGAGGTGCGACTCGAGGTCGCCGGGCTCGCCGATGCGGAAGAGCCCGCGCTGACCGCCCGCGTCGGCCGGTTTCAGCACGGCGGGAAGGCCGACGACGTCGATCGCGGCCCGGCCCTCGGCGAGGGTGCGCACGGCGGCGTAGGCGGGCTGCGGCACGCCTTCCTCGGCGAGCGTCCGCCGGAGCGCGAGGACGTGCGAGAACCGGTGAGCGGTCGTCGCGCCGATCGTCGGGAGACCGGCCCGCTCGGCTGCGTCGGCGACGGCCGGCGCGGCACCATCGACCCCGATGGTCAGGATTCCGTCGACGCCGTGGCGACGCGCCAGCTCGGCGAGCGCGGGGGCGCTGCCGACGTCCGCGACCTCCGCGACGTCCGCATGCCCGAGCCCGACCGCCCCCGCGTCCGCGTCCACCGCGACGACGCGATACCCCCGCTCGCGGGCACCGACGATGGCGGGGCGCTGCTCGCGGCCCGCGCCGACGAAGAGGACTCCGGGCACGGCGCGATGCTAGACGACCCGTTCCGCGCCGCCCGCGGGGTCACTCGCCCTCGTCCGACTCCTCCACCCGGATGCCGAGCACGCCCTCGATCTCGCTGAGCTCGGCGACGAGCTCCGGGACGGCCCCCGGCCCGGAGATGCGCATCGTCACCGAGACGAGCCCGAGCGCCTGCTCATGATCCGGTACCTGCTCCGTCGTCAGCTCCGCGACGGCATAGCCGCGGCCGGTGCAGCGCGACATGACTTGGCGGAGGATGCCCGGCTGGTCGCGGTAGGTGATCCGGAGCACCGACTGCCGCACCCCGCTGGACAGCCGCTCCAGACGGCGCACGAGCGGCGTGAAGCCGTACACGACGACGAAGTGCGCGCCCGTGACGAGGCACGCGAGGATCGGCAGACCCGCACCTGCGGCCATCCCGACGCCTGCGGTGAGCCAGATCGTCGCCGCCGTCGTCAGGCCCCGGACGGCGTCCCGGCGGACGAAGATCAGGCCGCCGCCGATGAAGCCGATGCCGGAGACGATCTGGGCCGCGACGCGCGACGGGTCGAGGATGACCCGGTCGCCGAGGACGTCGGTGAAGCCGTACTTCGAGACGAGCATGATCAGCGCCGAGGCGACGCCGACGAGGGCGTGCGTGCGCAGCCCGGCGCTCCGTTGGCGCAGCTCCCGCTCGAAGCCGATCAGCGAGGAGAGGACGAAGGCGAGCGCGAGGTACCCGACCTGCGTCCACCCCTGGCCGGTGGGCTCGCCGAAGGTCGCGAGCAGCGTGAGCATCGGCCCGTAGTATCCCGCGCCCCCGCGCCCCCGCGCCCGGCGCAGTGACCTAGGACGCGGCGGGGCCACGGCGTCACGAAGTCGGCACGAATCCGTGTCCCCTCTGCACGAGATTCGCCGTTAGGCTCGACTCGTGGGGAGGAGGTCGGTGGCCCGGTAGAAGGTGCGGGCCGAGGAGGACAGGTCCCACGGGACGGCGCCCGGGTGTGAGACGTGGCCCGCGCACCGGTCCACGGCCCGTGCGGGACGGTGGCAAGAAGGCCCGCAGAAAGGCTCGACTACGATCCCGGCGTGGCGCTCCAGGGCAAGCGCATCGTGATCACCGGCGGGGCCGGGTTCATCGGGACGACCCTCGCGCGGCGGCTCGTCGACGCGAACGAGGTCGTCGCGGTCGACAACCTCCACCGCGACGCGCTCTCCGGCACGGAGCTCGAGGAGCACCCGAACTTCCGCTTCGAGGAGGGCGACGTGCTCGACCCCGAGCGCCTCACGGAGCTCGTCGCCGGCGCGACGCACGTCGTCCACGCGGCAGGGATCGCGGGCGTCGACACCGTCCTCACGAGCCCGGTGCGGACGATGCGGGTCAACGTGATCGGCACGTACAACGCGCTCGAGGCGGCGCTCGCGACGAAGGACACGGTCGAGCGGTTCGTCGAGTTCTCGACGAGCGAGGTGTTCGGCCAGTACGCGTTCAACGTGCAGGAGGCGCACGTCACGACGATCGGCTCGGTCGGCGAGGCGCGCTGGACGTACGCCGTCTCGAAGCTCGCCGGCGAGCACATGTCCCACGCGTACCACTCCGAGCTCGAGCTGCCCGCGGTCTCGGTGCGGCCGTTCAACATCTTCGGGCCCGGCCAGATCGGCGGCGGCGCGATCCGGGCGTTCATCGAGGCGGCGCTCGCAGGACGTGACCTCGAGATCCACGGCGACGGCTCGCAGATCCGGGCCTGGTGCTACGTCGACGACATGGTCGAGGCGGTGCTCCTCGCGCTCGAGCACCCGGCCGCGATCGGCGAGAGCTTCAACATCGGCAACGCACGGTCGGCCGTGACGATCTACGACCTCGCGACCCGCATCAAGCGGCTCACGGGGTGCCCCGGCGAGATCCGCTTCGTCCCGCTCCGCTACACGGACGTCGAGCTGCGCATCCCGAACGTCGCGAAGGCGCAGACGCTGCTCGGGTTCGAGGCGGCGATCGAGCTCGACGAGGGGCTCGAGCGGACGATCGCCTGGTACCGCGCCCGCCTCGGCGCGGCGGCGTGACGGCAGAGCCGATCAGGCTCGCCCGTCCCGACGTGGGCGAGGAGGAGCTTGCGGCGGTCGCCGAGGTGCTCGAGAGCGGCCAGCTGACGATGGGCCCGTGGGTCGCGCGGTTCGAGCAGGCGCTCGCGCGCGCGGTCGGGACGGCCGACGCGGTCGCCGTCTCCTCGGGGACGGCGGCGCTCCACCTCGCGATGCTCGCCCTCGGCATCGGCGAGGGCGACGAGGTGATCGTCCCCGCCTACACGTTTCCGGCGACGGCGAACGCGGTGGAGCTGTGCGGCGGCCGAGCGGTGCTCGTCGACGTCGACCCCGAGACGTTTCTCGTTCGCCCGGAGCTCGTCGCGGAGGCGGTGACGCCCCGCACGCGCGCCGTGCTCGCCGTCCACCTGTTCGGGCGCCCTGTCGAGTGGGAGGAGCTGCAGACTGCCGTGCCGCAGGACGTGCCGCTCGTCGAGGACGCCGCCGGGGCGCTCGGCGCGACCTATCGCGGCACGCCGTGCGGCGCGCTCGGGCTGATGGCATGCCTCTCGTTCCACCCGCGGAAGATCGTCACGACGGGCGAGGGCGGCGCGGTGACGACGGACGAGGAGGAGCTCGCCGCGGCGGTCCGCCGTCTCCGCCACCACGGGATCGCGGACGGGGCGACGACCGACATCCCCGTGCCCGGGTTGAACTACCGGCTGGCCGACGTGCTCTGCGCGCTCGGCGTCCCGCAGCTCGAGCGCCTGGAGGCGCTCCTCGCGGCGCGAGAGCGCGTCGCCGGCTGGTACGAGGAGCGGATCGAGCACGCGGTCGGCGTCCCTCGGGCGCGCGAGGGCGACCGCCACGGCTGGCAGGCGTACGTCGTCACGCTCGACCGTCGCGACGAGGCGCTCTCCGCGCTCAGGTCGGAGGGAATCGAGGCGCAGATCGGGACGTACGCGGTCAACACGCTGGCCGCCTACCGCGACCGGGGCTCGTTCCCGGGCGCCGACGCCGCCTTCGCACGAGCGCTCGCGCTCCCGTTCGCCGGGACGATGAGAGAGGACGAGGTCGACCGGGTCGCGACAGCGCTCCTGCGCTTCGCGTAGCGAGACCTCACGGCGGGGGCAGCGTCGTCACCCGGACGACGAAGGCCAGTCGGGCGTCCCCGGACGTTCCGACGACGCGCCAGCAGCCCGGGGTCGGAAAGACGATGCCGCTCGGCTGAAACCCTCGCGCTCCGTAGCCCGCCGGCACGTGCGCGTGAAGCGCAGAGGCAGGGCCGTCGAGGCGACGGCCGGTGATCCGGAGTCGACCCGGTCCGCCCCGCCACCAGCCGACCTTGGCATGGATCGATCCATCCTGGGCGACGGTCGCCATGGAGCCCCCGTCGGGAAGCATCCCGGCCGGAAGCGTCCCACCGGGCCAGTAGATGTGGACGCGGAGCCGGTGTCCCCCGTAGCTGAATGCTCTCGCACCTCCGCCGGAAGCGCTCGGTCGACCGGGAACCGTCACGGGGCAGGCGACGCTCTCGTCCGAGGCGGCGCTCGCGGGCCCGGCGGCGGCGACGCCCAGCGCGGCGAGCATGCACGTGAGGCGGCCCAGTTCCGCTCTCCGTCGGCGTGCGGGTCCCATCGTCATGGCTTCTACACCGGCGACGGGCCGGGGGTTCCGCGTCCGCTAGAGGCAGATGTCGTCCGGGCGCACGGGCACCCGCGCCAGCGGGCGTCCGGTGGCGTCGCGGAGCGCGGAGAGGATCGCCGCGGTCGAGACGACGGTCGGCGGCTCGCCGACGCCCTTCGCGCCGTAGGGCGCGTCCGGCTCCGGCTCCTCGATCAGCTCGATGTCGACGGGCGGCATGTCGAGCGCGGTCGGGATGAGGTAGTCCGTGAAGCTCGCGTTGAGGATCGCGCCGTCCCGCGTGACGAGCTCCTCCATCAGCGCGAGCCCGAGCCCTTGGGCCGTGCCGCCCTCGATCTGGCCTTCGACCGCGAGCGGGTTGACCGCCCGGCCGACGTCCTGCGCCGTCCCGACCCAGACGACCCGCGTCAGCCCTAGATCGACGTCCACCTCGACGACGACGCGCATCGCCGCGACCGCGAGCGCCACGTGCGCGCGCTCGCCGGTGATCTGGCCGGTCTCGGGATCGAGCGGCGTCGTGCGCGGATGGCGGTAGACGCGCTCGACGTCGACCTCCCCGCCGCCCTGCCGCTCGCGCTCCTCGAGCGCGGCGCGGCACGCGTCGCGCACGGCGCCGGCCGCCATCCACGTCATCCGCGACGCCGACGCGGAACCCGCCGAGCCGACGGACGAGGTCGCGGACGGCGCGAGCGTGACGTCGTCCGTCCCGAGCTCCGTGCGCGCCACCTGGAGGATCACCCCGATGACGCCCTGCCCGACCTCGGCCGCCGCCGAGTGGACGACTGCGCCGCCGTCCGCGCGCAGCACCACGCGGGCGGCGCAGAAGTCGTCGAAGCCCTCCGAGTAGCAGATGTTCTTGAACCCGAGCGCGAAGCCGACGCCGCGCCGGACTCCCTCGCCGCGCGTCGTGTTGCCCGCACCGCCGGGGAGTCGCAGCGGGTCGCGAGGGAGCCCCTCTTCCGCCGGAATCGCCAGCGCGGCAGCGCGGCGGATCACCTCGCGCGTCGGGAGCGACCCGGTCACGACCTGGCCGGTGGGGAGGGAGTCTCCGGGCTCGAGCGCGTTGAGCAGCCGCAGCTCGACGGGGTCGATGCCGAGCTCGGCGGCGAGCCGGTCGACCTGCGCCTCGGCGGCGAAGCACGTCTGCACCGCCCCGAAGCCGCGCATCGCACCGCACGGCGGGTTGTTCGTGTAGAGGGCGGTCGCCTCGATCAGCGCGTTGTCGACGCGGTACGGGCCGAGCGCGAACGAGGCGGCGTTCGAAGCGACTGCGGTCGAGCTCGACGCGTACGCGCCGCCGTCGAGCAGGATCCGCATCCGCACGCACGTGATCCGACCCTCGCGCGTCGCGCGGTGCTCGCACCAGACGCGCGCCGGATGGCGATGGACGTGACCCGTGAACGACTCCTCGCGGTCGTAGCTCATCTTCACCGGGCGACCCGTGTGGAGGGCGAGGAGCGCCCCGTGGATCTGCATCGAGAGGTCCTCGCGGCCGCCGAACGCGCCGCCGACACCGGCGAGGTGGATCCGCACCTGCTCGGGCCGGAGGTCGAGGCACGGTGCCACCTGGTCGCGGTCGACGTGGAGCCACTGGGTGGCGACGTGGACGTCGACGCCGCCCTCCCCGTCCGGCACGGCGAGGCCCGACTCCGGGCCGAGAAACGCCTGGTCCTGGATCCCCACCTCGTACTCGCCGTGCACGACGACCTCGCCGTCCGTGTCGGGGTCGCCGTGGCGGATCACGAGGTGACGCACGACGTTCGGGCGCGGATCGTCGAGATAGCCGTGGCCCATGGTCGGCCGGTCGGGGTGAAGCGGCTTCTGCTCGAGCGCGCGCTCCATGTCGACCACCGGCTCGAGCGGCTCGTACTCCACCGCGATCGCAGCGAGGGCCTTGCGCGCCTGCTCCGGGTGGTCGGCGGCGACGACTGCGACCGGCTCGCCGACGTAGCGCACGCGGTCGATCGCGAGCACAGGCTGGTCGGGGAACTCGAGGCCGTACGTCTTCCGGCCGGGCACGTCGGCGTGGATGAGGACCGCGTGCACGCCGGGGAGCGACAGCGCGCGCGAGAGGTCGATCGAGACGATCCGTGCGTGCGGATGCGGGCTCCGCAGCGTGTCGCCCCAGAGCATCCCCGGCGCCGAGAGGTCGCTGGAATAGTCGAACGAGCCCCTCACCTTCGGGACGGCGTCGTCGCGGAGGAGCCGCTCGCCGACCTTTCCGACGCGCACCGTCGTCCGAGGCGCGGTGACGCTCATCGACGCTCCGCGGCCAGGTGCACCGCGTCGAAGATCTTCGCGTAGCCGGTGCAGCGGCAGAGGTTCCCGGAGAGCGCCTCGCGGATCTCGTGGTCGTCCGGGTCGGGGATCCGCGCGAGCAGGTCGGTGACCGCGACGACGAGCCCGGGCGTGCAGAAGCCGCATTGCACCGCGCCCGCGTCGACGAACGCCTGCTGGACGGGGCTGAGCGCATCGCCGTCGGCGAGCCCCTCGACCGTCACCACCTCGTGCCCGTCGGCCTGCGCGCCGAGCACGAGGCACGAGCAGACGAGCTCGTCGTCGAGCAGGACCGAGCACGAGCCGCACTCGCCCTGCTCGCACGCGTTCTTCGAGCCGGGCAGCTCGAGCGTGTCGCGGAGCACGGTGAGAAGGCTCTCGCCGCCCCACACGTCGGCCTCGCGCCGCTCGCTGTTGACGGTCAGGGTGATCTTCACGCGCGGAGGCACCTCTCGAGCGCGCGTCCGGCGAGCACGCGCAACGCGTGACGGCGATAGGCGGCGGTCGCGCGGACGTCGTCGATCGGGCTGGCCGCCTCCCCGACCCGCTCGGGCAGCGACGCGGCCTCCGCGAGCGGCACGGTGACGCGCGTCGCGGTGACCGCGGCGGAGCCGAAGGCAGCGCGGATCTCGCCCGCCTCTGGGTCGACCGCGACGGCGAGCGAGCAGATCGCGATCACCATCGCGTTCCGCGGGCCGACCTTCATGAAGGTCTGCGCGGCTCTGCTCGGGCGTAGGCGCACGGCCGTGACGAGCTCGTCCGGCTCGAGCGCGTTTCGCTTGACGCCGAGCAGGAACTCTTCGAGCGGCAGCGTCCGCACGCCGCGGACGCTCGCGATCTCGACCCGAGCGCGCTCGACGAGGAGGGGTGGCAGGGCGTCGCCGGCGGGGGAGGCGGTGCCGAGGTTGCCGCCGATCGTGCCGCGGTTGCGGATCTGCGGCGAGCCGACCGTGCGCGACGCCTCGGCGAGCGAGGGGACGAGCTCCGCGAGCTCGGCGCGCATCGCCTCGGTGTACGTCAGCCCGGCGCCGAGCCGCAGCTCGCCGTTCTCGCGCGCCCAACCCCGGAGCTCGCCGAGCTCGGCGAGGTTGAGGAGCGCCTCAGGGCGCGAGCGGCCGAAGTTCAGCTCGACGAGCACGTCGGTCCCGCCCTGCACGACGCGGGCCTGGGGCAGCTCCGCCCTGAGCCGGAGCGCCTCGTCGAGCGTGCGCGGGGTGTGGACGTCCATCGGCCGTAGCCAAGCACATGCGCACTCCGGCGACTTGACACGAGGTGTGGTTGTGAGTTATCACTTACAACATGAGCGCGACCATCAGGCATACGGCCGAGGAACGGCGCGAGGCCGTGCTTGCCGCAGCGCTCGAGGCCTTTGCCCACGGCGGCCTGCACGGCACGTCGACCGAGGACATCGCGCGCGCGGCCGGGATCTCGCAGCCATACCTCTTCCGCCTGTTCGGGACGAAGAAGAAGCTGTTCGTCGCGACGGTGGAGCGGTGCATGGCCGACACGCTGGAGCTCTTCCGGGCGGCTGCGGGCGACCTCCGGGGGGAGGAAGCGCTCGAGGCGATGGGCGCCGCGTACGTCGCGATGGTCACGGGAGACCGCACGAGGCTCCTCGCGCAGCTCCAGGCGCACGCGGCCTGCGACGACCCGGAGATCCGCGAGGCGATGCGCGCCGGCTTCGGGTCGCTCCACCTGTTCGTCGAGACCGTCTCGGGTCTCGACTCCGAGGCGGTCACCCGGTGGTTCGGCGCGGGGATGCTGCTCAACGTGCTCGCGGCGATGGACATCTGGGGATCCCGCGAGCCGTGGGCGACTCGGCTTCTCGAAGGGCTTCTCGGCCCGGAGAAGCTCGTCGCGCTGAGAGGGCGTTGACCGCGTTTTTCTCGACCTTCGATGTGAGTGACTGATCACGAAAGAATGGAGGCACCCATGACCCAGCGCACCTCGACCCTCTGGACGTTCGCGATCACGTCGGTCGCGCTGTTCATGGTCTCGCTGGACAACCTCGTCGTGACCACGGCGCTCCCGGTGATCCGCACCGACCTCGGCGCGTCGCTGGAGCAGCTCGAGTGGACCGTGAACGCCT
This sequence comes from Gaiella sp., assembly GCA_035691005.1. Lineage (GTDB taxonomy): Bacteria > Actinomycetota > Thermoleophilia > Gaiellales > Gaiellaceae > Gaiella. The sequence continues at coordinate 686 of DASSJV010000027.1, read as the reverse complement.
ACACGCTGACGTTCGCCGTCTTCCTGCTGACCGGCGCGGCCCTCGGCGACCGCTTCGGTCGCAAGAGGATGTTCGCGCTCGGGCTCGCGATCTTCACGCTCGGCTCCGTCGCCGCGGCGCTCGCCCCGAGCGTCGAGGCGCTCAACGTCGCGCGTGCGGTACAGGGCGTCGGAGGCGCGATCGTGATGCCGCTTACGCTGACGCTCTTGAGCGCTGCCGTCCCGCCGGAGAAGCGCGGGCTCGCGCTCGGCGCGTGGGGCGGCATCGGCGGGCTGGCAATCGCGTTCGGGCCGCTCGTCGGCGGCGCCGTCGTCGAGGGGATCGCCTGGCAGTGGATCTTCTGGCTAAACGTCCCGATCGGCCTCGTGCTCGTCCCGCTCGCGCTGCGACGGCTGGAGGAGAGCCACGGCCCCGAGGGCAAGCTCGACCTCCCGGGGCTCGCGCTGGCCAGCGTCGGCCTGTTCGGGATCGTCTGGGGGCTCGTGCGCGGCAACGGCCAGGGCTGGGCGAGCCCCGAGATCGTCGGCTCGCTCGTCCTCGGCGTCGCGTTCGTCGTCGCCTTCGTCGCGTGGGAGGTGCGCGCCCGCACGCCGATGCTGCCGATGCGCTTCTTCCGGAGCCGGACCTTCGCGCTCGCGAACACCGCCTCGTTCCTGATGTTCTTCGGGATGTTCGGCTCGATCTTC